>NZ_JBWGQH010000004.1:142452-174667 GCF_056331925.1 Chloroflexus sp.
CGCCGAGGACGTAGCGATTGTGAGAACACACCGGCAGTGTGCCCTGGCGGGAACTCAACGCAAAGGCGCCAAGAGCGCTGAGGACGTAGCGATTGTGAGAACACACCGGCAGTGTGCCCTGGCGGGGGAATGCAATAGTGCGTAGTATGGGGTTTTGTGTTCAGGAATCATTTAACGGAATAATATGCTTACGATTCGTCCCTTTCAAGCGAACCAGAACGACTATCAGGTGATGGCGAGGGTGTACAGTGCGCTGGTGCCCGATGCGCCGCTCATTGCGAATGAGTGGCAAGTGCGTGATAAGCTCCATAACCCACAGTTGATACTCTATCGGGTGATCGGTGAGCTTGATGATGTCGCGGCCGGATATGCCGAATTTGTGCAACCGATGTGGTGTGCCGATCCGTACTATATCGAGACGTTGGTCTACGTTCATCCTGCCTATCAGGGGCGCGGGTTAGGCACCGCGCTCTGGCAGCATCTGCAACAGGCATGGCAGCAGTATCGCCCGCGGTATGTGTTGGCGAAAGTGCATGAAAATTGGCAGACCGGTTTCGCTTTTGCTGTCCGGCACGGTTTTCACGAACAGCGGCGCGTTTGGACATCGCGGCTTGACGTGACCAACTTTGATCCCACCTCTTTTCAGAGTGCACTCGAGCGGGTGACCAGACAGCGGATTGAAATCCACAGTTTTGCTGCACTCGCTGCTGCCGATAGCGACTTCTGGCACAAGTTGTACGAGTTTGAACGACAAGTTACCGTGGATGTACCATCGGCATTTCCGGTCGCCATCCCACCATACGAACAGTGGATCAAGCTGTATCAACCTGAACATGGTGCAATATGGGAAGGTAGTTTTGCGGCGATGGCTGATGGGCAGGTGGTCGGGCTGAGCACCCTCGAAACGATCGATAACGAAACCGATGTAGAAGTAGGCTTTACGGCGGTGCGGCGTGATTATCGTGGACGCGGAATTGCGCTGGCGTTGAAATTACACACGATCGCGTATGCACAAACGATGGGTGTGACCGGGATTCGAACCGATAATGACAGCACCAATCAGGCGATGTGGCACATTAATCAGCGATTAGGCTTTCACCGGGGGCCGGTTTGGGTGGTATTGCGCCGACAAGAACAGGAGGAGGTGAAGTGAGCAGCCTGCCGTTGGTGAAGTTGACAGGTGATGCCTACACACAGGGTTGGCAACATGGTCGTGCATTGCGCGATGCGATTGTTGCCAACCTTCGTCTTTACACTGCACGGTTTGAACGAGAATTGCGGATGCCATTGGACGAGGTATGGCGACGTGGATTACGGTATGCGGCAGTCATAGCCGAGCAAAGTCCAGATTATGCAGCCGGCATGCGCGGAATTGCTGATGGGGCTGGGGTTGAGTTTGCAGCGATTGCGGCGTTGAATGTACGTTACGAACTCTTTTACCAGCTCTTTCGCGAGTATGGACCGGCGGATAAGCCCGATGGCTGCACGGCGTTTGCGTTATTGCCGACCGAGACGGTAGACGGTCATCTGTTGGCGGGCGAAAATTGGGATTGGATTGTCGGTGTACGCGGCGCAATTATCCTTACCGAGGCACCCGATGGTCATCGCACGCTAGCCTTTACCGAAGCCGGTATTTTTGGCGGCAAAATCGGTTTGAATACTGCCGGATTGGCGTTACTGATCAATGGGTTGGCGAGCACGGCGGATGATTGGGCGAGTCTACGGCGACCGTTTCATGTCCGCTGTTACGACATTCTACGTGCTTCCACGTTGGCCGAGGCACAGTCAGTCATTACCGGTGAGGCACGAGCCGGTTCGGCCAATTTTTTGCTTGTGCAAGCACCTGATCAGGTAGTGAACATCGAGGCAGCACCGGAAGCAGTTACGGTTAGTAGGTGTGTGGCGGGCTGTGTGGTACACGCTAATCATTTCATGGATCCCACAGCTTTGGGGATCGATGAGCGCCAGATTGAGCGTTATCCCCATTCGCAGTGGCGACAAGCCCGATTGCAAGCGTTGTTGGCAAGGCGACCACAATCGTTGGCAAGTGTCCAAATGGCACTGCGCGACCATGATCGTTACCCGTATTCGGTCTGTTTTCACGTCGATCCTGCCGATCCACCTGATGAGCGATACGAAACGGTAACGTCGATCATCATTGATGTAACGGCGAGAACATTGCATGCTACTGATGGGCCGCCATGTGGACGGTCGTATGTGCGGTATCAATTGTAAGAAGACACGATAGGGGAACGCCAAAGAACCTCATGCAAACTGTTCTCTTCATCTGCACGGGAAACTATTACCGTAGTCGCTACGCTGAACTGCTCTTCAATGCGCAGCAGGTACCGGGTTGGTGTGCCGATTCACGTGGGTTGCGTTTGTCGTCGGCTAATCTTGGGCCTATTTGGCCGCCGGTGTTGGATCGTTTGCGACAACATGGGTTTTCACCACCGCTCGAAGTGCGGTGGCCACTGGCGTTGTGTGAGGAAGAACTAGTACAGGCTGCGTTGGTGGTTGCGCTGGACGAAACGGAGCATCGCCCACTTATGCAGCAACGCTTTCCGATGTGGGTCGATCGCATCCGTTATTGGCAGACGCCTGATCTGCCGGCATTACCGGCTGAAGTGGCGTTTCACCGCATTGAGCAGGGCGTGCAAGCGTTGATCAATGAGTTACAGACCAGGTAAAGTATGGAGATCGGGGTGGTTTCCGATACGCATGGCAAGCTGGCAGCGGCTGCATTATCGGCGTTGCATGGAGTGGAGCTTATCTTGCATGCCGGTGACATCGGTGATGAAGCTATCGTGGCTCGGTTGACGATGATTGCACCGGTGATTGCGATCCACGGCAACACCGATCGGGGCACTGCGTTGGCATGGACGTATCCGGCGACATGCTGGATTGAGCGTGAAGGGGTGTTGATCTATCTGACTCACATCGGTGGACAACCACACCATCTTGTGCAATCGTTACCGAAAACGGCTGAGGGACGGGTACCGCAGGTCTATATTTTTGGACATAGTCATCGGCCATTGTGCGAAATGTACAAAGGTATCCTCTTCCTAAATCCGGGCACTGCCGGTGCGCCGCGCGGGGCAGGGTTATCGGTGGCGCGCTTGCACGTGGAAAATGCTCAGGCGAGTACTGTGATCGTACCGTTGGTCGAATAGTTAGTGATTGCGGAGCTCGTATGTCACTCCTAAACATAGTGCATGCAGCACGTCATCGTCGAGGGCTGGTTTTGGTGATCGGTGGGGTCGTACTACTTATCGTGCTGGCGCTGTTGCCGTTTATTGCCACTGCGCTAGACTTGGAGCGACGCCTTTTCTTTGCAGTGCATGGCATCTGCGCGCAGAGTCACAATGTGATATCCGGTGGTGTGCAGTTTCCGTTATGCGCACGTGACAGCGGTATCTATCTGGGATTGATGGTAACGTTAGGGATATTGGCGATATTTGGCCGTCTCTGCAGTGGGCGCTTACCACCGTTGTCGATCGGCCTGACCTTACTCACCTTCATTGTAGCGATGGGTATTGATGGCCTGAACTCGACGATTGCTGAGCTTGGCTTACCGGCACTGTACCCGCCACGCAATGATCTACGACTTCTGACGGGGTTGGGCTTTGGGTCAGCTTTAGCAGTTGGTCTGTTGCTAGTGGTGAATCAGACATTGCTCGCGCCGGATCGGCTGGAATCGGATCAGGCGCCGATCGGTAATTGGCGTGAACTAGGGCTGGTGGTTGGCGGGTTGGGTTTGGTGGTATTGGGGATTGCCATCAATCAAGCGGTCGTGGCGTGGCCACTGGTGCTACTCAGCGTCATCGGCGTGACCGGTGTTATGACGTTGGCAATTATGCTTCCAATCAGTGCAATTGCCGGATTGAGTGGCAAAGTTCGCACGCTACGGCAATTGATGTGGCCGGCACTGGCCGGCTTTCTCGTCGCACTACTGTTGCTAGCGGTGTTGGCACGATGGAAAATTGAAATGGAGGTGACAGGCCTGCTGCCGCCTCCATTGATACCGCAGTGATCGCGTTATCGGAAATACTGTGAC
The DNA here is from genome assembly GCF_056331925.1 of Chloroflexus sp. Classification (NCBI taxonomy): domain Bacteria; kingdom Bacillati; phylum Chloroflexota; class Chloroflexia; order Chloroflexales; family Chloroflexaceae; genus Chloroflexus; species Chloroflexus sp. The sequence goes on from NZ_JBWGQH010000004.1 coordinate 146,510, forward strand.
TTAGCGAGGCATCGTTACCTTCAGATCGTTGAGCGCCACTCGCAGATTATCGAGCGCAACCCGCGCCTCGGGTGGGAGCTGCTCAAGGTCAGATACCGTCTCTAGCACACGAGTAGCCGCGATGGCAAGCGTATCGAGATGGCCGAGCAAACACCCGGCTTCACGAGCTTCGACGTAGCGGTTCCCGTGAATTGCCTGCCAATAATCTGCTGAGGCGAGGTAGTGCGTCTCACCAAGCAGTTCGAGTGCGAGCGTACAACGGTCAAGCGGGCGAATCGCCAGCACTTTGCAGTTATTGAGCATAATCTGACCGGGACTTTGGCGAACAAGGGTGATTTGCTCGTCAGCGCGGCTAACCCCATCATTGCTTAAGTGCAAAGTTCGGATTTGCATAATAAAGCTCCTTGCGAATGGTTTGGGGGCGAATCGGTTCGCCCTATTCATAACGTATATGGCGCTCAAAAGCGCTCCGTGGTAATTCGAGCGGGCACAGGACGAGCAAGGCCTGGGCCGGTGTATTGCCGGGGTTATGCCACCGGTGAGGGAGGACAGCCTCGAACAGCAAGCTATCGCCGGGGTTAATGGTATAGGTCTGGTCAGCGACGGTATAGAGGATCTGACCACTCAACCCAAAGACGAATTCTTGGCCGGTATGAATAATGGCTTCAGGACCACTTCCAGCGCCGGGGTTAAGGGTAAGGAGCAGCGGCTCGAGGGTATGGTTAACGAAACCGGGAGCAAGATCGGCGAGCGTACCGTGAGGAAAAATGTTGTTGCTGGCTTGACCGGCCGGGGTATAGACGATACGTTGTTGGGGTACTTCAGGGGTAAAGAAGGCGCTAATCGGCACTTGGAGCGCTACCGCAAGGCGTTGGAGTGTACTAACGCTCGGTGACGTGCGACCGTTCTCGATCAGACTCAACGTATTGACCGCCAAGCCACTTGCTTCAGCGAGAGCACGGATCGACATACGCTGTCGTTCCCTTAGGGTACGCAGTCGTTTGCCGACATCGACATAGCCGCGCTCGGTCATCGTATGAGCGTTACTACTCAGGTCTTCCTCGATGCGCACTGCTCATTCCTCTCTGTAGTGAACTTGTCTGTTCATTATTTTAAAACAAAAACGCCATTTGTCACCCAGTAAATTAGTTACATTCCTGCAACAAAATCAAACCCCTACGCCGTTCGACGTAGGGGAAGAGAAGCAATCAACATAGTCAGCAGCGGATCAATCGCTGGCGGGGGTCCGCTGACGCATCCGCTCATACTTCTCGCGGGCACGGCGAGCAAGGGCGAGGGCACGGCGTTCACCGTGCTTAGCGATGGAGTACGAGGTGCGGCGGATGCGATTCCCGTCGCGCCAGGTTGCCTCATAGACTTCACGGCCATCTTTGATGGTGCGGCGTACACCAACGATGCCGGTACTGGTACGGGAGACACCGATCACTTGCCGTTCGGTTCGTGGCTTGCCAAGCTCACGCTCAGTAGCGTTACGCCATTCGATAGCGGCGGCTAGGGCTGCTAACCGGTCGCCGTACACCGAGTCGGAGAAGAACTTGCTTCGGCGCTGCTTATTCCACGTTACGCGCACGAAATAGCCAAAGGTACGCTTAGCGGGATGATCAATGCGAGTAATCCCCTTGTGCTTAGTCGTCTTGGGGCGCAGGCGGGCCGGAATCTTTTTTGGCTCATCGGTTGGTTGGGCAACAGATGCGGTTAGAAGCTGACGCGCCTGTTCGGGATTGAGATCGGGCAAAGGTTCGTAGCGCAACACTGCTAGTGGATCATTGCTGATAGGCAGCGGTTTTGTTTCCTCCGCAGCAGTTGGCGGTTCGGAAGCCGGTAAATTGGCCGGCCGGACAGCGTATCGGCGGTGCATTGCTGATTGCTCCTTTTACAAACCTCGATAGACTTTATATGTTTTACTGATTGTATCGAAGGTTGAAACCTCCGCTTTCTATCATACCACATTTTGTCAACTGACTGCACAGGAATACTGGGCAAAAAAGTACAAATTTGGTTGGATAGAGCGCCTGATTTGACAACAAATGATTGTGATAAAACGAACAATTTTGGATAAAATTGTGGTTTTTATCACAAAACCAGTGGAGTGAAAGTTCCCTGTTCAACTGTCAGGTGGTGAACAACTGTTGGGCGCACGGGGCGATGCCAGCGTGAGATCAAGCGAGATTGGTCGAGATCGGGCAATGTTTGGAAATATAAGTTGTAGCTTTGCACAATTGTAATTGGTATAGCTTCACTTATAGGCGTAACATATAGGAGCTTATATTGCGCGATGTTGAACGTTGAGAAGATAGACCGCCGCCGCCCGCCGGGGATCATGTTATGGTGTGGGGCACTCACTTCATGTCATTGCGAGGGAGCGCAGCGCCCGCAGCAATCTCCCCTCTCCTGTGGTCATTGCGAGGGAGTGGCGGCCTCCAGCCGCGCTGGAGTCGCCCGACCGAAGCAATCTCCTGCTTTAGCGCAGGTCATGCCTCAGCAGGTTGCTCACGAGCTCGCAGGAGATTGCTTCGCCGCGCCGGGCAATGCGCAGCATGGCCCTTCTGCGGCTCGCAATGACATCAACTTGGTTGCAAAATAAGCGCTGAGGTGACGTTCTTTGCAATAAGGCGCACGTACTGAAGTTTGACATCTTGACAGCATAGCTATAATATAAGAGCGATCTTAACTACCGAGAAAGCTCACCGCTGATCATAACTCTCTCACTATTCCCCTTCCTTCTCCTCTTCTCGGTCACGCTTCAGCCAAGTTGATATCCGCCTGATACCTTTCAGGTAGTTCCCGTCGATGTCTTGTGGTCCGCTGTGACGTGTGCGCGAGGAGGGTTGCGTATGCCGGAAAGTATTCAGTGGACGCTGAGCGTGACTGTGGCCGGGGGGCCGCGGAAGACCGAATCTCAGACGCTGCCGGTTGATGTTTATTTGAAAGGCCAATTGCAGATCGCGGCGGCTAGCGGCGCTACACCGGGCCAAGCCAATTTCGCCGCGCCGTCGGGCGGCGGTACGGTGCGCTTTGTTTTAATTTCGGCGAGCCGGTATGATGCAACGCCGCCATTGATTTATACCGTCGATGACGGTAGCTCAGTCACACTCGACGGCCCACATCTGCTGATCGGCACTGGGGCAGTAGCGCGGCTGGGCACGGCCAATCTCGATTTTACTTTTTCCAACCCAACGGCGCAGCCGGTGACAGTTGAGGTGCTGATCGGGCGCGATGCAGCGTAGACTGCCATTGCCAACAGCAGCATGATACCTCCTCACAATCAGGTTACGCTGCCATTATCCATGGCGCCGGACGAACAATACCTTTCGGGCTATCGCAAGGAGCAACAGTATGCCGGTCACTTTGTCGTATCCGGGTGTCTACATTGAGGAGGTTCCGAGCGGTGTGCGCACGATCACCGGGGTGGCGACGTCGATTACCGCTTTTGTCGGGCGGGCGCGGCGCGGGCCGGTGCAGGATCCGGTGCGGATCCAAAACTTTGGCGATTACGAGCGGCTCTTTGGGGGGTTGTGGGAAGCGAGCACGATGAGTTATGCGGTGCAGCATTTCTTCCTCAACGGCGGCACTGATGCCGTGATTGTGCGCCTGATCAATGGTGCGACTGCGGCTCGTTTCAATCTTTCGCCCGCGAGCGGGACCGATAACCTGACGCTGGATGCCAGCAACGAAGGTATGTGGGGCAACCATTTGCGGATCAGCATTGACCATGCGACCCGCGAACCATTGCAACCCGATGAGTTTAATCTGACCGTCGTCGAGATTATTCCGGGGACGAATCCGGTGCAGGCGGTGCGGCGCGAGACGTTTCGCAATGTGTCGATCAATCCGGTGGCGCCGCGCTATGTCGGTACGGTGCTGGCCCAAGAGTCGCTGTTGTTGCGCGTGCCTGATCCGCATCCCGGCGCCTTTCCTACGGTGCGGCCAGCAGTTGTAGCCGATGCTGCGCCAGCAACGAATGGCACGGATGGGAGCGCATTGACCCACACCCAGTATTTAGGTGATTTCGATGCAAAGACCGGCATGTATGCGTTGCGCAAGTCCGCTCTCTTTAATTTGCTCTGTATTCCGCCCTTTACCCGGGATACCGATGTCACCGAATCGGTGTGGACGGCGGCGCTGCGTTTTTGTCGCGACGAGCGTGCGTTTTTAATTATCGATGCGCCATCGAACTGGCGGAGCATCGCTGCGGCGGTGGGGGGGATCGGCACGTTTAGCGCAGCAGTGGCGCGTGATGATCATGCGGCGATCTATTTTCCGCGAGTGCAGATTCCCGACCCGTTGCGCGAGAACCGGCTGGAAGAGTTTGCTCCTTGCGGTGCGGTGGCCGGCGTCTTTTCCCGCACCGATGCCCAACGCGGTGTGTGGAAGGCTCCCGCAGGGCAGGATGCGACGCTGTTTGGCGTGCGAGCGCTGGCGGTCAATTTGACTGATGGGGAACAGGGCCAACTCAACCCGCTCGGTGTCAATTGTCTGCGCACCTTCCCGGTGAGCGGCAATGTGGTCTGGGGAGCGCGCACCTATCGCGGTGCTGACCAGTTGGCTTCGGAATGGAAGTACATCCCGGTGCGCCGGTTGGCATTGTTTATCGAAGAGACGCTCTACCGCAGTCTGCAATGGGTGGTGTTTGAGCCGAACGATGAGCCGCTGTGGGCTCAGATCCGGCTGAACGTGGGCGCGTTTATGCAGACCCTCTTCCGGCAAGGCGCGTTTCAGGGCCGTTCGCCGCGCGAAGCCTATCTGGTGAAGTGTGACCGTGAGACAACGACCCAGACCGACATCAATATGGGTGTGGTGAACATCGTGGTTGGTTTTGCACCGCTCAAGCCGGCTGAGTTTGTGATTATCAAGATTCAGCAGTTGGCTGGGCAGGTGGAATAAGGCAAGCGAGGGCACAACACGTTATGCCTGTACAGGGGGAATAGTGTATGGCTCAGTTTAGCGTAAATGCGCAGCGGTTCGATCCTTACAAGAACTTTAAGTTCCGGATCAAGTGGGATGGCCGGTACGTGGCCGGGGTCAGTAAGGTGTCGGCGTTGAAACGTGCTACCGAGGTGGTCGAGCATCGGGAGGGCGGCGATGCGAGCAATGTGCGCAAGTCGCCGGGACGCACCAAGTACGAACCGATCACGCTTGAGCGGGGTGTGACGCACGACACCGAATTTGAGAAGTGGGCGAATAAGGTCTGGAATTACGGTTCTGGACTAGGAGCCGAAGTCTCGCTGAAGGATTTTCGTAAAGACATCATTATTGAGGTCTATAACGAGGCCGGCCAATTGGCTATCGCCTACCGGGTCTATCGCTGTTGGGTATCGGAGTATCAGGCTCTGCCTGAGCTTGACGCCAACGCCAATGCGGTCGCCATTCAGAGCATCAAGCTGGAGAATGAGGGTTGGGAACGCGATTACGCTCTTGGCGAGCCGGACGAGCCGAGCTTCACTGAACCGCAGTAAGCAGGGAAGGGGCGCGCTGATTCAATGCCCATCCCGCATTTGGCACCGTTGCGTTCATGAGGTGAACGATGGCCATTTCCGCAGCGACGTTGCTTAACATTTGGGAAGCGGGTGCGGCGCAACCGCCGCTCGCGCGGGTGTTGGCGTTGTTGGCGCCGCTGTTCCCAGAGACAGCCGTCGCCGAGTTGCCGGTGGGCGTGCGTGATGGTTTGCTGTTGCTGGTGCGGGAATGGCTGTTTGGCCTGCAGATGGAGTGTGTTGCGGTCTGCCCGGCCTGTGCCGCCCGGTTAGAGTTTGCGTTGGCGACGACAGCTCTGCGCGCGTTAGCGCCGGCAACGGTGGTGCAACAGCTTGACGTTGGCGGCCAACAACTCGCCTTTCGCCTACCGGCTAGCGCTGATCTGCTGGGGTTGCCACTCGGCCCGGCTGCCATTCGCTGCCTGGTTGAACGCTGTTTGATCGATGCGCCGGCGATGCTGTCTGATGAGACATTGGCGGCGGTGGCGACTGCGATGGCGAACGCCGATCCGCTGCTCGATCTGCGGATTGAGTTGGCTTGTCCCAATTGCGGCCACACGTGGGCCGCGCCTTTCGATGTTACCGGATTTGTCTGGCAAGAATTGGATCGGTGGGCGCGGCGATTGTTGGGCGATGTGCATACGCTGGCGCGCGCCTACGGCTGGCGCGAGAGCGAGATTCTGGCGCTGAGCCCGCAACGGCGCGCCTTGTATTTGCAGATGGTGAACGATGAACGATTCGCTGGCTAACCTGCTGGCGTGCAGTTTCGGCGAGCTGGCTGGGGCGGTGCAACCGCGATTGCCGGTCCGGTTCGAGCCGGTTACGCCATTCGGCGGTGAGGTGGCCGTGCTGCCGGTGCGGGTGGATGATCAGGTCACGCCGGGGTCGCCACCGGTACAGGTGGGTGATCAGGTCACGCCGGGGTCGCCGCCGGTGCGGGTGGAGCCATCTTCCGTACCGCTGACCAGCGTGATCCCGCCGGTTGAACGCCGGCAAGTTCCGCCGTTGCCTGTAGCTCCGCTGCCGGCGTGGGGGCCACCACCAACCACTGGCAGCGAGCTACGGCGTCCATCGACGCCCCCGCCTGCTGCGCCGGAGCGTATCTCGCCTGATCTTGGCGTGAGCGAGGTGAACAGCGAGCGCACTGCGCCGGCGAGTCTGGCAGGTTTCGTCGATCTGTGCGGGTTGCCGGCGCCGGCCAACGCCGTTAATCCACCGCGGCTGCCGGATGTTGCCGCCGCGTCGCCGGCGTCTGTCATTTCGTTTCAGCCGGCCAGCGCATCAGATCCGCCGCGCGAACCGGGAGCGCCGGCGCCGGTTATGCCGCGCGAACCGGTGACGCCGCCGCGCGAACTGGTGACGCCGCCGCATCCGCCACGTATCACTGTGAACATCGGGCAGGTGGAAGTGCGTGCCGTATCGTCGCCACCGCCATCGCGTCCCCGCCCGCAACTGCCGGCTCCAAGGGTCAGCCTTGACGAGTATCTGCGTCGGCGCGAGGGAGGAACGCGATGAGCAATGCGCTGGCGATTGCCGCAGTCACTGCCGTGTTGCGCGATCTGCTGCAAGATGGTCTGATCGACCACGACCTCACCGGCGCGCTCGGTGATGTGACGGTGAATGTCTTGGCGCCGGCGCAGGCCCTCGCCGCCTTTACTCCTAATAGCGGCCAACTCAACCTCTTTCTCTACCACGTGACCTACAACTCAGGCTGGCGTAACCACGGTTTGCCGTCGCGATCGGGACGTGGCGAGCTGATCAGTGATCCGCCGCTGGCGCTCGATCTGCACTATTTGCTGACTGCCTACACCGACCAAGACTATCTAGCCGAACTGTTGTTGGGGTATGCGATGCAGCTCTTGCATGAGACGCCGGTGCTATCCCGCGATGCTATCCGCATTGCGTTGGCCCCTCCTACGCCGGTCAGTGGCGTTGCGTTGCCGGGATCGGTCCGCGCCAGTCTAGTGGCTGCCGATCTCGCCGATCAGATTGAACAGATCAAAATTACACCTGAACCATTGAATCTCGAGCAGGTCTCACAGATTTGGGCGAGCATGCAATCACCGTACCGGCCTACCGTGGCCTACCAAGCATCGGTGGTCTTGATCGAGAGCCGGCGGCCTACCCGACGGGCGCTGCCGGTGCGTCGGCGCAATCTCTATGTGCTGCCGCTCAGCCAGCCGCGTATCACCCAACTCGGCTCACAACGCACCGCAAACGATCCGGTGAGCTTCCAGCAGCCGATCTTGCCCGGTTACCGGTTGGTGATCCGTGGCCAGCAGTTGCGCGGTAACGATGTCGTGATCCGGCTTGGCGAGACTGAAGTGGCGGTACCGGCTGATCAGATGACCGGTACGCAGATCATTGTCGCGCTGCCGGCAAGCTTACGGGCCGGCGTGCAGGTGGTGCAGGTGGTTCACCGGCTGCGCCTCGGCACGCCCCCCACCCCGCATCGTGGGGTCGAATCGAATGTGGCAGCGTTCATCTTGTCGCCAATGGTCAGTGCCACTGCCGGCCTGCGTGATGGCAACGGTAATGTCACCCTCACCTTTACCCTCACGCCGCCGGTAGGTAAGCAGCAGCGGGTGATGCTCTTGCTCAACGAGACGCCGCCGCCGGCCAACCGGCCACCGCGCTCGTTCGCGTTGCCGCTGCCGGCGCGCGCGCCGGCGCCTCCACCCAACGATACTGATGCGACGCTCACGCTCACGACGGACATCGTGCCGGCGGGAACCTATCTGGTGCGGGTGCAGGTAGACGGGGCCGAAAGTCAACTTGACGTAAGCGGAAGCGAGTTTAGCGGGCCAACGGTGATCATCCCATGAGCACGACCACGGCAATCGATTGGGTGACAGCTAACCAGCGTTATCTGAGTGCGGCGCTTGACGTGATCAAGCGGCGCTTGACCAGCGAGCGCGACGAAGCAGGATTGCGCGAGGCCGGGCAGGCCCTTGCTGCTACCCGCGCTGCGTTGCCCGCACTGCCGGCGATCGAGCGGTTGCGCATCATCTTTGGCTTGACCGATTTCGAGACTGAACTGCTGCTGCTCTGCGCGGGGGTGGAACTCGATAGCGGTTTGGCAACGCTCTGTGCCACAGCGCAGGGTGATCCGCACCGCTCCCGCCCAACCATCGGGTTGGCGCTGGCGGTGCTGCCCGCTGCCCACTGGAGCGCGGTGACGCCGACGGCGTCGCTTCGCCACTGGCGACTGATTGAGCTGGCCGAGAGTGAGCCGCTTGCGACTGCGCCGCTACGGATCGACGAGCGGGTGCTGCACTACCTGCTCGGTGTGGCGACGCTTGACCGGCGTTTGCAACCGCTGGTATGCCTGCTCGAGCCGGCAGTGGCGTTGCCGGCCTCGCATCGGCAAATCGTGGAGCGGATTGCGGCGCTGTGGGAAGAGCAACCTGCGCCGCCGGTGCAGATCTGCGGCAGCGATTCGTTCAGTCGGCAGGCGCTTGCCGCTGCGATTGGCGAGCGACTGGGGCGGGCAGTGTACCTGCTGCGGGCCGAAGATGTGCCCGCCGGCCCTGCCGAGCAAGAGTTGTTGGCCCGCCTGTGGGAGCGAGAAGCGGCGTTGAGCGGCGCGCTGGCACTGATCGCGGTGGACGACGGCGATACGTCGCGAGCGTGGCTTGGGTGGCTGGAACGGGTACAGGGTATGGTGTTGCTGGCAAGCGCCGATCCGCTGCCGTCCGGCGACCGGCTGATCATGCGGGTTGATGTGCCGCAACCCAGTCGTACCGAGCAACGATTGATCTGGCAACAAATACTGGGTGAACGCAGTCTGGCCCTCAACGGCCAACTTGAATCGCTGCTGGCACAGTTCACCCTCAATGCCAACGCCATCCGCGCTGCCGGCTTGGCGGTCACGACCGATTCTGCCGCCGATTGGTGGGAAGCCTGCCGCGGGCAAGCTCGCCTCCGCCTCGATGGGTTGGCCCAGCGGATTGAGACGGCGGCAGGTTGGGACGATCTGGTGTTACCGGACGAGCACATGGCAACGCTGCGCCAAATGATAGCGCACGTGCGCCAACGGGTGCGGGTTTACGAGCAGTGGGGCTTTGCTCAGCGCGGCGAACGCGGGTTGGGGATTAGCGCTCTCTTTGCGGGGCCAAGCGGCACCGGCAAGACGTTGGCTGCCGAGGTGTTAGCCAACGAGTTGCGGCTCGATCTCTACCGCATCGACCTAAGTGCGGTGGTGAGCAAATACATCGGCGAGACCGAAAAGAATCTACGCCGCATCTTCGACGCTGCCGAAGGCGGGGGCGCGATTCTGTTGTTCGACGAAGCCGATGCGCTGTTTGGCCGGCGCAGCGAAGTGAAAGATAGTCACGACCGGTACGCCAACCTCGAAGTGAGCTACCTCTTGCAGCGGATGGAGGCATACCGCGGTTTGGCTATTCTCACTACCAATATGAAGCAAGCGATTGACACCGCCTTCCTGCGCCGTATTCGCTTTATTGTCAACTTTCCCTTCCCCGATGCAGCGCAACGCCGGCGCATCTGGCAGCGGGTCTTCCCGTCCGCCACGCCGCTGGCTGGGTTGGATTGGGTACGGCTGGCGCAATTGAATCTGGCCGGCGGCAACATTCGCAGCATCGCTTTGAATGCCGCTTTTCTTGCCGCTGATGCCGGCGAACCGGTCGGGATGCGCCATATCTTGAGCGCGGCGCACAGCGAATACGCCAAATTGGACAAACCGCTGACCGAGACAGAATTGCGGGGGTGGGGGTGTTAGCGACGGCTACCGATGGGGTGTGCGATGGCGGTTACGATTGAGATAGAGATTGCGGAAATCGTCTTGATCGGCTTTGGGGTCATTGACCGCGAGCGCGTCAGAGCGGCGCTGATCGCGGAGTTGAGCCGGTTGCTGGCAGAAGAGGGCATACCGGCAGGCTTGAGCAGCGCCGGCGCAATCGAGACGCTTGACAGCGGCGCGTTCCGATTAGCGCCGGGGGTGCGGCCTGAGCGGATCGGCCAGCAGATCGCGTTGGCGCTCTACCGGGGGTGGCAGTAGCGGTCGTGAGACGGAGAGGTTCCCATACAAGCCCTAGCGTTCTCTGTAGTACACAAACAGCTATGATCAACATCACTGTGCGCAAACCAACCCGCGATTCTGCACCGGCTCGCCGTCCACCGGCGCCGGCTCGCGCTGCCGATGTGGCGGTTACACGTTGGTGCGACCATCCTGTGCGCGCACGGTGGTCAAGCCCAAGCCACCGCACCCAATCCACGGGTGCGAGTGGGCGGCCAACCGGTGGTGACGTTCAGCGCGCCGCATACGGTTGCCGGATGTCCCTTCACGACCGGCACGAATCCAATGCCCTGCGTGAACGCTCAATGGACAACCGGCGCAACTCGTGTGCGCGCCGGCGGTCAACCCGTGTTGTTGCAAGATAGCCAAGCCACCTGTGTGCCGAATGGCACGCCGGTCAATATCGTGATGACCCAAATGCGGGTCAGGGGGCAATGATGCACATCGCGTTTCCTTATGCCATTGACGGCGGCGGTCGCACGGCGTGCGCCGATGACGATGCCCACATTCGCCAGATGATCGAGCAACTGCTCTTCACCGCCCCCGGCGAGCGGGTGAACCGGCCTCGTTTCGGTGCTGGCGTGCGCCAGTTGCTCTTTGCGCCGAATAGCCCCGAATTGGCCGCCGCACTAGAGTTCTTGGTTCAGGGTGCGTTGCAAGAGTATCTCGGCGAGGTGATCCGGGTTGAGGCGGTGGTGATCGAGTCTGAGGAGGCAACGTTGCGGGTGACGGTGCAGTATGTGGTGCAGCGTACTCAGCAGCGCCGGGTGGTTGAGGTGGCCGGCTGAATGGCGTTTCTCACGCGGGGAAGGCAGCGGATCGCTGGCGATTGCTATCTAAGCCTCCTCTGCGCCTGTGGCGCTAGCAACATCAAATAACGGTTAACAGTATGAGTATCCAATTCCACTGTGCAAATCCGCGTCGAGCGCAAGTGCTGAGCACGTCTGCCATCCCGCTCAACGGGATCGATTTGCTCGAAGTGCTCGATCGCGACGCGCCTGCCGGTGCGCCGCCGCAACAGACGCTGCTGGTGCAGATGATCAAGCCGGCGCCGTGGGGTCTCGGCGCGGCCAATGTGCAGCTAACCGGCGGTGTGCGTGTCACCGGCGTGAAGGTACGCTGGGTTTTGCGCGCTGCTGATGCTAGCCCCGCCGATATTGCCGCGGGCGCATCACCAGCGCCGAGCGAACGTTTTACAATGGGTTATCCGCCGCCGATCGCATCTTGGTAGTGCGGGTCGATCTGACCGGCGACTTTTCGACCTACGCGCTGCGCCTTGTCCGTTCGCCTACCGATCCGAGTCCGCCTGCCGGCTTTGATCCTATCCTCAGCCATATTGAGTTCGCGTTCAAAGTTGAGTGTCCCAGTGAATTCGATTGCGCTCCGGCTACCGATTGCCCGCCAGAGAGCTATGAGTCGCCGCCGATCAATTATCTGGCTCGCGATTACGCCAGTTTGCGCCAATTGCTCTTTGACCGGCTAGCTGCCGTCTCACCCGCTTGGCGCGAGCGTAATCCAGCCGATCTTGGCGTGGCGATTGTCGAGGGGTTGGCCTACATCGGCGATTATCTCAGCTACTATCAAGACGCGGTCGCCACTGAAGCCTATCTTGGCACGGCGCGCCGCCGGGTGTCGTTGCGCCGCCACGCGCGTTTGCTTGATTACGCGCCCCACAACGGCGCGAATGCGCGGGTGTGGGTGCAGGTTCAGGTTGATGCGCCATGTACCCTGCCGGCCCGTACCCCCGTGCTGACCAAAGTCGGCGGCGCGCCGCCGCGCTTGCTGCCCGCTTCCGCCGAACTGGCCCTTGCTCGCCAACAGCAGCCACTAGTCTTCGAGACAATGCACGATATACGCCTTGATCCGGCGTTGAACCTGATCGACTTCTATACGTGGGGTGATGAAGGCTGTTGCCTGCCTATCGGTACCACGCGCGCCACGCTGCGCGGTAATCTTAGCTCTCATTTGTATCCCGGCGATGTACTAGCCTTTATTGAGCAGCGCAGTCCGATCACCGGCTACCGCGCCGATGCCGATCCCACCCGCCGCCACGCTGTTCGCCTGACCCACGTCACCGCGGCGACCGATCCACTCGGCGGCCAGTTGGCCGATCCGCCATCTACCACACCGGTAGCCGTGACCGAAATTGAGTGGACGGACGAAGATGCGTTGCCCTTTATCCTCGATCTGACGATGGTAGCAGTGCCGCCCGATGATCGCGACGAGAGCGGAGCAGCGCGCCAGCCGGCCAGTGTGGCGTTGGGCAATATTGTGCTGGCCGATCACGGTGAGACCCTCCCCGCCGAGTTGTTGCCGCCGGTCGGCGATTCGCTTCGCTACCGGCCTGCGTTGGCGCGGGCCAGCGTGACCTTTGTCGCGCCATTCGAGCCAGCCGATCGCACCACCCCGGCCTCGCGGTTGGTGAGTGCCGCCGCACCTGCGTTGACTCTGCCCGCTGTTGAACTGGCGAGTCCCTCTGGGGTGTGGCGGCCAGTACCTGATCTGCTCGGTAGCAATCGCTTTCAAACCGAATTTGTCGGCGAACTGGAGAACGACGGTCGCCTGTTCCTGCGCTTTGGCGATGGCCGCACGGGGCGCGCGCCAGTGATCGGCGAAGGGTTGGTGGCACACTACCGGGTAGGTGGTGGCTCTGCCGGCAATATCGGCGCCGATGCGCTAGCCCACATCGTCACCAACGAGAGCGGTATTCGCGCGGTGCGTAACCCCTTGCCGGCCCTCGGCGGCAGCGAGCCGGAGGCGCTTGAGGCGATTCGCCAGTCTGCGTCGCAAGCCTTTCGCCGCCAAGAGCGGGCTGTGACTCCTGCCGACTATGCAGCTATGGCTGAACGTCATCCGGCTGTGCAACGCGCAATGGCTACTCGGCGCTGGACGGGAAGCTGGTACACGATCTTTATTACCGTTGATCGGCGTGGTGGCCTGCCGGTTGATACGGCGTTTGAAGCCGACCTGCGTGCCTTTCTCGAACGCTACCGGATGGCTGGGCAAGATATCGAGATTGACGGGCCGGTCTATGTGCCGCTTGATCTGGCGTTTGTGATTTGTGTCGAGTCTGGCTATTTCGCCGCCAATGTCAAGGTTGCGCTGCTCGAACGTTTCAGCGCGCGCCAGTTTTTTCACCCCGACAACTTCACCTTTGGCCAACCGCTCTACCTCAGCCACATCATTGCCGCCGCGATGTCCATTCCCGGTGTGCGCTGGATCGAGACGGCGGGAACGCGGGTGCGTTTCCAACGCTGGGGCAAACCGCCGCGCGGCGAGTTGGCCAACGGCCAACTTGATGTTGGCCGGCGCGAGATTATCCGCTGTGATAACGACCCCAACCGGCCTGAGCATGGTCGGATTGAGTTCATCATGGAGGGTGGTTCATGAGTCATACCGAACAGTCTCCTTGCGGCTGCGATGAGCGCGAGTCGTTACCCTCGCCCCATGCGAACCCTCCTGACCAACCGATGGTGCGCTACCGCTTCGGTACACACCGCTCGTTCTTGCGTCGGATGATAGCACGCTTGTCGCAGCAGGCCAGCTCGACCGGCCAGCGCCCGCTCGCCGCGCTGGTCACCCGCGACGCCGCCGATCCGTCGCTCGCTTTGCTCGATGCAGCCGCGACACTGGCCGATGTGTTGACCTTCTACCAAGAACGGATCGCCAACGAGGGTTTTCTCCGCACCGCAACTGAACGCTGCTCGGTCCTGCAGTTGGCTCGCGCGATCGGCTGCGAACTCAAGCCCGGTGTCGCTGCTGCAGTCTACCTTGCTTTTACTCTCGACGACACGCCCGTCTCGCCGGCCGAGACGGTGATTCCTGCCGGGACCCAAGTGCAGAGCATCCCGGCCAAACAGGGTGAACTGCCGCAGACTTTCGAGACTAGCGTCGAGTTTGTCGCCCGCAAGGCGTGGAATGCACTGCGTCCGCGTCCCACTCGTCCCCAAGACCTGAGCAAGGGTGTGACGATGCTCTATTTGGCTGGCGTCGCGACGCGCTTGCAAGCGGGTGATTATCTGCTGCTGGTTGGCGCCGAACGCGAGCACGATCCCGGCAATGAACGCTGGGATCTGCGCCGGGTGTTGTCGGTACAGACCTTTCCTGATGCTGCCGGTGGTTATACCGTCGTCACATGGGCGCCCGGCCTCGGCTCGAACCGCCCGCAAATGCTGCCGGCGGCCCAGCCGCAAGCCTTTGCCTTCCGCCGCAGCGCACGCCGTTTCGGCTTCAACGCGCCTGATTGGCGGTTGATGCCGGCAGAGGTGAAACGAGCGTATGGCGGCACGGCCAACGAATGGCCCGGTTTTGCGATCGATGGCAGCCAGCGCCATATCGATCTCGATACCGCTTATCCCACGATCGTGCCGGGTAGTTGGGTGGCGCTGCTTGCTCCCGGCTATGCCGAACTCTACCGCGTGACCGGTAACGAACCCGTGGGTGTTGCCAATTTTGGTCTCTCTGGGCAGGTCACGCGCCTGACTGTTGACACGAATGAGAACATCGCCCGCTTTCAGCGCCGCGAGACGGTGGTGTTAGCCGAGAGCGAGCCGTTGCCGCTGGCCGAAGAGCCAATTCCCGATCCGGTCACTGGTAATCGGATCGAGGTAGCCGGTGTAGTGCGAGATTTGGTCAAGGGCCAGCCGTTGATCGTCAACGGCAAGGTGAACGAGCGCGACGAACAGCCTACCGCGGTGGTGGTCTTTGTCGAGGCGGTCTACCCCAATCCCGGCTTTACCACCATCGTGCTACGCGATCAGGGGTTGGGCGCGATCCGCCTCATCCGTTCTACGACGATGATCTACGCCAATGTCGTGGCTGCAACCCACGGCGAAACGGTACCCCTAACCCCGATCGGCAGCGGTGATGGCAGCCAGACCTACCAACGCTTTAAGCTCAAGAAGTCGCCGTTGACCTATCTCTCGGCTAGCACACCGTCTGGCGTTGCTCCGACTCTCACCGTGCGCGTCAATGGTGTGGCGTGGCGCGAAGCGCTATCGCTCTATCTTGCCGGCCCGCACGACGAGCAGTATATGGTGCGCCTCGACGATGATCATTCGGCGACGGTGCAGTTCGGCGATGGCATTCACGGCGCGCGTTTGCCCACCGGCGCCGAAAATGTGACCGCGACCTACCGGTTTGGAATTGGTCAAGAGGGTGAGGTTGGCGCTGGCGCGATTGCTCTGCTCAAGACCCGCCCGCCCGGTGTGCGCAGCGTGATCAACCCGCTTCCCGCCAGTGGGGCCGCCGATCCGGAAACACTGGAGAGCGCACGAGCCAATGCGCCGCAGACGGTGCTAACCCTCGACCGGATTGTCTCGTTGCAGGATTTTACCGATTTTGCCGCCGCCTTCGCCGGTATCGGCAAGGCGCAGGCATCAGCGTTTCGCCGCGGCGAGCAGCTTGTTGTCCATCTCACCCTCGCCAGCGCCAGCGGCAAACCGATCACGCCGTCCGATCCGCTCTTCGCCAGCCTGCGCAACGCAATCGATGCCGTGCGCGATCCAACCGTGGTCGTCGAACTGACCAGTTTCATCTCGCTGACGTTTCGGCTCAAGGCGACCGTTCGTTACGACGCGCGCTATCTCGCTCCCGCTGTAGAAACCGCCATCGCGCAAGCGCTGTTCACGGCGTTCTCCTTCTCTCAGCGCGATTTTGCCCAACCGGTGACTGCCGCTGAAGTGATTGCCGTGATGCAGTCGCAAGCCGGGGTAATTGCCATCGATCTCGACCAACTGGCGTATACCAGCGGGCGCACCGGTGCGCATCCCACCTTGTTGGCCGCCTCACCAGCGCGGCAGACGGGCCACGCCATCATCCCAGCCGAATTGCTGCTGATCGATCCCGCCGGGATCGAGTTAGTGATGCAAGCTGTTGAGGTGGTGGCGCCGTGATCGCCAGTATGGTCTTCGCTACTGGTCCAGTAGCGTCCCTTCTCTCATCCCGTGGGAGAGAAGGGCTGGGGGTGATATCCCCCAAAGGAATGTTATGAACCCATCGCCCCGTGACCGTCTGTATGAAATCTTGCCGGCCGTCTACCGTACTCGCGATGCCGAGTGTGGTGAGCCACTACGTGCGCTTCTTACCATCATCGGTGAGGAGTTGTCCCGCATCGAAGCCGATATTGGTGATTTGTACGACGACTGGTTCATTGAGACCTGTGCCGAGTGGGTTGTTCCCTATATTGGTGATCTGCTTGGGGTACGCCATCTGCGTCAGTTGCACGAAGTAGCCGATTTCAGTCAGCGTGCTTATGTCGCCAATACGCTGCGCTACCGTCGCCGCAAAGGCACTGCCCCCGTGCTCGAACAGTTGGCCCGCGATGTCACCGGCTGGCCTTGCCGCGCCGTCGAGTATTTTGAGCGGCTGGCAACGACCCAGCATCTCAACCACGTTCGCCTGCATAGCCCGGCCACCGCCTCGTTGCGCAACGCCAATGCGCTCGAATTGACCGGCGGCCCGCTCGAAACCGTCAACCATACCGCCGAAGTACGCCGGATCGCAACTGGCCGTGGCCGCTACAACATCCCCAACCTTGGCCTGTTTTTAACCCGTTTGCAGTCCTACACCGTGCAAGGCGTCTCGCCGCAGCCGGTAAGTAACCCGCCCGATGGCCGCTACTTCTTCAGCCCGCTCGGCAACGACATCCCGCTCTTTAATCGCCCCCGCACCGAGATCGAGATTACCCAGCTTGCGACCGAACCCGATCTACCGTTGCCGTTGCGCCGCCGCGCTCTCTACGATGATCTCGAAGCGGTGCGTGCCGGCATTGCCGCCGGTCGCCCGGTCAAGAGCAGCTATCTCGATCCGGCCCGTCCCGTCTTCCAGATCGCTGTCCCCGACGGTACTGGTCAGTTTGTCCCGATCCCTGCTGCCGAGATCCTGATCTGCGATCTCAGTGATTGGCGGCGTCCGCCAACCAGCAAGACCTACGCCGGCCAGTCGTTGCCGATCCGGGTCGCGGTTGATCCGCAGCGTGGACGGCTTGCCTTCCCCGCCGGGGTTGTGCCGTCTGATCTTATGGTCAGCTACACCTACGGCTTCGCTGCTGACATCGGCGGCGGACCCTATCCCCGCCTCGCCACGCTCGCCATCGCTGCTCCCGGCGATCTGGCCCTCACCGTTGCCCAACGTGGCGGCGGCGACCATCCGGCGCTTGCTGCGGCCATTGCGGCGTGGCAAGCGTCATCTGCGACCACCGGCGTCATCACTGTGCTCGACAGTGCCACCTACGCCGAAGATCTGGCGATCACCATGGCTCCCGGCCGGGTGCTAGCAATTCAAGCCGCCGATGGTCAGCGTCCGCTCATCCGCCTCACCGATCGCCTGCGCGTTGCCGGTAACGGCGATCGCGCCTCCCTTACCCTCAATGGTTTCTGGATCGAGGGCGGGATCGATCTGGCCGTCGGCAGCCTCGAACGGTTAGCCATCCACCACTGTACTCTCCTGCCCGGTTGGCGCCTCGACGGTGCCGGCAACCCCCAGTTTCTCAACCGGCCCAGCATCCACGCCGCCGCGCCCAACCCTGATTTGCACCTCGAACTGGCCCGGAGCATCAGCGGCGCGGTGCATGTGGCAGAAGACTCGGATGGTCTGATTGCCAGCGATGCAATCCTCGACGCCTTCGCGCCGGCCGTGCCCGCATGTGCGGCCTCCAATGGCGAGAGGATCGGACCGCCGGCCAGTTTTATTCACTGCACGGTGCGCGGTGAAGTCCGCGTGCGCCAAATCGATCTCATCTCTGAAAGCATTATGCTTGGCCGGGTACTGGTTGCACGCCGCCAGATCGGTTGCACCCGCTTCAGCTTTCTTGCCGCCGGCTCGCGAGCGCCACGCCGCTTCCGCTGCCAACCTGATCTCGCCCTCGCCGCCTTCGCCGCTGCCCGCAACCGACCTGTCTCTGCCCTCACCGCTGCCCAACGGAGCGCTGTAACCCTCTCAGTAACACCATCGTTTACCAGTACCCAGTTGGGCCATCCTGCCTACATGCAACTGGCTCGCTCGTGCCCCGCCGCCATCTCTCAAGGTGCTGAAGACAGCGGTGCGCTCGGTGTCTTCCATCTCGTGCAACAGATCCAACGCCTCGCTAACTTGCGCCTTGCCCTCGCTGAGTATCTGCGGGTGGGTCTTGAAGCCGGGGTCTTTTTTGCATCGTGACGCCAGTCTGCGCAACTCGTTCAGACCAACGATATGCAACCGTAAAGGTATGAGTATGGCTTCCTTCATAACCCAACAAATCCCTCTGCGTCCTTTGCGCCTTTGCGTTCACATACTCTGCGCCTTTGCCCGCTTTGCGCCTCTACTCTAAAGGAGCCTTGTATGCACGGTGATTTCACCCGATGGACATTCGACCGCACGAAGCACTACAGCGGTGTGCTCAACCAACAGGGGCGCGTCGCCCTCGATGCCGATTGGAACGAGCAACTCGCGATCGATCTCGCCGATGAGCGCGCGGCTCGCACCGATCTGATCGGGCGTTGCGGCGGCCCGCAGGGCCAAGCTGGCTTTGATATCGTCGTTGCTGGCAGCACGCTCAACATCACTGCCGGTCGCTACTACGTCGCCGGCATCCGTGTCGAGAACGAGCAGACAGTTGCCATCACCGCTCAACCTGATCTGCCCGTCGCCACCCTAGCGCAGGTGGCTGGCTTGGCCGCCGATGCAACGCTGTCCGCCGGGGTCTATCTGGCCTATCTCGATGTCTGGGAACGGCATGTAACCGTGCTTGAAGATGCTGCTATCCGCGAAGTCGCGCTCGGCGGTCCTGACACCACGACCCGTTTGCAGGTAATGGCGCAAGTCAAGCTGTTGCGTGCCGGCGATCCCGGCACAACCTTCGACTGCGCCGCGCCAAACGCGACGTGGGATGCGTTGCTGGCCGGCAGTAGCGGTATGCTCGAAGCTCGTGCCGAACCCGACCCAACCGTCAATGATCCCTGCGTCGTGCTGGCCCAAGCCGGCTATCGCGGGCTAGAAAACCAGCTCTATCGGGTTGAAGTGCATCGGATCGTCTCGAACACCCGTATTGCGCTCAAGTGGTCGCGGGAAAACGGTTCGGTGGCAGTTGGCTGGAGCGGGCAAGATCCGCTGAATCCCAATCGCTTGATTGTCGCCAGTACTGGCCGCGATGAGGTATTGGGTTTCGCGCCCAACCAGTGGGTCGAGCTGACCGATGATGCGCGTGACAAGCGGGGCGAACCGGGCCTGCTGGTCAAATTGCTGCAAGTCGAAGACAATATTGTCACCATCGATCCGGGCGGGCAAACGATCGCCTACAGCGTATTCGGTCCCAACCCCAAACTGCGCCGCTGGGATATGCCTGCTGATACCGGTGAGCTAGTCGTCACTACCGGTGCAGCGACGTGGACCGAACTCGAACAAGGGGTGCAGATCCGGCTCAAGGACGGTACGTTCCGTCCCGGCGACTACTGGCTCATTCCGGCCCGCACTGTCACCGGCGATATCGAGTGGCCGCGTACCGGCGGTGTACCGATGTCGCAACGCCCGCATGGCATCCACCATGCCTATTGCAAATTAGCCCTGCTTGACTTTAATGGTAGCGTATGGACTAAACGCAGCGATTGCCGCCGGCTCTTTCCGCCCCTGACTGAGCTGATCCGGTTCTATGCCGTTGGCGGCGATGGTCAAGAGGCGCTGCCCGGCGCGACGCTCGCCCAACCGCTGCAAGTGGCCGTCACCAACGGCCAGCAACCGGTCACCAATGCTCGCGTGCGCTTTCGGATCGTGCCCCAAACTGCTGCCGGCCAACTCACTGCTGGCGGCGCCACTGACCAGAGCGTTGAAGTGACTGCCGGCCCAAACGGTATCTACTCCTGCCAGTGGCAACTCGGCCCCGCCGTCCAGAGCCAGCGTGCCGAAGCCTTCTTGGTCGAGATCGACGGCAAGCCATTTCTCGATAGTGCCGGAGAACCGGTCTTGCCGCGCGTCTTCTTCAACGCCAACCTCAGCCGCGCCAGCAACGTGGCTTACCAACCCGGTACGTGCTCCGATCTGGCCGATGCCCGCACCGTGCAAGAGGCGCTCGACATCCTCTGCCAGCGGCCCCGTGGCGGCGACTGTTGTGTAAGTGTCGGCGACGACGGCGAGTTTCCCGATCTTGAAACGGCTCTCAAAGAGTTGCTCGCTCGCGGCGAGCGTCGCATCTGCCTCTGCTTGCGCGCCGGCCGTCACGCTGCTGGGAGTATCCGACTCGATCTCGCGCCCGCCAACAAACCGTTCGTGCTTGAAATCAAGGGCTGTGGCCCGGCCACCAGTGTGCGTTTTGGTGGCCCGCTGCAGTTAAGCGGGTTTGATTCGGTAGCGCTGCGCAATCTCGCTCTTGACATTGCCTTCATCCCCGAAGCAGGGACAGCGGCCCTCTCGTTTGATCGTTGCCTGCGGGTGATCATGGCCGATTGTGTAATCAGCGGTCTCACCCTGCCCGGCCGGCTCAACCAAGAGCAATTCATTGATGGCAGTGCCCTCGTTGCCATCACCGGCGGCGATGATGTGCGACTGAGCGGCAACATCTTCACGGCGGCGGTGTCCGACCGCACCTTCCCGCCATTGCGCAATCTCTTCGCCAAAGCCCAAATCCCGCTGCTCGCCGATCTCTTCGCTGATGAGCGGTTGGTACTTGCACCCGAATGGTACGAGCTGGCGGTCAAGGCCGCGAGAAAACTAGCCCAACTGACGCTCGATCAACGCGCGCTCCTGCTCCGTGAGTTGCAAGAGCCGCTCAGAGACATGATCGAGTCGTCTCCCCTTGCCGAGTTGTTCCAACTCCGCAAGCTGGAATTTGCTCTCAATCAAGTCGAAGCCAGTGCCGTTGCGCTGCTCGACATTCTGTTCGATCTGCGTGCCGCCGCGGTCAAATCGAGCCCCGGCGCCGCACTCATGCTGCACCGGCGCCGCGCCGTCGATGAAAATAGCCTCGGCGCGATCGTCGATTTGCTTGATGAAGACGATCTAGTGGTGCTCGAACACAATCGCATTGACGGCATCGTCAGTCTGTACGGTATGCCTGCCCCGGTTGAACTGGTTGCGTCACGTGCTGCCAATCTGCTCCGGCTCGATCAACAACCCAACGAACCGGGCGGATCGCGGATGGCGATCCATGCCGCGTATATGGGAACAGTGCAACTGCGCGGCAATCATCTCGTCAGTCTGAGTATTGGCTTTGCGTTGCTGGAATCGATCGTGCGCCGGTCAGACGGTGAAGCAACCTTTGTCCTCGACGACGATGTCTGTGCACGCTTGTTGCTCGACGGCAACGTGATCGAGGGTGTTGCCAATCTCACCCTCAGCCGGAGTCTCATTGCGCAGGCCAATTCATTCACCGCCATGGCCGTACCGCGTGGGAAGCTGTCAATAACCGACGTTGCTAGCGTTGCGAGTGCGCCATTGGGTTGGTGCCTCGCCGACGCCGCGACCTTCATTGGTAATCAGGGGTCGGGTCAAGCCCAACATGGGCATCTGTTCGACATTTCGCGGTTTGCCGAACGGGTCGCCAACCTATTCATCCAAATCACCTAATAGCGACGCACGGCCGTGCGTCTCCAAACCACATACCGGCGGCCGTGCGTCTCCCAACGCGACCATGTGCCCCTACTCCCTGCCATACCGCGCCACAATTCGTTCGATCAACCGGGTTGTGGCGTGGCCATCGTGAAACGGCAGCAACCGAACCTCGCCGCCGTGTGCGCGCGCAATCTGCGCCTCCGGCAATCGTGCCTCATCGATGGCAGCGCCGTGGCCGTAATCGCCGCCTTTGACGTACACATCAGGCGCGAGTGCCGCCACCACCGTTTCAGCGGTGCGTTCGGCAAAGATCGTTACTGCGTCAACGCAGCGCAGCGTAGCGATGATCGCGGCGCGTTCCACCGCCGGCACGATCGGGCGCAACGGCCCCTTAAGCTGTTGGGTTGACTCGTCGCTGTTAATTGCCACGATCAACCGATCCCCCAGCTCGCGCGCTGCCGTCAGGTAGTTCACATGGCCGATATGCAACAGATCAAACACCCCATTCGTCAGCACCACCCTCAAGCCGGCAGCGCGCCATCCGGCTCGCAAGACGACCAATTCGGCAAGCGGGTAGATTGGTAATGGTGGTGATTGGTGCTCCATAATGATCCGCACTCCGTACATGTCATGTGTGGTGGCAATAGGGCATAGCGTTGCTATGATATCGTATCATGGCGGGCCGCCCGCGCTCCCCTGCTGTCCTTACGTAGGGCGCACCCCTACTGTCAATGCACGGGCGCGTAGCGCCCGCAGCAAGCTCCTGCTTCAGCGGGACGCCTGTCTGAGGATCCTTCCGACCCTGCGGTCATTGCGCCTTTGCGTTCAGCTTATTTCCGCTCCCGAAATGGCGAGGTGAGCGGCAACCCAATCCAAAACAAAACCGCCAACGCCAGCACAATTCCCCCTATGACCAACATCTGATCCGTATTCAGAGGTGCGCCAACCAGCAAGGCGACACCCAGAAATCCGCTCATAGGCACGATAGTCTGCACCGGTGCCAGCCGGGTGGCATGCTTCCAATCACCGTAACGCAACCGCTCGCCGGCGCTGCGCCCGATCACGGTGCCTACCGTCCCGATCAGCGCCCACAGGAAGGACGCGATAAAGATACTCCATGCCCGCGATGCCCACCAGAACGCACTACCACCGATCAGACCAATCACGGTGCAGACCGCCGATGATACCCATAAGGGGGGCGGGAACCACGTAGACATAATCACATCCTGGTTATTGAATGGCGGAACCGCACGGGCGTTCAGCGCTCCATCGTTCATTCCTGTGATTGGATGATGGAGCTGCACGCCGTGCAGCTTTGTACCAACCACCACAACCGCACGGGCGTTCAGCGCTCCATCGTTCATTCCTGCGATTGGATGATGGAGCTGCACGCCGTGCGGCTCTACAGGGTTACACCACCCAACGTGCATCCAATGCCTGCGCTCGTGCTGCAATGGCAGCCCGTCGCTCGTCAAATCCGCGTCGTCCCAACAGGGCATACGTATTGATCTTCCCTGCCTCGACGCCGGGTTGGTCAAAGGCGTTGATGTCGTACAACTCACCGGCAATCGCCGTCTGCATTTCCATCAACATAAAGAACTGGCCGAGCGTAAAGGCATTAATCTCAGGGAAGATATGCGTCATATTTGGCTGACCCGCCTCACTCAACGCAATTGCCGTCGCTTGCTGTTCGGCTTGTATCAACTCAGCCATCGTATGACCGCCCAGATAACTCACCCCCTCCAGATCCTCGTAAGCGGTTGGAATGGGGGCATCCTCAGCATACTTCTCAACCGCGATAAAATTGATCAGCTTGTCATACGGCCCTTCCATATAAAGCTGTACCTGCGAGTGTTGATCGGTCGCCCCCAGTGCTTTTACCGGTGTCTGCCCAACCCGCGCCGTCTTACCGTGTCGGTCAACCGCTTTCCCCAAACTCTCGGCCCACAGTTGCGCGAACCAGTCGGCGACATCGCGCAACCGGTT
The DNA here is from genome assembly GCF_056331925.1 of Chloroflexus sp. Taxonomy (NCBI): domain Bacteria; kingdom Bacillati; phylum Chloroflexota; class Chloroflexia; order Chloroflexales; family Chloroflexaceae; genus Chloroflexus; species Chloroflexus sp. The sequence goes on from NZ_JBWGQH010000004.1 coordinate 170,549, forward strand.
GGCGTATGGCATCATCACTACAATCGGCTTTCCCTTGCGGAAGCAGAGATAATTGACGAGCGCACCTAGCGCTGCCGGATTCCGCAGCGGATCGGGATTGGCTGCCAGCTCGCCGCCGTAGGCCGCCCCGGCCAGCAGCTCGCGCAGATTGACTCCCGTCATTGCCGCCGATAACAAACCTACCGACGTTAATACCGAGAAGCGCCCGCCCACCTTTGGGGGTAGGTCAAACATCGTCCATCCCTCGCGCTGACCGATCTGGCGCAAGAAGCCACTACTCGGATCGGTCGTCAGTACAATGTGATCGCCGAGTTTCTCTTCACCTACCGCTTCAACCAATGCCTGCCGAAAATAGAGAAACGACGCCATCGTCTCGGCAGTAGTGCCGCTCTTGCTAATCACGTTGAACATCGTCCGCTTCAAATCGAGGGTACGTAGCGCACCGGCATTCAATTCGGGATCAGAGTTGTCGAGCACCAACAAACGCGGCCACCCCCGCTGTTCGCGCGGCAAGAGGTTATAGAACGGTCCATTAATTGCCGTCTGCACGGCAATATTCCCCAGCGCCGAGCCGCCTATTCCCAGCACAACAAAGGTGTCAATCCGGTCACGGTGCGCGGCGGCAAATTGCTCAAACGGCGTCACATCTTGTTCCGGCAACAACGGCCAACCTAGCTCGGTGCGCCGGTTCTGTACGGCGGCAATGGCTTCTGCCGCTCGCGCTGCCTCTGCTTCAATTTCTGCCGAGGTCAGGCCGTTCGGTCCAAACACGTTATTGATGTCCAGCCGAATCCGCTGGGTAGACCGCCAGTTGGAATCTCCATAGCGCATGATTGTACTCCTTCAACACGCTGTTAGGCCCCGCCCAACCGTGCGGGGCGACACGGGTTTTCGCCGGTCGTCGCCGGTGGTCGTCCACATTGCAACTCTCGGTCAACTGATAGCGTAGCCGATCTCGCGGTTGTTCTGCGGCAACGATGGCCTGTGCCCAGTATAGCACGTAACCGGCGGTAAGACGATGGTAGACCATTAGCTGGGTCTGGGGTGCAACCTGACTGCCATTCGACTATGGCGAATAGCACGGTTTACCGAATCGAAGCTACTCTTTATGATGGTGTTGTCATGTAGCGCGCAGTAAGTTTCTGGGTGTTCGCTTTTGTACCTTCGGAGATGCCATGGAAAAGATCACCATTCCTACCGGTCAGTACACGACCTCGCTCTACCGGTTTGGTGCCGGTGAAGCGGTTTTGTTCATTCACGGCTCAGGCCCCGGCGCTACCGGCTTCTCCAACTGGCAGTTGGCCATCCCCGAACTCGGTCAGCAGTTTCTGTGTCTCGCTCCCGATTTAATCGGTTATGGTGACAGTAGCCACCCCAATCCACCACCGCAAGGCGTTCGTCCGTGGTTGCGGCTATGGCTCGACCAACTATTGCACCTGCTCGATGCCCTTGCCATCCCTCGTGTACATCTGGTTGGGAATTCATTGGGTGGCGCGATTGCTCTCCATCTCCTGATGGAAGCACCTGATCGGTTTCAGCGTGTGGTCTTGATGGGGCCGGTTGGTGGCCCGTGTCCGCTTTCCCCCGAACTTGATCGCATCTGGGGATTCTACGAAGATCCAACACTCGCTACCATGCGGAACGCTATTCGTTGGTTTGCTTACGATGAAGATTTTATCCGCGATCGTCTCGACGAGATTGCCAATATGCGCCTGGCTGCCGCCCTGCGGCCAGATGTGCAATGTAGCTTTATCGCAATGTGGCCGCGTCCACGCCAACAAGCTATTGATCAATTGGTCGTGCCACCTTCAGCGTTGCGTCGGATCACCCATCCCGTCTTGATCTTACACGGCCACGCTGATAAGATAGTGCCGTATCAGACGAGTCTCTATCTCATGGAGCATCTGCCGAATGCCAGTTTGCATCTCATTGGTCGGTGTAGCCACTGGGTGCAGATTGAGAAGGCGTCTGTGTTTCACACACTCGTCCGGCAGTTTTTAGAAGGAGGCATTGTGTGAAGACGGCCCATACTGCTGACGTTAAGAGCTTTGCGATTGGGGCGATGACGCTCCGCCCATTTGCCGGCCAAGAACTGATGGCGGTGCGTGTTGAAGCGCCCAAGGGTGCGGTGGCGCCTGCCCATAGCCATCCTCACGAGCAAATGACATTGGTCCTCAGCGGACGAGTACGTTTTCGTGTTGGTGACGAATGGCAAGAACTTGGGCCGATGGATATTGTCCATATTCCCGGTGGCATCGAACACGAAGCAATAATGGAAGAAGACTCGCTCTTTTTTGATCTCTTCCATCCGGTGCGGACCGACTTTTTGGAGCGGCAGGAGGCGGCATGAGTGTGGCAATCCTGACCGGTGCCTCCCAAGGGATTGGGTTTGCCGTCGCGCGGCGGATGGCACAAGAGGGATATACCCTCATCATCAATAGCCGTACTTCAGAGCGAGCTGTAGCGCTGCTCCAATCTGAAGTGCCTACAGCTCAGATCGTTGCGGTGGCCGGTGATCTGGCGTCAGAGACGACAACGACCCATCTGATCGAGACGGCGCAGCAGTTTGGTCGGCTCGATGCGTTGTTGCTCAACTATGGCGGCCCGCCGGTCAAACCCTTGGCCGAGATCGATGATGAAGAGTGGCGACGCTCGTTTGATGTCATGGTGGTTGCCCCTCTCCGCCTCCTGCGCTGCGCCTTGCCTCTCTTTCGCCAGAGCGGTGGTGGGCGTGTGGTGGCGATCTCCTCCTTTACCGTCAAAAGCCCGCATCCCGGTATTGCCCTCTCGAATGCCTTACGCGCTGCGTTGGTTAACGCACTCAAAACGGCAGCGCTCGAGTTGGGTCCAGAGGGGATTTTGGTCAACGCCGTTGCACCCGGCTATATTCTCACCGAACGTATTCAAGATTGGAACCAGAGCTACGCTGCGCGTGAAGGGGTCTCTCCCGCCGATATTGCCCAACGCACGACCGCAGGGATCCCGCTGCGTCGCTATGGCACGCCGGCTGAGATTGCCGAAGCCATTGCCTTCTTGCTCTCGCCGCGCAATGGCTATATCACCGGTCAGCAACTGTTGGTCGACGGTGGTCTCATTGTTGCGGCATAAGCAGGACAATGCGCTACACAGTTGTACCACGATTGGCCCGCACAGCTTCAAACTCGGCGGCGGTAATGATCTCGCCGCCGCTGATCTCCTGACCGATCAACCGCCGTTGTCGATCAAACCGTAACTCGGCCGTCATCAGACGAAAACAGCGGTCATCCATCAATTCCTTCCGAATCCAATACCCCTTCACCTCTTCACGCTCGTCATACTCCACCGACACATCGTTGTAGAGGTGAATGCGTGCCTGCACGACTGCACCGCATCGGGCACAACGGACGTGCAACAACAATACGGGTGCTGTGTCTGATTGCCCAAATAACCGTCGCAACCATTGCATCGTAGTGTTTCCTCACTGGTGTTCGGCAGTATCGTGACATTATTCCGACTTGTGACCCGCAGCAGTCATTCTACCACTGAGTGTAAATCATAGGATGCAGCCTTCATCCACACCGCCGATCAAAGGTATTTGTCATAGCAAACACCACACTCTGGCTGACAAAATGGCTCGCTGCACGCGACATAACAAAGGGGTCTACATTGTCATGTCGAGCGGAGCGAGCCATCTTTCACGATGGTCATCTGTACTATGTCACTTCCAGCGCCATGCACCATCTGCGACGGTAATCACGGTAATCACCGCGCCTGGTCATAGCAAACGCCACACTCTGGCTGGCAAGATGGCTCGCTGCACGCGACATAACAAAGGGGTCTACATTGTCATGTCGAGCGGAGCGAGCCATCTTTCACGATGGTCATCTGTACTATGTCACTTCCAGCGCCATGCACCATCTGCGACGGTAATCACGGTAATCACCGCGCCTGGTCATAGCAAACACCACACTCTGGCTGACAAAATGGCTCGCTGCACGCGACATAACAAAGGGGTCTACATTGTCATGTCGAGCGGAGCGAGCCATCTTTCACGATGGTCATCTGTACTATGTCACTTCCAGCGCCATGCACCATCTGCGACGGTAATCACGGTAATCACCGCGCCTGGTCATAGCAAAC
>NZ_JBWGQH010000005.1:0-52062 GCF_056331925.1 Chloroflexus sp.
CGGCGTATAGCGGAGAGCTGGGGGTGGTGTAGGCCTTGATGAAGTCGATTACCAGCAGTGCCGGTTGTTCGCCGAAGCCGACTCGGCCGGCTAAACCGTGCTGCCGGTAGTCGTCGGTAAGTTGCTCAAAGCGTGTCATAGTTCCTCAGGCGGTTACCCACCGGTGTCGGTGCACCGGTGGGTAGTTGGTCAAGCGAAGCGAGCCTTCTTTCTAGTCGGCTGTGACTTCGTGTTGCTTGACAGGCTGTGCCATACGCTCGCGACGAGCGGCGCGGGCCATGGCCCATCGCACCGGTTGCGGTTTACGCGGTGCCGGCAAGCCGGTCTCGGCTTCGGCATTGGCCAGCAACTCTTCCAGCGGCGGTCCGAAGTCGAAGCCTTTGATTTCGCCACGGGCAGCAGCCAGCTCGGTGCGTTTGGCTTCGGTAGCGGCCACGTCGATGTCTAACGTGTCGGTCAGTACGACGCCGTAGTCATTCAGGGCCTTCTCGCGGCTGACCAACCCGTAGCGTACATCACGCTGCACGGCCTCCGGTGGGCGGGTGAGTGGATCTTTCCAACCGCCGCCACCGGCAGTGCGGTAAATCAATTGATCACCTGGCTCAACCGCAATTTGGTCGCACTTGCTGGGCAATACCTTGCGTGTGCCATCGGTACGCACGAGAATCTTCGTTGACCGACTACCCGGCTTACCGCCGACGTTGCCCCACGGCGGTGTTAACCAGCGGTCGTCGTGGATCGAGATTTCGCCCGGCTCGAGGAAGGTGTAGATCTTCTCGATACCATTCCCACCACGATGGAAGCCGGCGCCACCTGAGTCCATAATACTGGTGTAGCGTTCGATCCGGATCGGATAGTAGCTCTCAAGGTATTCGGTGGGAATGTTGGTAAAGAGCGGCCACCACGAGTGCCCGTCCATTCCGTCGCCAATCGGACGACCGGGAATACCACCGTAGTTGATCTCCATCAGATAGAAGAATTCACCGTCCTTATCGTAGCCGGAATAGAGCAGGTAGGGCGAGGTGCCATAGCCGGCAGCAGTAGTGAACTCGGGCGCACGTTTGGCCAGCGCACCGCCGAGCACGTCGAAGAGGCGGGTGAGGGCATGGGTACGGCATCCCAGTGCAGCCGGAAACTCCGGCTGGATAAGGCTGCCTTTGGGCATAATGACATGCAGCAGCGGGTAGAAGCCGTCGTTGAACAGGATTTGCGGGTCAAAAACCATAATCAGGTAGACGCCGATGAACATTTTGAACATCGATTCGTTGAGGTAGAAGTTGATCGGCCCCATCGCCTGCGGGTCGGTGCCCGTCCAGTCGAAGTAGGCTTCATGACCCTCGCGCCAGATTGTCAACTTCATCTTAAACGGCCCATTGCCCAGCCCATCATCATCGACATAATCTTCAAACGACTGTGGTTCTTCGGGCAGGTTGCGCACGATCAGTTCCTTCATCGCCCGGTAGGTGCGATCGAGCAGGGCTTGAGTGGCTGCCAGATAGACATCTTTGCCAAAGCGGTCGCACAGCTCGATGACCCGCTTTTCGGCGGTGCGGCAACTGGCAATGATTGCCATCAGGTCGGCGCGGTTCATTTCGGGCTGGCGGACGTTGTTGAGCATGATGTCGAGCACGGCTCGGTTGAGTTTGCCGCGTTCGTAGATCTTAACCGGTGGCAACCGCAACCCTTCGCCGAAGATGGTGGTGGCGTTGGTTGGCAGCGATCCGGGCAGTGGACCACCCACATCTTGGGCATGGCCGAACATGCTGGCCCAGCCAATCAGTTCGCGATCCTCACCCTCGCCGTAAAAGATCGGCAGCATTACCAGTAGGTCGTTGATGTGGCTGATCGCCCCACCGCAGAGGTACGGATCGGAGAGCAAAATGACATCACCGGGTTCGATGGTTTGATCCCAGTTGTCGAGTAAGCCAGCAATATACGAACCAAACTGACCGACGATCATCCGCCCGTGCGGATCGGTGATCATTGGAAACTGGTCGTGCTGCTCACGGATCACCGGGCTCATCGCCGTGCGGTAGAGTACGGCGTCCATTTCGTATCGGGTATTCTTGAGCGCATTCTCGATAATATCGAGCGTGACCGGATCGATCTCGATCTGGGGAATCGACGCAATCTTGAGATTGGTTGCCATCGTTGTTCCTCGCTATTCGTCTTGGTGCAACGCTGCACAGCAGTTAGCTCCGATTGATCAACAGGTTGAAGTACCGATCCACGGTTGCGGTGTGGTGGGGCAGCACCACTGTTGTGCTATCGACTTCAGTGATAATGGCCGGTCCTTCGATCTGCATACCGGGGCGTAGTTTGTTGCGGTCGTAGAGTTTGGCCGTGATCCATTCACCGTGACGGTAGATTTGGTGGTCGCCGGTGTAGGCGCTGCTGGCATCGGCATCACCCGGCTCGGCTTCCGGCAACTCCACCTTCGTCACGCGGCCAATGCCGACTGCGCGCAGATTGACAATCTCGACGTTGCTGTCGAGCATAAAACCATAGGTGCGGTCGTGCAGCTCATTGAAGCGCTGCACCAGCAGCGGGATCAGGTCTTGCTCGAATTCGGCCTCGCTGATCGCAATCGGCATCTCGTAGCCTTGGCGGTAGTAGCGCATATCGACGAAGTAGCGAATCTCTTGGCGGGCGGGCGGGATGGCCTCATTGGTCAGCATCGCCTGTGCTTCTGCGCCCAGTTCACGCAGCATCCCGACCATCTCCTCTTGCTCAACCCGATCGACGGTGCGGATGTAGGTGCGGGCAAACTCGTCGCGATAATCGGCGCTGAGATCACCAAGCGCGCAGAGCAAGCCGGGTGCGGGGGGTACGATCACCGGATAGCAACCGAGCAATTCGGCCAGTGCATTGCCGTGCAGTGGACCGGCTCCGCCGAAAGCCATCAAGGCAAACTGGCGCGGGTCGAAGCCGCGTTGCACGCTGACCAGCCGCAGTGCGCCGAACATATTCTCGTTGACGATGCGCAAAATTCCTTCGGCGGCATCCATCAGGCTGAGGCCGGTAGCATCGGCAATCTTCTGTATCGCTGCCTTAGCTGCAGCCACATCGAGCTGCATCGCGCCGCCGAGGATGCTTGGCGGCAAATAGCCGCAAACTAGATTGGCATCGGTAACGGTCGGTTCGGTACCGCCTTTGCCGTAGCATGCCGGACCGGGCACGGCCCCGGCGCTTTGCGGGCCAACGCGGAGGGCGCGAGTGAGGGTAGGCACGTGGGCTATGGAGCCACCGCCAGCGCCAACCGAGCGTACATCGACCGAGGGCACTTTTACCGGGAAATAGCCCAGGACCGTCTCACGGGCAATGTTCGGTTCGCCCATACAGAGCGAAACATCGGTTGAGGTGCCACCCATATCAAAGGTCAAGATACTAGGATACCCGGCGCGAATGGCAATGTGGAGTGCGCCTGCTACACCTCCTGACGGGCCGGAGAGCAGCGTGTAGACCGGGTTCTCCTCGGTCGTCTCGGCAGTCATCAGGCCGGCGTCCGAGCGCAGGATGTTCAGTTTGGCCTGTACGCCTTGTTGGCGCAGACTCTGATCGAGATTGTGTACGTAAGTCTTGACTTTTGGTTTGACATAAGCGTTCATGGTTGCGGTGAGGGTGCGCTCATACTCGCGAAACTCCGGCAACACATCGTATGAGATTGTCACCGGCAGATGAGGAGCAACGCGCTGAGCAATCGCCTTGAGCCGACGCTCGTGGTCGGGGTTGGCGTATGAGTTGATTAACGAGATGGTGAGTGACTCGATTCCCGAATCGACCAACTCACGGATAACGGCTTCAGCTTGCTCTTCATCGAGTGGGCGAACCACTTCACCACGGGCACTCATCCGCTCACGCACCTCGCGGGTATCGGCCAAGGTTGCCGGTGGTTCCGGCTTAATCATAATCATCCATCCGGCCAGTGGTCCTGGCGTCTGCGAGCGGGCAAGGTGCAGAATCTGCTTGAATCCTTCGGTGGTAACGAGACCGACGCGCGCTCCCTTGCTCTCAAGAATAACGTTTGTCGCGACGGTCGTACCGTGCATAATTTGGGCTACTTGCGAGGGGGCAATCCCGGCCTGTTGGCAGATGGCCGCGATACCGGCCAGCACTGCCTCTGACGGATCATGCGGTGTAGAAGGCGTCTTGTGGCGCCAGTAGCGCCCGCTCTCCTCGTCGAAGAGCATGAGGTCGGTGAAGGTACCGCCGACGTCGACTCCAATACGGTAACTCATGTCTCCATTCCTCCCTATAAAACCAATCGCTCCCCGAAGAATCCGCTAGGACGTGTGGTGTGTTGCCGTAGTGACGTAGGTATAGACCGGGCCGGCCTTACCGGTGAGGGCCGGCAGTGGTCGACCGAGGGTTGTACTCAGCCAATCAGAGGTGTGCAAAAGAGTCGGCAGGTCGATCCCGGTGGGTACACCGATACCGTTGAACATGTGAACCAAATCCTCACTGGCAATATTACCGACGGCACGAGGGGCGAAGGGGCAGCCACCGATCCCACCTACCGCTGCATCGAACGAACGGAAGCCGGCCTGCCAGGCAGCAAAAGCGTTGGCATACCCGGTGTTGCGGGTATTGTGCAGGTGGATCGTGAGGGTGACATGCGGCAACCGATGCATTGCCAGTTTGCACAACTTTGCCACCTGCGTCGGCACGGCCATACCGGTGGTATCGGCGAAAATAATCTCGTTGGCACCGAGATCGACGGCGTGTTCGGCAATCGAAATGACTCGTTCAGGGGAAACGTAGCCATCGAATGGACAGCCAAACGCCGCACCGATGGCGACACCAAATGCAAGGCCGTCGTAGTAGATGCGTGAGGCGAGTTGACTAAACTCGGCTAGTGATTCGGCGGTCGTGCGTTTGAAGTTGGCCTGATTCAACCCGTCACTGGCAGCCAGCACCAAACGAACGTGACGTAGACCGGCAGCAGCCGCCAATTCGTAGCCACGTTGATTGGGAACAAGTGCGGTAAAGCGAAACGTATCGTTCGTGGTGCGCGCCGCCAGATGATAACCGCGCTCGGTGAGCAGGCGAGCAATTTCCGCAGCGCCGGCCATTTGCGGCACCTGCCGCGGATTGACAAACGACCCGATCTCAACCCGTGGCACACCGGCAGCAAGCAGGTGTTCGATCAGTTCAACCCGTGTGCTCGGATCGAGTATCTCAGGCTCATTCTGCAGGCCATCGCGCGGGGCGACATCAATAATCGTGACGGCTTCCATCAGACTACTCGCTTCGCTTGCAACGTTGCCAATTCATCCTCGCTCAACCCAAGTAGATCGACAAACACCTCGCGGTTATGCTCACCGAGTGCCGGCCCGGTCCAATCGATACCACCCGGTGTGGCCGAAAGGCGTGGAACGACATTCTGCATTTTGATCTCGCCCAATTCGGGATCGTGGACACCGATGATCGACTGACGCGCAATAAAATGGGGATCGCTCAGCATCTCTTTGGCGGTGTAGATACGACCCGCCGGGACGCCATACTCGTCCATCATGGCTTGGAGTTGATCAGCGGTGTAATTGATCGTCCACGCCGCAATCAGATCATCGAGTTCAGCTTGGTGTTCGCCGCGCGCTTGGTGAGTGGCGAAACGCGGGTTGCGGGCCAATTCGGGTTGGCCCATGGCTTGAGCAAGACGGGTGAAAATCGTATCGGCGTTAGCCCCAATCACAAACCAACCGCCATCAGCAGTGGGGTAAATATTCGAGGGAGCGACATTGGGCAAAATATTGCCGGTGCGCTCACGGATATGGCCGGTCAACTGATATTCGGGGATCATGCTCTCCATGAGGGCCAAGACCCCTTCGTAGATCCCAATATCAACGACCTGTCCCTGCCCACTACGCTGACGTTGATGAAGCGCCACGAGCGCACCCAGCGTTGCAAACGTTGCCGCCAGCGAATCACCGATACTAATACCGATGCGCGTTGGGGGGCGGTCGGGAAAGCCGGTGATCGCGCGAATACCACCCATCGCCTCACCAATGGAACCAAAACCTGCCTTATCGCGGTATGGTCCCGTCTGCCCAAATCCACTGACCCGGATCATGATCAAGCCGGGATTCAGAGCACTCAAATCTTCCCAACCCAGTCCCCATGCTTCGAGCGTACCGGGACGAAAGTTTTCGAGGACCATATCAACGTGAGGAACGATCCGTTTGACCAGTGCCTGCCCTTCGGGAGTGCGCAGATCGATGGTGATCGACTTCTTATTACGGGCCAATACCGGCCACCAGAGAGTGCGACCCTTGTAACGATGGCGGCCCCACTCCCGCATCGGGTCGCCTTTACCGGGTGGTTCAACCTTAATCACCTCAGCCCCGAAATCGGCCAGCAACTGACCACAGAACGGCCCGGCCAAAAACGCACCTAGTTCCAACACACGGATATCATCGAGTGGTCGTGGTGGACGTTGACGACTCACAATCCCTACTCCTCGCCGAACGCCGCAGTTTCTGTGCGCCGGCTCTGTAACAACACATCACGGCCATAGAAAATGTGTTCTCGCATCATTGCACGGGCACGATCGCCGTCACCCAACTTCAGTGCGGTCAAGATACTGCGGTGAAAAAAGTTGGAGATGTGGCGCTCTTCGGCGCGATACCAATAGAACGAGCGAAACTGCAAGGGGATAGCAACGATCTGGTTGAGCATCGCAATCAAGCGTTGATTACCGGCAGCTTCAGCGATGGTTTGATGAAAGATGGCGTTCTGCTCAACCAGGAAGTGAACTTCGTCTTCACGACGGTCGAAGTGCTGCTGTAACGAAGCCTCGAGTGCAGCAGCGGCGGCTTCCATCCGCTCCAACTGTGCCGCTGTGATATGCTGAGCGGCAAGATAGGCTGCGTGCCCTTCGAGCAAAGCGCGCAAATCGTACATCTCGAGCAGATCGTTGGTTGTGAAGTTCCGGGCTACCGCGCCGCGATTGGGAAAGATCTGTACCAACCCTTCGGCGGCTGCGCGCACGAGTGCCTGTCGCACTGGTGTTCGACTAACGCCAAGGTCTTGAGCCAGGCGTTCCTCAATGAGACGGGTACCGGGTGGGTAATAGCCTTCGATCAGCAACCGGCGTAGGCGCCGGTAGACGTGATCTGCGGAGGATGTATCATTAGTTGTATACAATCTGCTCATTACAATTGGGTGTAGTAGCAAAAAGATGATCGATGTCCTCAAGATGGTAAATGGATTTTCACCTATTACCATCGAATAAAACAGTTTATACAAATAAGATATATTTCTTATGCCCAGAAAGGATTGTATACAATATAGCAGATGATACGCGACATGTCAAGAGGGGAAGGAAGGACAAAAACGGTTGCCAATTGGAGTCAGTTGGGAGCAGTCTTCTATGCGTTCGATGCAGCGGTACAGGTACAGGGCGATAATTATTTAGAAGTTCTACCTATTTTGTCGCCCGCCAATCTCGATTACAATGGGAAGCGCATGCCTACTGAACAATCCGAAGTCACTACTATGTCCGACCGTCCGCCCATTTCAGTGGTTATCCCAACCTACCACGCACGTCGTTTCTTACCGGCCTGCCTCAGTGTGGTAATGGCCCAGTTGCGTCCATCCGACGAGATCGTACTGGTTGACAACCACTCACGTGATCGGGCCGGTGCGTGGGTGCGCGCGCATCTACCGACGGTACGGGTGCTTGATCTACCATACAACGCCGGTTTTGCCGGCGGGGTGAATGCCGGTATTGCTGTAGCGCGGGGCGATCTCATCCTGCTGATCAACGATGACGCACTGGCCGAGCCGGGGTGTGTGGCAGCGTTGTGGCAGGCCCTGGTGATTTCACCGGCAGCAGGGTGGGCTGCCGGCGTGTTAACCTTTAGTCGTCAACCGGATATTGTCGCCGGAGCCGGTATTCGTTTTCAGGCTGATGGTATTGCTACCGATCGTGACCTTGGTCTGCCGGTTAGCGCCTTACCATCGCAACCGCAACCGGTGTTTGGGGCGAGTGGTGGTTTAGCGTTATTACGCCGGTCAATGCTTGATGATATCGGTCTCTTCGCCGATTTTTTTAGCTATCTCGAAGACGCCGATCTGGCGTGGCGGGCGCGGTTACGTGGTTGGGAGTGTGTCTTGGCGCCGCATGCTCGTGCGCGCCATATCTATTCGGCGACGGCCGGTGTTGCTAGCCCGCTAAAGCAACGCTTGCTCGGACGTAACCGACTTCGCATGATTATCAGATGCTTACCCACGCCGTTGCTGGTAGCCTGTTTGCCGTCGATCCTCGCCTACGATGGTATGGTTATCGCCTACGCTGCTTTGCGCCGCCAACCGGCACTCATCGCCGGGCGGCTGATGGCTCTGGCCGAAGTGCCAATGCTCTTGCGCCAACGTCGCGTTATTCAGGATCGGCGCACGGCTACCATTCCTGCACTCGCACGCTGGATTGAGCCGCCGGCTGGCCCGTTGACGACGTGGCGCCTACAACGCCGACTTGCCAGACTAACGCAACCGGCTACAACTTAATGGGTTCTAGACAAAGCGGGTGGTCACCGACCACCCGCTCCGGTACCACGTTGTATCTTACGGCGCTACGCCGTTGGGGCTGTGCTATTTGCGCCCTATGGTATTGATGAGGCGTTGCCATAATCGGTACCACCACGAGCGCTGACGGCGGAGGCGACGCGCTTCGCGCACCAGTCGTTCGTGTTCGGCATCACGGATTAGATCACGCTGATGCACTACCGCAGCCGTCAACGCAAGCCACGTGTCGTTCATGCCTACCCTCCTCTGTCGTAGAGCGACGCAGCGACCTCATCGTCTAGCGTCGGAATGCAAGCCAGAGGATGATACCTCTTGCTTCATACCATTTACAGTGTATAATAGATACTACTGATTGTGCGAAAAATAACAATTACTAACGGTTGTCACTCTATCACCAGCCCGGCACATGCTTGAAGTGACCGGGTGAGCGTGCTACAATATAAATGCGTATGGTCCGAATGCTTGCACGGTCAAAGGAGACTGCCATTAACGAGATCCGCACTCACGACGGAAAACGCCTTTATTCCACGACAATGCCGCGCCGGCGGGCTTTGCTGGTCGGTGCCGAAGTCGCCAGTTTTCGTAGCCCATGGCCGGTAGAGGATTCACTTGACGAATTGGCCCTCCTCGCCAAGACGGCCGATCTGGAAGTGGTCGGTCGGGTTTTTCAACGTTTACCCGAACCGCAACCCAAGTTTTTTATCGGTCCCGGTAAAGTGAAAGAGGTGGCGGCACTGCGCGAGCAGACGCAAGCCGATCTCATCGTGTTCGATGATGAACTCAGTCCGGCCCAGATCCGTAATCTGGAAGAGGAGTTACAAACGCAAGTTATTGACCGTACTGCGTTGATCCTCGATATTTTTGCCCGTCACGCTCGCACTCATGAGGGGCGCTTGCAGGTTGAATTGGCCCAGTATCAGTACCTTTTGCCGCGTCTGCGCCGACAGTGGACGCACCTTGAGCGACAGACCGGTACCAGTGGTGGTACTTCAGCCGGTGGTATGGTCGGTCTGCGCGGCCCCGGTGAGACGCAGCTCGAAATTGACCGCCGCTTGATCGAACGCCGGATCGCGTGGCTGAAAGAGCAATTAGCCGATGTTCACCGTCACCGCGAGTTGTACCGTCAGCGTCGGCGTCAGACCGGTGTACCGATTATCGCACTGGTCGGCTATACCAACGCCGGCAAGAGTACCTTACTCAACGCGATGACCGGCGCCGATGTGTTGGCGGAAGATAAGCTGTTTGCTACCCTCGATCCGACTACGCGGCAGGTATTGTTGCCCGGTAATACCGTTGCGCTGATGACCGATACCGTCGGTTTTATCCAAAAATTACCACCCCAACTGATCGCTGCGTTTCGGGCTACTCTTGAAGAAATTGAGGAAGCCGATCTGTTGTTGCACGTGGTTGATGTGACCCATCGTAATGCTCAAGAGCATGCGCAGACGGTTGAGCGGACTCTCCGCGAGCTAAAGGTCGATTATAAGCCGATCTTGACGGTCCTCAACAAGATCGATTTGCTCGAGGGTGCAACTGCTGAGGGTATTGACCAGATCGCTGCTGAGATGGGTCTGCCCGGTGATATTGTAGCCGTGTCAGCCCAGCGCGGCTGGGGGTTGCAGACGCTTGGTGAGCGGATTGTGGCGACGTTGGCGCAACGCATGGTGCGGGTTGATGCGTTGATCCCCTACCAGCGTAACGACCTCGTTGCGCTCTGGCGGCAGCGTGGTGTGATCGAAGTTGAGGAATTCGGTAGCGACGGTGCGCATATCGTTGGCCGACTGCCGCCGGCATTGGCGCCGCAGTTTGCCCGCTTTGCACGGGCGTAGGGTTGTGATAGGTATCTCAGCTCGTTATCATACAGCAATGCGACGGTAGCCCTGCCTGGTTGCGGGGCTACTGTCGCATGTAAAGACCCGCATTGGCCTACTCTCGTGTCCTGGTTTTCTAACGTCGTTGAGTGATCGTGTGTCGCGTCCATCGTTCCTTACCCTCAAGGACGCAATGCGCACTACCGTACTGCTATCGTCTCCCGTATTCCAGCGCCGATGTGGTGATGTTATGGTGGGATGCTCGGTAAGTGTTTGTGCGCCTTGTCAAGTGATGTCATTCCGCTCCGAATCTTCCGCGGCGAGGGGGATCGATGCTGTACCGTCTGTTGCTGCTCGGTGAGGTGTGTCGGTGCTGGCAGTCGCGCATGTCACAACGGTGTGCGTTTTTCTCTTCTGGTACAATACCTGCAATGCGTCTTCATCATTGGTCACGTATCACGAGAATATACGTCCTATGCTCCGCTACCTTCGCCTGTTTGCCCTCTTTGCTCACAATAGCTTACAAATCGCCCTCGAGTATCGAGTCAATTTTGTCACTGCGCTGTTTCAGAGCACCTTGTGGCTCGTATGGGGTGTGCTCGGTACGCTCGTGTTCTTCCAGTTTAGCGGCACGCTCGGCGGCTGGACGTTGCCGCAGGCGTTGCTGGTCGTCGGTCTCTTTCGTATCTTCGAGGGCTTGATCGATGGTATTATGCGCCCCAACATTACCCGCATCGTCGAACATATTCAGAAAGGGACACTCGATTTTGTGTTGGTCAAGCCGGTTGATAGCCAGTTTATGGCGTCACTGCGCCAGATTAATCTGCTCGTGTTGCCCGATCTCCTCACCGGTTTAGGCCTGATCGGTTACGGGCTTTGGCTTGGTGATATGTGGCCCACTCCCGTGCAACTGCTTGCCTTTCTCTTTTTGCTCGGCTGCGGCATCGTAACGGCCTACGCCATCTGGATGCTCCTGGTGACGACGGCTTTCTGGTTGGTGCAGGTCGAGAATGTCACCGAACTGCTCACTGCTATCTATGAGACGGGGCGTTTTCCGGTAACGGTCTATAGCCCGACGATCCGATTGGTTTTGACGTTTATCATCCCAATCGCCTTCCTCACCACCTTCCCGGCGGCGGCACTCATCGGTCTGCTGGATCCGCTCTACCTTGCGCTCGCGCCGATAGTCGCCGGTGTGTTACTCCTGGCGTCGCGCTTGTTTTGGCGCGTTGGACTACGCTCATACACGAGCGCCTCATCATAACCAATCTAATCTGCCACCGCCAATCCCAACGCCTCGCGTGCTGCACCGGCTACAAACAGCGAGCCGGTAACGCAGATCAGGTCATCGGGACCGGCTAAGGTGCGTGCTGTCGCAATCGCTTCGGCCACGATAGGTACGATGGTGATGGGCGCACTCGTGAACGGTTCGACCTCAGTCGCGATGCGGTCGAGGTCCATCGCTTTGGGATGGCTCGAACGGGTAATGATGATGTGATCGGCGTGCGGAGCGAGTGCGGCAGCGATGGCAGCAATATCTTTATCGCGCGATGTACCGAGCACGAGAATAAACCGGTGATGTGGTAATTCTTGCTCGATAGCCTGCCACAACTTTGCTGCCGAATCACCGTTGTGGGCGCCATCGATCAAGATGCGCGATGGGCCGTCGATCAACTCAAACCGTCCCGGCCACCACGCTGCGGCTAACCCGCGCCGGATCGCTGCATCGTCAATCGCAATCCCCTGCCCGCGCAACAGCAACGCCGCTCCCATCGCCAACCGCGCATTTTCTCGTTGGAACGTGCCGTGCAACTTGCCCGGCTGCGGCGGCGCTGGATAAGCTAACGGCTGTCCGTCTGCCAGCCACGGCTCCACTGCCGCCTCAGCGGCCAGCCAGAGCGGCGCGCCAACCGTCTGCGCTTCAGCGACGAAGACCGCTGCCGCCTCAACGTGCTGCGGTACCGTGATTGCCGGTTGGCCGGCGCGGATAATACCAGCTTTGTTGTAGGCAATGTCGCGCAACGTTGGCCCCAGTATCGCCATGTGGTCATAGCTGATCGAGGAAATCACCGCGACCAGTGGTGTGATCGTCGCCGCCGCGTCATACCTTCCGCCCAAACCAACCTCGACGACGGCCAGATCGACCTGTTTGGCGACAAAATGGCGCATCGCCATCACAAAACCAATATCGAACGTGCTAGGCCGGCCATAGGTCGCTACGTCAAACCCCTCTACCACCGGTAACACTGCATTGACCAACTCGATCAGCGTCTGCTGACTAATCGGCTCACGGTCAATCTGGATCCGTTCGCGGTACGAACTGAGGTGCGGCGATGTCCACAACCCCACCTTCAACCCAGCGGCACGCGCCATGGCTTCAATCATCGCGCACGTACTGCCCTTGCCTTTGGTACCGGCTACCACGACGGCACGTAATTGTTGGTGTGGGTTGCCGGCATCGCGTAATAATGCGGTAATTCGATCTAGTCCGCGTTGGGCAATAGAGGGATCGGGCGATCCTTGGCGGGTGGGGTCGATGAAACTGTAGATGTAGTCTAGTGCCGCTTGGTAGGTCGTGATGGACATAGCCAACCCTGAATCGTAACGTCGCGCATCGCCGGCGAGGGCTGATGGGCGACGGATGGATGCCGTTGGTGTATGATACCATTGCTAGGCAAAGGTTGAGGATGGGCAGGCAAGGGTGAACGTAGAGCCGTTGTCTTACAATGGCTCTACGCGCAGGGGCTATTGTGTGTACGTGGCTAGCGTGCAGTCATCGGGATGAACGTAGTGTAGATGTTCAGTTTGCGCGCTTGCGGCAACCCGGTTGAGAATACCGCCGAAGTGTTTCCCGATGTAGCAAGGACAGCGTAGCTAGGCAATATTCTAAAATGATGATATTTGTGTAGTAGCGCTGGAGCTATGCAAGCTGCGCATGCAGTCTGCTTATGGTGATGGTTGCGCGTGAGTTGCCTGCATGTTGAGTGGGGCGTCGGTTATCTCGCAAACGGTATGGTGCAAGCTGGAAGTGCGATCGCTCGCACAGCACACTCTCGGTATATCGAACATTGCACCTTTACCGTAACGTTCTCCTTTGCCCACGTACATTGACAGACCGTACCGGATCATCTATCCTAAACAATACGAACAGGTGAGCGAAGGAGTCGGCATGAGTCTTAATCTCGCTGCGCTCGGTAAACAGGTTCGTGTGATGAGCCAGACCGTTGCCCGTGAAGCGCGACAGCGTGATCAGCGTCTTGATGAGGTGCGCCAACGCTATCTGGCCGGGGTCGGTCAGGAAGATACATGGCATACCGCGGTTGAGTTAAGTTCACCATCGTTCAACTGGCTATTGGCCGATCCGGTGGAGGCGCTCGATACGGTAGGCGATTTGCCACCTATACCCAACGACTATGCAATCGTGGCGACCGATGGCTCGCATCTCGATGTCGACCGCCACGGTGAGGTTGATTGTTACTTGATCAACATTGGGCAGGTCTATATCCGGTATGGAACCAACCCAGAAGCTCGGCTCGAATCGCTACCGCGCCTCTTCTTTACCGAAGATGAGCTATTTTTGACTGATGACACGCGCCGCATTCCCATTGAAGGTGCGGTGCTGAGTATGCGGCGTGATGTTGAGGAAGGATTAGCGTTGGCACGATTAGCCGCCGACTATCTGACCGATCCGAACCTTCCACGTGTAGCATTACAAGATGGTACCTTGATTCGATGGGCGTTGGCGAATGCCGACGCGAAAGTACGCGATCACTTTTTGCAGCAGTATTTGGCATATCTCGACCAGATGCAGAAGCTAGCCATCCCGGTTGCTTCGTACATCAGTCGCAGTCGCTCGCCAGAGGTGATGGGGTTGGTCCGGTTGATGCTGTGCCCTGATGTGAATGTCAAAGCGCAGCGCGGGGCAAATTGTACCCAATGTAGTGATGCCAAACAGGGACTCACCCCGTCGTGTATGGTGTGCCAAGACTTGATCGACGCCGATCTGTTTGCGCCGCGTTTGCGTGAAGGTCAGCGCAGTCCTATTTTTCGCTCGCTGAGCCGGATTAGCGTTGAGCGGTACGAACATCACCAGATTCACTTCTTTTTCTTGCGGGTCGGGCGCGAGCTGGCCCGTGTCGAGCTACCCGGTTGGGTGGCGAGCCAGCCGGCATGGGTCAATCAGGTGCATGCGTTGGTCTACGATCAAGCGGCGCGCGGCCTGGGCTATCCGATTGCCTTGCAGCGTGCTCACGAACAAGCGGTGATTCGCAGCGCCGAGCGGCGCGTGTTCGAGCAGATGGTCTCTGGTGCGATCCAGCGCGCCGAAGCGCCGGCTGGCGTTTCGGCCAAGCGCGAGAGTAAGCAGTTTGTGCAGGGATGATACTCATGACGATGCCGCAAAATGGCCGGATCGGTGAAATTATCGAGTCTTCGACGACTCAGTTTGTCGCTGCGACATACGAATTGTTGGCTGCGCCGCCGTTTGGCGCGTTGGTGCGGGCCACGACTCGTGATACCAATATGCAGGTCTATGGACTGGTCTACGATATTCATACCGGCAGCCGCGAACCGGGTGGTCGGGCGATTGTGCGTGGCCGTACCTACAGCGGGCGCAATCTGTACGACGACCAAATCTACCGCGAACATCCCGATCTCGGCGAGGTGCTGCAAACCGAGTTCGCTGCACTGACGGTCGGTTACACCCTCGATGGGCGTTTGTTTCAACGCCTGCCGCCCCAGCCGCCACCGGTTCACTATTCAGTCTATCCTTGTACCGATGCTGAACTGGTTATGTTCGGCGAGCAACTCGATTTTTTGCGCACCGTTTTGCTCGCTCCCGGGGTGCCGTCGGATGAACTGTTGGCCGTGTCCGTCCGCGCGATCGCATTGGCCCGCCGTGATGGCCCTGCCTATCTGGTGCGGGTTGGCCGTGAATTGGCCCGGCTGCTCAAAGAGGATTATGACCGTTTGACGGCGCTGCTGCATCAGATTAGGCCGTAAACGACGAACGCAACGGTATCGTCGCAGCGCCCGGTGGCTGATCTTGCGATGTGGAGTGAGGAGCCGCTTCTCGCTTGTCATTGCGAGCCGAGCGGTCGGGGCCGAGCACCGCTCGGCCCGCCGCGAGGCGAAGCAATCTCCCCCAAGAGCGGGATTCTATTACTCATCGAAAACGTATCATTTGTGCATCGTTTCGTAGCAGTATCTGCCCTCCCAACCCTTCCTTCGTTGTGGGATGAGTGATAAAGAGCCACCAAAACACCCAAACCGCGCAAAACGACCCTCTTAGATGTTGGGTCTTTTGTGGCGCTTGACAGTTCTTCACTCTCAGCCCGCGTCGCCAGTTTCGCAACCGTAGCAGCCCTTCGGGGCCATGTGGTCACCATCCTTCGGTGCTTGCTCTACGGAATGCGGCAATGGTAGAGGTCTTGCGCAAGGTAGCCAACTTGCGCTGTGGCGTGCGGCATAGGAATAACCATAAAAACACCTAAAGCTCGCAAAAAGCCAAGATTCTATGTCTTTTGTGACTCTTGGCGGCTCTTCACCCTCAGCCCGCGTCGCGAGTTTCGCATCCGTAGTGGCCTGCACCTCTTGCCCTAACATCTGCTATCATATCCATTCAGAAGCCGATCTGTCACGGAGAACATTATGCTCTTGCTCGATGCCGCTTTTCAGGTTGATGCCAATCCCTTGCCGAACGCCGCCGCCGTGGCCCAAGCTGCCGAGGCGATTGGCTTTGCTGCGCTTTGGGCACCGGAGACAGCCCACAACCCCTTTCTCCCCCTCACAATTGCTGCCGAACATACGCGGCGGCTTACTATCGGTACGGCGGTGGCAATCGCTTTTCCACGTAGCCCAATGGTGACGGCTCAGATTGCGTGGGATCTGGCCGGTTTTAGTGGCGGGCGGTTTGTGTTGGGGTTAGGCACACAGGTGAAGGCCCATATCGAACGACGTTTTAGCAGCGTCTGGGATTCGCCGGTAGGCCGGTTGCGCGACTACATCGATGCGCTCCGTGCCATCTGGCAGTGTTGGCAGACTGGCAGCAAGCTCGATTATCGCGGACAATACTATCAACATACGTTGATGACACCTTTCTTTAGTTCTGGCCCGATCGATCATCCGCAGATCCCAATTTATATCGCCGGTGTGAATACCGGTCTTGCCCATCTGGCCGGTGAGATATGCGATGGCTTCCACGCCCATCCACTCTCAAGTGCCCGTTATTTGCGCGAAGTTTTGCGCCCGCAGATTACCGCCGGAGCTGTGGCTGCCGGTCGCGATCCGGCGGCGTGTATCATCGCCGGAAGTGCTTTAGTGATTACCGGACATAATGCCACCGAACGCGCCCGCATGCGCGCCTTCGTGCGTCAGCAAATTGCCTTTTATGCCTCGACACCGACCTACCGCGCTGTGCTTGAATGCCATGGCTGGGGTGAGGTTGGCGAAGAGTTGTCGCGCTTGGCGGCGCAGCAGCGGTGGGCCGAGATGACTGCACTGATCGACGAAACAATGATGGCGACCTTTGCTGTGGAAGCCGATCCGGCCGATCTGCCAGCGGCGTTGCGGGAACGGTACGAGGGTTTGCTCGACCGGGTTGCACTCTATCTGCCGTTTGTGCCCGGTGAACGTGATGCGTTTTGGCGTCATCTCGCTGTTTCGCTGAATGGTGCGTAGGATGGCCGGCGTTTTTACCCAGCTTGATTTGTCACCCAATCGGTTGGAGGTAGCCCGGCAAGCGTGTGCAGCACGCGGCGATCTGATCGATCTAACAAGCAGTAACCCGACAACCCAAGGGTTGCTCTTTCCACCGGAGGTATTGGCAACTGCTGCCGCTAAATACTGGACAACTCGCTGTTACCGACCTGATCCTCACGGTGATTTGGCAGCACGCGAGGCAATTGTCGCGTATTACGCACGGCGCACGCCACCGTTGGTTCTCACGCCCAACGATATTTTCCTGACGGCCAGCACGAGCGAGGCCTATAGTCTGCTCTTTGCTTTACTCGCCGATCCGGGTGATAACCTCCTCGTACCGAATGTGACCTACCCACTGTTTGAATATCTGGCTGCGCTCCGTAATCTGGAATTGCGTAGCTATCAACTCGATGAAGACCGGGATTGGCAGATCAACCAACGCTCGTTGCGTCGCGCGGTTGATGACCGAACACGCGCAATTTTGATCGTCTCACCACATAACCCCACCGGCGCAATTGTCGAACATTCGCTGACAACCCTTGATCTGCTCGGTGTACCTATCATCTGTGATGAGGTCTTTGCTCCATTTACGTATGCAGCACCTTCGACTCCGCCGTTGGCGGCCCTCCATCCCGATCTGCCGGTATTTACCCTGAACGGTATCTCAAAATTGTTCGCTTTACCCGACCTCAAATTGGGATGGATTGCACTTAACCGACCTGCGCGCGCTTTTGCTGCACGGCTAGAGCTGCTTAACGATACGTTGCTTGGGGCAAATGCGCTCAGCCAGTTCCTCTTGCCGACCCTCTTCGCTGCCGGTGAAGCGTTTGTTTCAGCGATGGTTGAACGGGTGCGCACGAATCTGACCTTTGCCCTGCAACGGTTCGCCGATCACCACCGTATCCATGCCCGTCCTCCTGCCGGTGGTTATTATCTCTTTCCTTCCATCAGCGGCTGGGATGATGAAGAGGCGCTCGCTCTCTATCTCCTTGAACAGGGCGTCTTTGTCCATCCTGGTTATTTCTACGGTGATGTTCCCGGCTGTCATATTATGCTGTCGGCGCTGACCGAACCACACGTCTTTGTTGCCGGGGTAGAACGTCTCTGTGTGGCCCTGACCGGATAATACTTGACCGCGTGTTTGCATGGTAGATAGCCATAGTTGCCTATTGCAGAGCATTCTAGCCTCGGCTATAATGCTTGCAATCGAATGGATGGAATGCATATTTGTGTGCTAATCATGCGGAATATGTCGTTTTTCAAACCGAAAAGGTTGTAATGCCGCTTGCGATACAGCGAGATTCTCAACCGAGTGTACCATTCTGTTCACGAGCAGAGTCAGTAACAGTACGACGATGACCACATCTTCGCAGCAACGCTCCTCTCCCCGCTGGTTGGCTGTATCGTCGGAACAGCCGATCAGTGATCGCGATTTGCTGCAACACCTCCTGTTACAAGAAATCCCGGCTCGGCGCCATCCGCTGCGTCCGGCACAGTTACGTTCACGCACGGTGCAGCGTGAACAGGCACTACGCGGCTTCTTGCAGCGCACCTGGGTTGATCGAGTACTGCTCGTCACCGAAGTCATCCTCTTTATCGCGATGGTTGCAGTCTTTGCATACTGGCTGATCGATGGCTACGGGCGTGATTGGTGGCGAGCATGGATAGCACAAACCCAACCTGAGGTGCTTGCACCGACAATACCGATCCCACCGGCTCCGGTCGCTCCACCGGCGGCTGCACCTCATCTTCCTGCCTTGCCCTTTACGAAATCTGAATTGGCCGTCGAACCACCAGATTATCTTGCGCCACAAACGCATGTTCAACCCTTACCCAAAACCGATCCCCGACCGCAACGGTTGCGTATCCCCGCGATCCAATTGGATACACCTGTCTACGAGGTCTTTGTGGTCGATGGTGCGTGGCAGGTGGCCGAGTATGCTGCCGGCTACCATCACGGCACAGCTTTGCCGGGAACGACAGGTAACACCGTGTTGTCGGGTCACGCCGGTTTGCGCGGGGCGGTGTTTCGTAATCTACCGGCACTTAAGGTTGGTGATGAGATTGTGCTCGAAACAGGTAGTTGGCAGTACCGCTACCGTGTCCGTGAATTGCGCAATGTTTGGCCAACGCAGGTGGAGGTGATGGATCCGACTCCATCACCCGTTCTCACCTTGATTACCTGCACCAACTGGGATACGCAACGCCTGATCGTCATTGCCGATCTGGTCGACTCGCGCCCGCTCAGTTGAGGCAAGGAGGCTGTATGCCACCAAAACCGTCGCACTCTGCCAAGTTACCCCCTGGTCGCGGTCGTGCTCCGGCACCGTGGACGATCTGGGAACTTATGGCGATTGCGGTGAGTGTCTTGATGATTGTGGTACCTCTCTCGTTCGAGGTGCTGAATTGGTTGCTCCCGCCGGTTGTGCCGGCGCAGGGGCTGATGGCTGTGACTGAAACGACTGTTAGCCTTGAACAGCGCCCACCAACGTTTACACCGGTAAATTCACCCACGCCAGGAACGGTAACCCCGGTGACGCCGACGGTGGATACACCGACCGCGGTGACGCCGACGGTAAATACACCGACCGCGGTGACGCCGACGGTGGATACACCGACCGCGGTGACGCCGACGGTGGATACACCGACCGCGGTGACGCCGACGGTAAATACACCGACACCGTCACCTACCCCTGGTATCACCCGCGTGAACAAGTTTGCTTCATTAAGTACAGCGGCGCCCGGTCAACCGTTTAGCTATAGTCTTGCCGTGACGACCCAAAGTGATAGTACGCTTACCCTGACGCTACGTGATGTACTAGCACCTGAGCTTGAAGTACTCAACGTATCGGCGGTAGGAGGATCGTGCTTTTTGGGTCAGACGGTGCTCTGCACGCTAAACGTTAGTAGTCTTAATCCGGCATCAGTAACGATACAGGTACGGGTAGGTTCATCGGTCAGCGAGGGAACGGTTATTCCTAATCAAGCGACACTTGAACAGGGTAGTTTGCGGATCGGTGTTTCAAATGTTGTCAATGTCACGGTTGCCGGATCAGCACAGCCCACTCCAGAACCAACGTCTGCAACCCCAACCCTCACGGCAACCCCAACCCCAACGGTGCCTACTACCCCAACATTGGTGACGGCTATCCCGCCAACGGTGGTTGTAACCAACACTCCGGTACCGTCTACCCCACGGCCAACATCTCCGCCACGACCTCCGGCGCCTCCTGAGCCTACTCCAACAGCATCACCCGTACCACCGCCGCCCACTGCTCCTCCACCGGTGTTACCGACGGAGCCGCCATCACCGGCGCCGGTCGTCACGGTTGTGCCTCGCCCAACAGCAACGCCGCGTCCTCGTCCGCCGGTACCGCCAACCAATACGCCGACACCGGAGGTGTCGCCAACTCCAACCGAGCCACCTGCACCGGCTGTGTTCGGTGAGTCTGATCTGCTCTTGCGGCTATCGAGTGATTGGGGAAGTGTTTATGCCGGTCAGGACGTGGTCTTTACGGTAATCTTGGGCAACTCGCATCCATCTCAAACGATCAGCACTGTCAATGTTCGCAGCGTTATGCCGGCGAACTTGCAGGTGTTGAATGCCAATGCAAGTCGCGGGGCCGATCCGGTGATCAACGGGCGGATAGTAACCTACGTTGCACCTGATCTCGCCCCCGGTGAGCGGGTAGAGTTGACCATTGCAACCCGTGTCCAGCCTAACGTGGCAGTGGGTACGCTCCTTGTGGTTCAAGCGCAGGCGAATTATAGCGGGTTGAGTCGGCCGGTCTTTTCCAATATCAGTACCGTGTTGGTGGTCGGATCACAGCAGGTGGCGACGGCTACTCCGACGTTGTCACCAACGATCGGTCGAACGCCGGTAGTGACGAGTAGCCCGACGGTGACGGCAACGGTGACGGTAATTGCTTCGGTGACGGTGACGCCGATGACGGGTGGCACGGTGACCGCTACCACCATACCTGTACCACCGGCGGCAGGTGGTCAAAGCGGTAGTCAAGCACCGCTACCGAATACGAGTGCCGGGATACCCTTCCTTGGTGTGTTATTGCTGGGTGCTACCTTGCTAACCCGCACGATACGGCTCCATCGCGCTCGTGAACGGATTTGAGGCCATTATTCGTCGCTAGGGGTACGGGCGTCACTGTACCCCTCCTTACTCCCTTGGCCGACGCTCAACCACGATCCGAAATTGGACATCGCCGGCAAGGTATTGCAAGGTCGTGCTGACGAGCGAGATAACCACGCCACCAAAAAAGGCCGGCCAGAAGCCATTAACCACGAAATTGATACCAAGCTGGTCGGCGAGTGCTGACGTTAATCCTAACAGCAGCGCATTGATCACCAAGCCAAACAAACCGAGGGTCAAAATAACGAGCGGGCAGGTCAGGAAGTAAAGCAGGGGCCGTAGCAGAGCGTTAAGCAGCCCAAACAGCAGAGCTACTACCCCAATCTGCCAGCCCGGCCCGCTAAACTCGATCCCCGGTACGATCCAGACCGCAGCAAAGATTGCCAGCGAGTAGATGAGCCATCGCAGAAACAGTCGGCTCAATTCGCTTCGTTGTGGGGTTGACGACTGAGAAGGTGGAAACATTCCTCGGCTCCTTCCTATCAAACCGGCGCGCGATACCCGACTCGCCGATCTGTCACGAGTATGATACTATACGGCGCGGCATAATGAGGTAGACCGCCGTTACCGTGTAAGCGATGATGTGCAACTTCTTATTACATAGACGAACAAACCATGACGAAAGTTGATGAATCAGCTCTTTTTGCGCGGGTGGCCCAGAGCGCGCGTGCCGATGGTAAAGAGGCCTACTTCCGCTTACATCGCCATCGCTTCGCCGCAATGTTGCGAGCAATGGGGCCGGCGCATGGCGCGCATGTACTTGAAGTCGGTGTCACTCCGGGCCAGTTTACCGAATTATTAGTTGGCGCCGGTTTTCGAGTCAGTGGGGCCGATCTCGACCCTCTTACCCGCAAAGCGCTCTGGGATCGGTTAGGGGTCGAAGTACGGCGGGTTCATCTTGAGCGCGAACCGCTGCCCTATCCTGATGCCGGCTTTGATTGGGTGATCTTTTCAGAAGTGATCGAGCACATGGTCTATTCGCCCCTGCCGATCTTACGTGAGTTTTACCGCGTCCTTCGACCCGGTGGTCGTGTGCTGATTACGACACCCAATGAGCTGTATCTCAAAAGTCGGGCGCGGGCGATTGTCCGCATGCTGTTGTGGCAGAGCTTGAGTACCCGTGAAGAGTTTCGCCATCAAATGTTGCTTGAGGGCGAGGCGCGCTATACCACCCATAGCCGCACGTACACCATGGACGAGCTGACGTGGCTTGTTGAGCAAGCCGGTTTTCGCATTGCGCTCAAGCGGTTTGAATCACCGTGGGAGCGAGTCGGTCTCGAAGCCGGCCGGCTGTTCCGCGCTCCTCATCGTGTGCTCGCCAAGGCGCTCTTCTTCGTCCTTACGACGGCCATCCCACCAACCCGCTCAATGCTGTTGGTAGTTGGGCAAAAACCGATGAGTTGACGACAATCCTTGCTCTTCGCTATAATAAGGCAGCGGGCCGCTAGCTCAACGGCAGAGCAATCGGCTCATAACCGACAGGTTCTCGGTTCGAATCCGAGGCGGCCCACCAGAAGCGACCGGCACTAGCCGGTCGTTGTTGTCTGGCGCTTGACAAGCGCTTAACTTCCTTCTATCATTACCAACACAACTTCATATGTAGCGAGGGGTGCCGGGAGAGCCTGGCTGAGAGTGCGGCCCAACTGATGCCGCTAACCCTTTGAACCTGATCTGGGTTATGCCAGCGGAGGGATTGCTAAGTGATGTGACGTACCGTCGCTTCCATTCGCTGGGGCGGCGGTTTTTTGTTGTTAGATGATCGTATGTTAAGGAGGAACGTATGCCCGCAGTTACCGTCAGTTTCGAGGTTCTGCCCGCCGGTTTGCCCGATAAAGCTACGACTTATGCCGCTGTTGATGCCGCGATTGCGGTAGTGGCCGAAAGTGGCTTGACGTACCGTGTCTGTCCAATGGAAACGACCATTGAAGGTGATTACGATACGATTATGGCCGTGATTAAACGGGCGCAAGACGCTGTACTGGCCGCCGGTGCTAGCCGGGTCTTCACCCTGATCAAGGTTGATTACGATCCCAACGGTTCGTCGATTGCCGAAAAGTTGGCGAAGTATGAGTGAAGAGGCCTCTGCTCCTATTACTCCTCCAACCCGGCCGTTGTCGGTGCAGGTAACGTGGCGGATTCGATTGGCTGAATACGGACCGCCGACTCTCCTCGTGGTTGGCTTATTGCTCCTTTGGGAGGGACTGGTCTGGTTTTGGGCTGTACCGGTCTGGTTGCTGCCACCACCGTCTCGGATTGTGACTACGCTCTTGAGCAGCTTGCCGGTGTTGGTCGAACATACCTTGGCTACCCTTACCGTGACTATCCCCGGCTTCGCACTGGCATTGGTGACCGGTTTTGGGCTGGGCGTGGCCCTCGATGCCTCGCCGTTGCTCCGTCGCGCCCTTTATCCGCTACTGGTAACATCTCAGACGGTGCCGATTGTTGCGATTGCACCGTTATTGGTGGTGGGTTTTGGGTTCGGTCTTTTACCCAAGATGTTGGTCGTCGCTCTGATTACCTTCTTCCCGATTGTGGTCAATACAATTGATGGCTTGCAAAGCGCCGACCGCGATCAGCGCCGTCTCCTTGAGGCGATGGGTGCTACCTACTGGCAACTGCTTCGCTTGCTCCGTTTGCGTGCAGCGCTGCCAATGATCTTTACCGGGATCAAAGTCGCGATTACCTACAGTGTTATCGGTGCAGTCTTGGCCGAATGGATTGGGGCTAGCGCTGGGTTGGGCGTGTACATCGCCCGTTCGTTACGCGCTTTTCGCACCGATCAGGTTTTTGTCGCGGCATTAGTAACCTCGTTACTCACGGTTGCCCTCTTTTCGTTGGTGAGTTTGCTTGAACGCTGGATCGTGTTTTGGAAGGGAGAACACTAATGCACAGATGGTTTTTGCTGACCCTGGTCATCCTGCTGACCGCCTGTGGCGGTGGTGCCGCTACGCCGACAACGTCGACCCAAGCTCCTCTCACCAAAGTGCGGGTGGGACTGGATTGGACGCCGAATACCAACCATACCGGCTTGTACGTTGCTCAGGCGAAAGGCTACTATGCCCAGCAAGGCTTAGAGGTTGAGATCCTCGGCGCACAAGAGGGGGGGACTGTCGAGCAGTTGGTGGCAACGGGCCGCCTCGATTTTGGTATTTCGTATCAGGAAGGCGTAACTCAGGCTCGGGTCGAGGGCGTACCGATTGTCTCGATTGCTGCGATTATTCAGCACAATACGAGTGGTTTTGCCAGCCGTGCTGAAGAGGGCATCACTAGCCCGCGCGATTTTATCGGTAAAAAGTATGGTGCATTCGGTTCGCCCGTCGAACAAGCAGTGATTAAGGGGTTGCTCGAATGCGCTGGAGTTGGCGATCAATTCGATCAGGTGCAGTTCGTTGACATCGGCAGCTCCGATTTCTTTGTCGCGACCGAGCGTGATGAAGTGGATTTTGTCTGGATCTTTAAGGGTTGGACGGGAATCGAGGCTGAGGTGCGGGGCGTGCCACTCAACATTGTGATGATGAATGATCTCCAGTGCATTCCCGATTACTATACGCCCGTGCTCATCACCGGTGAGAAGCTCATTGCCGAACAACCCGATCTTGTGCGACGCTTCCTCGCTGCCACGAGCGCCGGGTATCGCTTTGCCATTGAGCAACCGGGTGAAGCAGCCGATATTTTGCTCAAAGCTGCGCCTGAACTCGATGCCGAACTTGTCCGGCGTAGTCAGCAATATCTGGCCGGTCAGTATCAGGCCGAGGCAGCACGCTGGGGCGAGCAGAAGCTTGAAGTCTGGCGTGCCTACGCACAGTGGATGGCCGATCGTAACCTGATCGCTCGCATGATCGAGCCGGAAAAGGCGTTTACCAACGATTTCTTGCCGTAGCCGTGTCAAGACGTGAAAACGATCTTCTGCCCGGTGCGTTTTCGCGTCTTGCCATCACAATACATATATGTCAACGCTCGAACTTCGTGCAATTAGTAAGACCTTCGCATCGCCAACCGGTCCGGTTCAGGTGCTCGACCGGTTGAGTATGCAGGCCGCGGCAGGCGAGTTTGTCGCCGTTATTGGTCCGAGCGGGAGTGGAAAAACGACTCTCTTCAACATCATTGCCGGTCTTGAATCGCCTGATGCCGGTGCAGTGCTGATCGACGGAATTGAGGTGACCGGTCGGCGCGGGCAGGTGGCGTATATGCCGCAACGTGATGCGCTGTTGCCGTGGCTGTCGGTGATCGAGAATGCGGTGTTGGCGACGGTTGTGCAGGGCGGCGATGTCGCGGCGGCCCGCCGCGAGGCGCGTGCGTTGCTGGCCGATTTCGGCTTGCAAGGCTGGGGCGATGCCCGCCCTGCTCTTTTGTCAGGTGGGATGCGTCAGCGCGCCGCTTTTTTACGCACCGTCCTCTGGCATCGCCCGATTATGCTGCTCGACGAACCTTTTGGTGCGCTCGATGCACTTACCCGCGCTCAGTTGCAGCAATGGCTGCTGACGCTCTGGGATCGGTTGGATCGCACCGTCGTGCTCGTTACCCACGACATTGACGAGGCGATCATTCTCGCCGATCGTATCTATGTCCTCACGCCACGCCCGGCGCGGATCGCGTTGGAAGTACGGGTCGATCTACCACGACCGCGCTCGTATGCCCTCGTCACCGACCCAGCATTTGCGCGGCTCAAACGGCAGTTGCAGCAAGTGTTGATGGACGGTGAGCGACGATGAGATGAACATAAGCCGAGGCTGCGATTATGCCGTCACCGGCTAGATGATCCTCTAAATCTTACGCAGGCCACAGAGACAGCATCGTGGTGGTACTGTAATCGCCCCGCCTCCGCCCTTGTGACTGCAAGGACGTGAGCGGGGCGGTTCTTTTGCCCTCCGAACCGGTTGATCTACTCAGCAGAATCCCCACATGAGGCCTTCGTCATCCCCGCTCACCTACTCCTCTGGCGGGAGCGAGGTCGTAATGTCATACACTAATACCTGCACATCGAGACCCTCATTAGTCAGTAGGGAGATGGTAAACTCGTTCGTCGCATTCTTGATCGCCTGTTCGTCAGCAGCAGGGGCATACGCGCGAATGCTCGCCTCCTCGGTTGACACGCGCGTCACTCTTGTCACCGCAGTGGGGCTAGCCGCAGCAATTCGGCGCTGGATTTCGGCGATGGCTTCATCAAGTGTCATGGTTCATCACCTCATTAGATAACATTGAATTCGGATGCGAGTTGACCGCGGCGGAACCGGTCGATCCGCAGCTCGTCGATATTGATAGTGTGTGCCCGTCCATCGATCACCTCTTCGGCGATCAGCAGACCGGTAGCCGGAGCGTGCATAATGCCATGGCCACTAAAGCCGCTGGCATCAATATAGCCTTCAAGGTCGGGGTGTCGACCAAGGATGGGGTTATGATCCGGGGTGATTTCGTATAGCCCGGCCCAACACTGTTGCTCGGCTAACCCTGCCGACTCAAGGATTGGGAAGCGATAGATGCCGGCTTCTATCACTGCTTCTAGCCATTCCCAATCGACGTTCGTGTTGGTACTACTTGGCTCGTTAGGTTTCGAGCGGCCCATCAAAATACTCTGACCTTCGCGTCGCATATAGAAACCGGTGGCAACGTCAATTGTGAGTGGAATCGGTGCATTGATGACCGGGAAGGGGGTGGTCATATAGACGTTACGACGGTATGGTCGCACCGGTAGATCGAGACCGGCCAACGCCGCGACTTCACCGGCCCATGGCCCGGCACAGTTGATCACGATCTCACAGCCAATGGTACCGGCTGGCGTTTCAACTGCCGTGACTCGCCCACTATTGATGTGGAATCCGATGGCCGGTGTACTACGGCGCAGACGCACACCGTGACGTTGTGCTGCGCGCAGATAGCCGAGCGCGATTCCATAGGGATCGCAGTAACCGTCGTCAGGGCCAAATGTTGCGCCAATGAGGTCGTCGATCCGCATCCTTGGGATAAAGCGAGCTGCTTCGTCAGGGGTAAGTACCTCAACCCGCACTCCTAGCTCGCGTTGCATCGCGACATTATGCATATATTGCGCCCATGTCGCCTCGTCGTTAATCAAAAATAAGTAACCGACTTGGTGTAGTTCGGCGTGACCACCCACCTCTTTCTCAAAGTGGCGCAACCGTTCGATACTATAGCGCGACAGTAACACGTTAGTACGTGATGAGAATTGGTGACGCACGCCGGCTGCCGAGCGAGCAGTGCTTCCGCTAATTTCGGTTTCTTCGCGTTCAAGGATGATCACATCGCGCAGACCACGTTCGGCCAGATGAAAGGCAATACTGGCGCCGATCACGCCTGCACCGATAATGACGACGTGTGCTCGGTCAATCATACCTTTGTTCCTTGTCAGGAAACAGCTTATCGTGCGGCACAATAACATCGTGCCGCTGCGAAACCCTAAAAGGTAGTTCGTTTACCACGCCGCCGTGGCGATGTCTCCGCCGGCGGCGCCTGAGGTTCTTCACCGGGCGCTAACTCCTCGGGTGGTGCCGGTGCTGGCGGTTCCGGTTGCGACCGACGTTCCTCGCGCCACGCCAATCGTTCACGGGCGACCGCTTCAAAACCGCGGTTAGTCGGTTCATAGTAGATTCGACCAACCAGATTTGGTGGCAGATGCTCTTGATCCGACCGACCTTCCGGCAAATCGTGCGCATATTCGTAGCCCCGTCCGTAGCCCAATCGTTTCATCAACTCCGTTGGTGCATTACGTAAATGGAGCGGTACCGGCTCGTTGCGGGTTTCGGCTACGTCACGTTGCACCGCATTGTACGCGCGGTAGAGGGCGTTGCTCTTCGGCGCGAGGCAAAGGTAGACCACCGCTTGCGCTAGCGCTAACTCCCCTTCCGGTTGACCGAGAAAATGTACTGCTTGCTGTGCTGCAATCGCCTGCGGTAACGCTTGTGGATCGGCCAATCCCACATCTTCAACCGCAATCCGTACCAGCCGGCGGGCAATATAGAGTGGATCTTCACCGCCATCGAGCATACGACCCAACCAATACAGTGCACCGTCGGGATCGCTGTCACGTATGCTTTTGTGTAACGCCGAGATAGCATCGTAATGCAACTCACCACGTTTATCGTAGCGCACAGCTCGGCTTTGCAAGGCGTCGCGAATATCATCAACCGTGATCAGCCGAGTCTCGCCGATGGCCGGTGGCTTCGAGCGGGCCGCTGCCTCGAGCGCGTTCAGTGCAGTTCGCGCATCACCATTTGACATATTGATAAGATATTTACGCGCATCGCTCGCCAGCATGATCTTCAGATCGCCTAGACCACGCTCACGGTCGCTCAGTGCCCGGTCGATCAATATGCCGATCTCTTCATCGGTCAACGCTTCAAGCGTGAAGATGCGCGCTCGCGAGAGTAAGGCTGCATTCACTTCAAACGAAGGGTTCTCGGTTGTCGCGCCGATCAGAATGATCGTGCCATCCTCTACGTAAGGGAGGATAGCGTCTTGCTGGCTCTTATTGAAGCGATGGATTTCGTCGATAAAGACGACCGTGCGTTGTTGGAACATGCCTAGCCGATCTTTAGCCTCTTGCACGACCCGCCGCAGATCGTTGACCCCAGCACTCACTGCGCTCAACGGCTCGAAGTGGGCATTGGTACTACTTGCGATAATCTGAGCTAGTGTGGTCTTGCCACTCCCCGGCGGCCCCCACAGGATCAGCGAAAAGAGCTGATCGTTGGCAATTGCCCGTCGCAGCAGTTTACCCTCACCGATGATATGCGTCTGCCCGACGAATTCGTCGAGCGTGCGTGGGCGCATCCGTGCCGCGAGTGGCGCTTGTTGCTGCAACGTCTGTTGACGTTGCGCGTCAAATAGAGTTGGGCCTCGTGATTTAGACGGCATATGCAACGGTTTGTTGAGCCGGTTGGTTTACTATTCTTGATTGTAGCACATCTTGGTTGCCAATCTGTTGTCTGATGGTTGTGAGTGCATGCGCTATGACAACCGGCTGTCTCGCAAAAGTTAATACTGCTATATGCTACCCATGTGGGTCATGGCAAAGGGGAATAAAGAACTATTGCCGCTTGTAACTTGTCATCGTATGCTATAGGCATGTGAAGACGGCATGGCCCGCCGGTAGAGAGGCAACTGTAGCGAACCTCAGTGCTACTTGTACATCATCTCTTCAGTGCCCCGTTGCCCCTCTTCCACTCTCCTCCTTCCCTCTACTGGCCGGCCTGCCGGGGACACGAACACCGGCAACGATCATCGTTGCCGGTGTTGTTATGTGTCACAGGTTCTGGTTTGATGACACGGGACTACATCTCTTCGCTAGCAGCAATGACGGCATTCGCAATCTGATCCCCTCGTCCGTTTGGCAGATACACATAGCGCCCACCGAGCCAAGCTGCCAATTGCTGTGCTTCACCCCGTGAAACGAAACTGCGCTGGGTATCAATGACCACAGCACCGACACCGGCAGCGCGCAGCCGACCGGCCAGTTGCTGCACCTCTTGACGAGCTTGTTCAAGCCGGCGGTTTTTGTCCATCGTGGGGTCGGCCTTAAGCGGTACATTGGGTCGCCCATCGG
The DNA here is from genome assembly GCF_056331925.1 of Chloroflexus sp. Taxonomy (NCBI): domain Bacteria; kingdom Bacillati; phylum Chloroflexota; class Chloroflexia; order Chloroflexales; family Chloroflexaceae; genus Chloroflexus; species Chloroflexus sp. Next base: position 29,738 of record NZ_JBWGQH010000005.1, read on the forward strand.
TGATCAGCACAATGGTGGTGCGGAAGATACCACGCGCCCGTGCTTGCTCGCTGATCTGGTATGCCGCCAGGAGTGCCGCTGCGAGTGGGGTGCCGCCACCGGTTGGCAAAACGTCGAGGGCGCGTTTTGCCAGCTCGACGCTTTGTGATGGAGGAAGGAGCAGATCGGCCCGCTCACCACGGAAAGCCAGCAACGCCACCTGATCGCGGTGGACGTAGGCTTGCTGCAAGAGTGCATTGACGGCGCCTTTCGCCTGTCGCATGCGGTGCAAAGCCATTGAACCGCTGGCATCAACCAGAAAACAGAAGAGTGTCCCTGCCTTAGAACGGTATTTCTTGATGTGTAAGTCTTCAGCACGTAGATGAATTCGTCCACGCCGATGCTGATGTTGCGGATGGTCGCTCGCTCGTAGTCGTTGCCATGGTGCGGCGGCACGGAGTGTGGCAATGACATCAAGCCGTCCCTGAGCCGGACTCCCCGGTACCGAACGAATATGGCGACCGCGTTGCCCGGAAATAGTACCACGTGAACCACTCCGCCCACGTCGGCGCACGGTAAACGGCGTTTCGAGGATGTCCGGCGGTACTTCTGTATCCATTGCCGCCAGGATAAGATCCTCGACTGTCAGCTCTTCGTCTGGTGGCGTCGGTGGTTGATCGTCATCATTGTTCTGCTCGTCGTCCTCTTGTTGTTGACTCGGTGGTGGTGGGGCCGGTTCTGGGGTTGGTGGTGGTGGTTGGGATTCTGCCGGTGTCATTTCTGGTAACCGTGTAGCACGCGGCAGCATCACTAACCGCACGGCCAGCTCAAGGTCTTCATTACTCACCTCATCACGTCCGGCCAGTGCGGCGGCTGCCCGGGCTGCCCGCACCGCGAACATATCGGCCCGGTGCCCTTCGATCCCTAATGCTAGTGCGGTCAGACTCAATTGTCGAATCTGATCATCGGTAATGGTGACGTTCGGTAATAATTCACGTGCCGCCAGAATGCCGGCCAACACCAGCGCCTCATCATCTTCGTAATCAAGGGGGGGGTGGAGGTTGCGACGCACAACCTCGGCCCGCGTCGTCACCGGTGCTTTACCGATCGGCGCTACGATCAACCCTAGGCGGTCGAGCAAATGGCGACGGGGAGGACCCTCCGCCGGGTCATATGTGACGAGCAGCACAAAACGGGCCGGTTCCACAACGGATATTCCTTCTCGCTCGACCCGCACTACGCCGCTATCCAACGCACCGAGAATGTGGTTGATCGTGCTATCGTCGAGCAAGTTGACGCTATCAACGTACAACAAGCCGCCGTTGGCCCGTGCCAGCAACCCGCTGCGATGCACCCGTTCGCCGAGGGCCAGCGTCGCCTCAATGTCAATCCCGCCCAAGAGCCGGTCTTCGCTCACGCCGATCGGCATCTCGACCAAATTGCAGGGTAAGGTGGGGTCAAACTCACGTCCTCCGGCCAGCATATGTGCAAAGGCGCGTACCAACGCACTCTTACCGGTACCTGCTCCTGCCCCAATCGCGACACCGGTCAGTAGCGGATCGACTGCCAACAGGAGCAGAGCCTGTCGGGCTGTTTCGAGGCCGACAATTGCCGTGAAGGGAAGTGGCCCTGTCGGTAGTTCTTTCACTCTTTGTACCATAATGTACTCCTGTCAGCGTGATCGTTGTTGTTCGTCACGCTGCCAGATGCGATTCCTCCTACGGTGTAACGTGCCTGGCTATGTGGATTGCAGCAGGATGCCTGCCGCAGTCCATACAGGATGAAAGGATTGCGGCAGGATGCGTATCGCCATCACACTTACGGCACTAACACCTCTTCTACCGCTCGCTCGATTCGGACAGTATCATCTTGGGTCTCCAACGGATCTTTGCGGAGACGGTGACGTAGCGCGAGCACTGCGATGCGGCGGACATCCTGTATCGTCACCTCGTTACGCCCTTCTAATGCAGCCAAAGCAGTAGCGGCACGGGCCAATGTGAGCTCACCACGGTGACCATCAATTTCAAGCTTGACGCATAATTCGGCGATTTTGTAGAGCACCGGATCGGGTAACACGACATCGGGCAAGCGACGTTGCGCCTGCTTAATCTTGCGCTGCAATTTCTGGGTCTCTTTCGACCACTTCTCAGCAAAGGCAAACGGATCGGCGTCGTATTCACGGCGCCGTTTGACGATCTCGACCCGCTCATTCACATCGGTGATCGTCGTGATGCGGGCATGGAGGCCAAAGCGGTCGAGTAATTGTGGTCGCAGATCACCTTCTTCGGGGTTGCCCGATCCTACCAGCACAAAGCGTGCCGGGTGGCGGATACTCACCCCTTCACGTTCCACGACATTCACCCCCGAAGCGGCTACATCAAGCAACACATCAACCAAATGGTCTTCGAGCAAATTCACTTCATCAATGTAAAGAAACCCACGATTGGCGCGTGCCAGCAGGCCCGGAGCAAACGCCTGTACTCCTTGCGTTAGCGCACGCTCAATATCGAGCGTACCACACACCCGATCTTCCGTTGCACCGAGTGGTAAATCAACGACAGGCACCGGAATATTGATCACACTCAGTTTCTTGGATTTACCCTTCTGAGCAGGAATCGCCCGGCACTGATCGCACAGACCGGCTGTCCGATCTGGTGCGCACGAATACGGGCAGCCGGCCACTGCCTTGATCGGCGGTAGCATGGCTGCTAAGGCCCGTACCGATGTCGATTTGGCGGTACCACGGTGGCCCATCACCATCACACCACCGATGGTTGGATTGACCACACAAAGCAACAGCGCTAACTTCAATTCAGCTTGACCAACAATGGCAACAAACGGGTAGGGTGGTATCGGAGCATTCGTCGCGGGCGCTTGCCCATTGCTCGATACTTCTTCGGTGGTGACTACTTGGTCGTGTTCATTGTTCATTGCGCAACACCTTTACAAAATGTATGGGCGGGCACATGCCCGCCCAACCCATCAACCCCGATGTAGGCGGGACAGATAAACGAACCCTCTGCTGTATGCGACGGGTACGCCCTGATCCCGCTGTGGGCCGATTAACGTTGTGACTTGACCACCGATCCCGCCGTCGGTTTCCGCCCGTTACGAGTGCGACGAGCGTAGGCCGTGACATTCGTCCAGATGAACGTGAGACCGAGACCAAGAACGGTTAGGATCAAACAGGCCCAACACAGGATTGCCGGCGTCAACGGACCGATCATTTGGGTGGCTTCTCCGAGTCCGCTAGGCATAGTGTTCACTCCTCTCGCGGCTGTTTAGCTTTTGCGGCATACGATGGCATAATCACTTCACGCATTTTTTGTGGATCAATGCGGAAGTTCTCTATTAATTCTACCACGTAGCGCAAATGTGATCGCGGGATGGAAACGAACATTTCACTCGGATCGAGCCGGTTATGCATCCGTCCGCCGCCATCGCCAATGGCAAAAACTGAATTTTTCGTGTGCCATGGGGCTGCAAAAATCGAGGCGCAAGCACTAGCACCTAACTCACCGACCGGAAATGTCCCGATCCGCACACTAGCAGCGCCGGCGATTTGCATTGCCCGTTGCGGATCAACCACGCATACCATCAGATCGACCGGCACACCGTCAGGTACATCATCGAGCGGTGCCGCTGCCAAGGCTTTAATCATTCCGGCCGGTAACGAATAGCTTTGTCGTTTGTTGCAAGCTGCTGCCTCCGGCGTGTAAAAGCCCTGTGCATCGGTCAGATAGATGCCCTCGGTAATGTACGGCCCCGGATTGGGGTTGAAGCCAAGGTGGTACTGACCGACCCAGCAATCGTGGTGCTCTGCGTCGATATACACTCGGCGTCCCTGTTCGGCTTCACGCACGATGGCACAAGCGACTACATTGGCCGGCTCGTATCCCGGTGGTGGTCCGTCATAACAATAGGTAATTGCAACCGGGCGGCGTTTTACCCGCATCCGCTCGATCAGGAGACGGCTAAGCTCTTTCAGATCAGGGATGATATCGGTTCCGTTCATCACCGCCTCCATAGTGGATGTTGCAAATCAGGGCTTTTGGCGTGCAAGGTTGCTGCCGTTTCGCCCCAGCGCCAAATCCATCCCTCGATCCACCAACGTACACGCAGGATGAGCGGCGCAACTCGATATTCGGTCGGTTTGGTCGCAAGGTGCAGCCGCATTACTTACCTCCATCATCCACCCAACGGTTACAACCAAATCGCTCGGTTAGCGGTAGAATGGGCTAGCCGGTCGGCGTAAATCGACATAACGGAATTGCTCACCCGAACGTTTTAACGCAGCCAGAATGGCAATCTTACTATCGAGATCGTCAGCGCTCCCCATGCAAATGGTGGTGTAGCCATCAACGGTGAGCGTCATTCCTTTCTTGGGATCGTGGTTGGCTTCCGTAACGTACATACCGAGTTCGTTGAGTAAGCGCTTGACCACCATTCGGGTTGGTGCATCCATGTCGGGTTTGTCGCCCACCGCGCGCTCCATCAGACCTAGTGTTATCACCGGTGCCGATTTCCGCTGTGGTTGCCCACCAAACAACTCTTCGGCACTCGCCCCATCGGGTACGATGTCCGGCTCCTCCGCACCAAAGACACTCAAAAACTCTTTGTAGGCGAGAGGCTGCACTTCTTCCATTTTTACTTCCGGTAGCGTGCGGTCAATGATCTGGCGGGCCAAGCGGTCGAAAATCGCGTCAAAGCGAGGTTCTTGCAAAGCGAGTTTACAAGCGTCGGCCAGTTCACGCACGGTGCGGTCGAGGGGAATACTTGCCAACACCGGTAAGTTAATCTTCTCGGCAAAGCGAGCAGCTACGCCACTGCCATCGTCACGATTAACGACCAGGCCGAGGAGTTTCGTCCGTCCACCCATGCTAGCAAAGTACTTAGCCGCACTGGCAATATTGTTCGCTGCGTAAAGGCTTTGGCGGTCGTTGCCACAGAGAATAATGACCTCTTCGGCCAGCGAACGTGAGAGGGGGGTTGCAAAACCACCGCACACGACATCGCCCAGAAAGTCCATGACGACAAAATCGAGCGCCCATTGGCTCAGACCGAACTTTTCGAGCATATCAAAGCCGAACGTGATGCCGCGTCCACCACAACCACGTCCGACTTCAGGACCACCGATCTCACAACCGTAGACGGTTGCTGCTCCGTCCATAATGGTCGTCTTAAAGATGACGTGATGTGGGGCCAATTCATCTTCTCGCCCAGCTTCCTTAAACTCACGCCAGACATCGCCAAGCGTGGGTAAGCTTACTCCTCCGAAGAGAGCATTACAGCTATCGTGCTTCGGATCGCAACCGAGCTGGAGTACCCTATTTCCCAAGAGTGCCAATTTGCTGACCAGATTGGTAGTAAAGAACGACTTTCCCATACCGCCTTTGCCGTAAACGGCTAGCATCCGGGCGGTTGTACTGGTCTGTTTCTGCTTGGGATGCGCAGGCATGTGCTGTTTCTCTTTCTAGGCGTCGTCGCTCCGCTCAGGCAATTGTTCGTTACTTCTCCATTCCATGCGGTGTCATATTACTCAGCCGCCCCGTTTTGAGGCCACGTGACCACCACTTTGAGGCAGGCCGGATCTTCCAGTGCCAGTCGGTACGCAGCTTGGATCCGGTCAAGCGGGACATAATGGGTAAGCAGACCATCCACCTTCAATTCACCATTAGCCAGCAGGTCACGTACCCGCGGGAGGTCACCATCGGGGCCAAACTCCCACTCACGCGCGACCAGAATCTGTGCTTCGCGCATAAAAACCGGTGCGTAGGGAATATTGATATGATCGTAGTAGCCGAGTAATACCACCCGACCATGGTTCGCGAGCAACGGTAATGCTCCCGACAGCGCTCCCATCGAACCGGTCGCCTCGATCAGCACATCCACTTTCGATTCACCAATGGCCTCATCAAGCGACTCGCGGGTCACGTCGATCACCTGATCAGCTTGACTAGCCTGCAACCGTACCGCCACCCGATCGGCGACGGCAACGTGTTGCGCGCCGGCGTATTTTGCCAACCGGGCCGCCAGTTGGCCGACAATCCCCTGCCCCAACACGAGAACACGGTCAGTGCGTCGAATCTGGCCGATGCGCACACCGTGCAAGGCAGTAGCCGCCAGCGCCAGGAGAACACCGGTAGCCGGTTCTATCGTTCCCAGTGGTACCACCCGCTCGTGCTCGGCAGTGATGTATTCGCTCTGCCCACCCCACGCAGCATTCACTCCCCGGAAGCACCGCGCACCGCCGATATACACCCACTGGCCAAGCAACTCTTTCGGTGCTTTGCTGCCTACCTGCACAACCTGCCCCACGGTCTCGTAGCCGGGAACGACCGGGAAGAGCAATTGGGGTTGAGGGAGGCGGCCATCGAGCAGCATGCGTTCGGTACCGGCACTAATCGAGGTAAATGCCGTCTTGATTAACACATCGCCCGATTTTGGCTCATTGACCTGCACCGTCCGAATTTCGATGGTGTTCCGCTTGGGAATAACTACTGCACGCGATTTGATCGGCATACAATCTATTCCGCTTTCTAGTACGCCGGAGCGTAATCTCGCTGAGCGACACGGCCATTAGGTGTGCCGCAACCTCATCGTTGTTACTGCGCCTTTGCTGTTCCTGATGCCTGAGCGCGCAATTGCGCCTCAAGCAGACGTCGCTCTTTGGCCGAGCGGATGCCGCGCCAGAGGAATTGACCGGCATTGAAGAGGTAGGTGACGTAGGCAAAGACCATCACCCACATCACGGTGCGGCTATCGAGGTGGAGCCACACTGCCACGAAGTAGGCGTTATGGGTAATGATGGCGATCAGGTTGCCCAAGTCTTCCCAGAAGAATTCGGGCGCCATGAAGTATTTGCCGTAGATATCGTGTTCCCACAGCATGCCGGTGATGGTCAGTGCCCAAATCAGCGCAATCTTGATCCAGACGCTGATGGTTGCAATCCAGTATCCCTCACCGGTAGCGAGATACCGGATAACCAGGGCAAAGCTGATGATAAAGACGATAAACTGAATAGGGGCCAAGATAAATTGGGCTTTCGTCCATGGTGAGCGATTTCGTCGTTCGAGTTGTTCAGGAGTGTACATTATCTTCCTCCACCTTGACCACGACGACCACGACACTCCTATGCCACACGCCCTACCGTCAGGAGAAACCGATGTTCAACGACCTGTGGCTCGTTGAGGTCTGCCCACCGGTGTTCTGCCCATACCTGCACTCGTTCGATAGCGGCTTGCAGTATCTCATCGCTTAATGCCCACGTTTCGGTGTCGATGCGGGCGGCCATACCGGCCAGCACTTCCGCCGGGCTAATGGAGCGTTGCCAACGGGCTGCTTCAATTGGGTCGCCAACAGATACGCCTAGTTTTGCCAGATGCTGATTAACCGCCGCCCCGGCTCCGGGTGGTCGCGAACCGGGTAAGAGATCCATCACTGCTTGTCGTAGTTGGCTGCGTAACAAGCCAACACATGATGTCGGGTCACGCCAGTCAACCCCTTGAATAATCAGTCCACCCGTTTTAACCACGCGCACCATCTCGGCGAGCGCCGTCCGCCAATCGGACAACAAGTGCAAGACATGCACAGCGAGAACTGCATCGAAAGCCGCTGTCGCAAACGGTAATGCTTGTGCGTCGGCTCGGATCAACCATAACGGCACGTCGGCCTGTTGGGCACGTTCGCGTGCCGTTGTTAGCATCCCGGTTGAAACATCAATCCCGATCACGCGCGTACCGGCTGCCGCTACCGGTAGCGCAATGCGCCCGCTGCCAATCCCGATTTCTAACACCTTCGCCCCGATTCCGGTTTGGGCAACAATCGCTTGACCGATTGCGGTGGCTGCTGCCGGTGGGTGCGCACGCTGGGCGTCGTAGACATCGGCGATCTTGTCAAAAGTAATCTCTAATGCCATGCGTAGTCGATTTTCCAGTGGCGCGGAGCATATCTCCGCGCCAAGCAATACGATTGCAGCTACTTAAGAGGCCGTGTCCATTGCCAATGTCGTTGTAATATCTTGCCGGGTAAGGCCCTTGAACTCCTGTACCGAAATGCCACGCAAGATGCCGATAGCTAGCACCATCAACAAGGCCTCGAAGCCAAAGACGAGGGCGTAGCCGGTGGCGGGCGAGACGAGGCCACTTTCGATCATGACCGTATGCCCTAAGCCGCTCACAACGTTTGCGAAACCGTTACCCAGTCCTTGAGCCATGCCCCACATCCCCATATACAGGCCGGTCTGACCTTCAACCGTCATTTCCATCATCATGGCGAGTGTGCCGACGTTGAAGAAGCCGATACCCAACCCCATAATGAACAGGGCCGGTTGAATAATCTCGCGATGGTAGGTCATGGCCGAAATCATGAGTAACGCCAAACCGCCGGCTACACCGAGGCCACCGAGCGTTGCGATGGTCTTCTTCTGAATCGAGAAGACGCTCGACAAGATACCAATGCCCAGCATGCCGAGGAGCGCACCGGCACCCCACATCTGTTGGAAAGCAGCGGTGTCTTTTTGTGGCATATTGAAGACTTCAGCACCAAACGGCTCAAGAATGGCATCTTGCAGGAAGATACCGAAAATCGCCAGCAATACGAAAAGGAAGAATCCGCGCACTTGTGGGTTGTGTCCCATCAGACTCGTAGCTACCCGCCACGTCCCGAGTGGGCCGGCCTCACCCTTTTCCGGGGCAGCCAGTAACAACTTGCGATGCTCTTCCTTTGAGATTGGCTTCTCAAGACCAATTACGCCTAACAGGACGGTCACTGTAACGATAATCGGGGTAAGGTTGTAGAGGAATTGCATCGATTCAGGTGAGTATTGTGGCATAATCACCCGCGACACGCCTGCCGAGACAATTCCACTGATAATCACCGTCGCCCAGATAAACGCAACCACCGCGCCGCGCTCTTTGGGGGTTGTCACTTCGGCGATAAGAGCGTTCGACGAGCTGCCGTTCATCGCCATCAGCACACCGAACAGGAAGATCAACCCAAATGCCTCAATCGTCGCGAGCAGTGAGCGCTCACCGAGGCCAATGGCAATACTGGGAAGTGCCATAAAAATCAGTGCGGCGCCAATGTTTGAGAGGATAACGTAAGGTGTTCGTCGCAAGCCAAATATCGGGTAACGGTCGGTGAATCGGCCCCAGTAGACTTGGAAGAATGAAATGAAGTGGTGTAGTCCGATCAATGTGGTGACGATCACCGCCATTGCACCGAGGTCAGCAATGGTCACGCGATTGAAATTGAAAGTAAGAAGGGCGAACATCCATCCGGCGCCTACCCGCATAAGCGAGAGGCGAAAGGTCTTGACGGCGAAACGGAGCAGACCCATTGCGCACACCTTTCTAGCTGATTAGGCGAGGCGATTGAACCTGTAGCGCAGAATCTGAACTACTTTTTTCGGACAGTACCTGTTCCTACTTGATCGCAAAAGCAGACAGCGCTTCCTGTAGCTCTATGAGGCATTTGGGATATTCTTTACGCCGTGAGTATAGCATATATTACAGTGGTGTGCAATATTTGCAAAAGTTGTGCATTAGCTTGTCAAACTTGATTTGTTGCATATATGTCAAAATTTTGGCGGGATTAATAATTGATTCGTATTGTGTTTCTCTCTAAATAAGGTGATTATATCGCTGAAGTTTCAATAAATGAGCATGATTCTCAATTGTGTTGTATTTGAAACTATTTGCCTTGCCAGGTCATCTGTGATACGGTTGCGAACTCTTTACGCATCGGAAAAATTTATTGCCTGGTAGGAAGCAAGCGAGACATACGACCCTGTGCAGCCCTGATGTTGTGGTTAGGAAGGTTCTGTTGCGGCGAAACCGCTTCTTTCCGTTGCATCTCTTGCTGTTCCGATGGTAGTTCGGCGGTAAGCAAAGAGGTAGTACTGCTCTTCACACTATGTGTGTAATACGGTCGTTTGTTCGATGTATCCTCACCGATTCGGTTGCTACGATGAGTTCCATCTGGTAATGCTGTGGTTCGCCGGAAGCGTATATTTTACGATAGGCCTTCGGTGTAGCTTCGGCCATACCCGAAGTACTGTGTCTGCTTACTTAAGGAATCTAAGCTTATGTGGACCAACATCGCCGCACTTCGTCGCTCGTTCGTAAGCTTGTTGCTCGTCATCGCTGTCGTTTCTAGCGGTTTACAGCCGACGATTGCCTTTGCGAACGCTACCGTCAGTGTGATGCTCAGCACCGATTTTCCCATTGTTGATAGTGGTCAATGGGCGGTGATTAAAGTTGACTATAGCTGTTCGAGCGTGATCAATACGCCGTGCGAGAATGCAACGGTGACTGCTGTTATTCCGCCTGAGTTGGCCGGTGCCGTCGGTGATGTGCAGGTGCTGGGTACCGGAACAACGACGGCTTACAATCCGGCTACCCGGACTGCAACGTGGACGTTTACTGCCCCTCTCAGTGCCGGTGATAGTGGTCGCCTTGAGCTGCGGGTTCGCTTTCCTGCCGGTTCAACTCCTGATGGTACGACGGCTACTTTGCGTGCCGAGATGCGCTCGACAACGGCACCACCTCGCCTCTCCAATCCGTTGACCATCACGGCGCGTGCCGAACCGCGGGCGGTGGCGACGAAGACGTTTGTGTCCGGCGGTGCGCCTGATGTGCCGACAACCTATCAGGTGCAGGTCTGTATTCCGAATAGTGGTCTGGGGTCGTTGAATCTCACGAATGTTCAAATTGTTGATACGTTACCCGCCGGCGCGACGTTCGTGAGTGCTTCAGATGGCGGTGCCTACAATAGCGGTACGAATACGGTGACATGGCCGGCGACCAGCCTGACTGTGCCGAGCAGTCTCTGCGCTACCCGCACGGTGACGGTGCTCTTCCCCGCGACAACATTTTCCGTTGGTACCGAGGTGCGCAATGTCGTAGATGTGACAGCACAAGCCGGTTCGGTTACCTTAACCTTGACCGATGATGATGTTCGGCGGATTCAACCGCCCACGCCTGGCTTAGGTTCGAGTAAGAGTGGTCCAACGACGGCGCTGATCGGCGATACGGTAACCTACACCCTCAACGCGGTTAATACCGGTACGACAGCTTTGACTGATGTGGTTATTACCGATCCGGTACCGCCCGAATTGCAGGTGACTCGCATCACCGTCGATGGTGGGAATGTTACTGGTATCCGGGTTGCGCTCGAATACACAACGAATCTTAACTCAACCTTTACCCCCGTGCCCGGTAGTCCCTTTACCACAACGAACTGTATCAATATTGCGCCGACGACCGGTGGTGGGTGTAGTACGTTGACGCTTGGCGTCGGCGAGCAGATTACTGCTATCCGCTGGCGCTATCTTGATCCGCTGCCGTTTGGCTTTAGCGCCACCGGTCACGGTTTCAGCGCCGTTGTGACCGCCAGCCCCGTCAATGCGGTGATCGTCAATCAGGCGACGAGTGCATATACGTTTAATGGCTTTACCTCCACGCGCGTGAGTGAGGCACGCACCCGTATCATCGAACCCGGTGCGCGTGCGGTGGTTGGAAAGTCGGTTAATCCGACCATTGCTTATGCCGGCGATACGGTAGAGTACACGCTTACCTTACAAAATATCCAAATCGGTACTTCAGCGGCGGCACTGGCGAATCCGGTGTTAGCCGATCTGTTGGTGCCAAGTTTGAGCTATGTAGCCGGTAGCTGGTCGGTGGTTTCGAGTCCGTCCGGCGCACCCGCTCCGGTGTTTGAGGCAATTGAGAATTACAACGGTACCGGTCGTATGCTCTTGCGTTGGCGGTGGGATAGCTATAGCTTGCCGCCCGGTCAGTCGTTTACGATTCGATTTCAAGCGCGAATCAATCCGGCTACGCTTGCCGGGATGATTACGAATACGGCGTCATTGGCAAGTTTTGCCAATCCGCCCAGCCAAATCTTTATCGATCAGTGTAGTCAACAAGTACCCGATACTTTTGATCTAGATGGCGATGGTATTATCTCCGAGTTGATCTGCTCTTCATCGATTACCAGCTTGAGTTTGGCGGCAGCAGCCACTGCTAGTTCGGCCAAGTGGGTGTTGGGTCAGCTCGATACCGATTGGACGCGCGATCCTGATGTTGGTCAGACTACGCCGGGCGGTATGGCCGACTATAAGTTGATTATCACTAATACCAACTCGGTGGCACTGACCAATCTGGTCTTGATCGATATTTTGCCGTGGGTTGGTGATGTCGGTGTGGTGCGCTTTACCGAATCGCGTGGTAGCCAGTGGCAGCCCTATTTGGCCGGTCCGATCAGTGTGCCCGACGGTGCGACGGTCTACTACAGCACTACTAACAATCCTTGTCGTAATCCGGATTTGGGCCTGACCGATATTGATGGTAATCCAATAGATGCCCCCGGTTGTGTTGATCCGCAGTGGTCGACGGTCCCGCCCGCTGATATTACAACTGTCCGTTCGATCCGCATCGATTTCGGGAATCGGATTCTCTATCCAGGTGATTCGGTTATTTTGACATGGCCGATGCGGGCGCCGGTCGGTGGTACTCCTGACGAGGTGGCGTGGAATACCTTTGGTTACCGTGCCCTTACCATCAATGGTGATCCGCTCCTCGCCGCCGAACCACCGCGTGTTGGGATTAGGCGCGGTGCGGTGTTGCCCCCGTCGTATGGTAATTATGTGTGGCTCGATGCTAATCTGAACGGAGTGCAAGACACCGGTGAAGTCGGCGTGAACGGTGCTCGGATCGATTTCTACCAAGATAACGACGGTATAACCGGGCCGAGTACCGGTGATCGTTGGGTGGGCTTTACTATCTCTGGCCCGGATAATGACGGTAACCCCGGGTTCTATCTCTTCTCTGACCCACTCGATATTCCGCCCGGCGATTACTACATCCGCGTGACTCCACCGGCCGGCTATGGCTTTACCACGCCGAATGTGGGTGCCAACGATACGGTCGATTCGGATATTGAGCCGGCAACCCGCTATAGCGCTGTGACCGAGTTGGTTGCAGGCGAGAACGATGATACGTGGGACGTCGGTTTGGTGATGGTGACGGCGGTTGGCAATTATGTCTGGATTGACCGCAATGGTAATGGGATTCAGGATGAACCTCCCAGCGAGGGCGTCAATGGTATGACCGTGCGGCTCTATCGCTCGGATAATACGCTGGTGGCCACCACTGTCACCACCGACGATTTCCTGGGCAATCCCGGTTACTACATCTTTAGCGATCTCAGTGCTGGCGACTACTACATCGAATTTGGCTTGCCTGCTGGCTTTACCTTCACCACGGCCGATACCGGCAGCAACGACGAGGTTGATTCAGACGCCAATACGACGACCGGCCGCACGACCGTCTTTACGCTGGCAGCCAATCAACTCGACCGTAGCCGCGACGCCGGTCTGATTGCGTCGTCCGGCATGCTCCGGTTGGGCAATCGGGTCTGGTACGACCGCGATAACGATGGCCGCTACGAGCCGGCCAATAGCGAGATCGGCATTAATGGCGTGTCGTTAAGCCTGTTCCGCGATTTCAACAACAATGGCCAGCCTGATCCCGGCGAGCATGTTGGCAATTCGGTGACGATGACGGTTGGCGGTGAAGCCGGCTATTACCAGTTCACCAATTTGGCCGCCGGTAACTACATTGTGGTGGTTGATGACAGCAACTTTGCTCCCGGTGGCGCGTTGTTCGGCATGCGCACCAGCAGCGGCAATGATCCGACGCCTGATCCCGATAACGATGTTGACCACGACGACAACGGCGATCTGATCGGCGGCATGGTGCGCTCGTTGCCGATTACCCTCGCGGCGGGCAGCGAGCCGGTAAACGACGGCGATGATGCTAACGGCAACCAGACCCTCGATTTCGGCTTTATCCGTGGCGCTGCGCTTGGTGATCGGGTTTGGTTCGATACCAACAATAACGGCATCCAAGATGCCGCCGAACCCGGCGTGCCCGGCGTGACGGTTGAGCTGCTCGATGGCAGCGGCAATTCGATTGATAGCGACCCGGCGACTCCCGGTGTGCAACCAACCATTACCGTGACCGATGGCGCCGGCCGTTATGGCTTCACCGATCTGGACGCTGGTACCTACCGGGTGCGCTTTAGCGATCTGCCGATCGGCTATAGCTTCACCACGCCCGATCAGGGGTCGAACGATGCCCTCGATAGCGATGCTGATGCAACCGGTCTTACGACGTTGATTACGCTGGCCGCCAATCAGACCGACCTGCGCTGGGATGCTGGTTTGGTGGCGGCGCTGGCGAGCCTTGGCGATCGGGTCTGGAACGATCTCAATTACAACGGCATCCAAGATGCCGGTGAGCCGGGGGTGAACGGGGTAGAGGTGAGCCTCTACCGGCCCGGCTACGATGGCCTCGCCGGCACGGCCGACGATGAGTTGGTGGCGACGACGACGACCAACAGCAGTGGCAACTATAGCTTCACCAATCTACCCCCCGGTCGCTACTTTGTCCAGTTTGGCCCGCCGCCGGCTGGGTACGCGGTCACAGCGACCGATCAGGGGACGAACGACGCTGCCGATAGCGATGCTGACCTTACCACCCGCCGCACTGCGTTAATCGATCTTGCTCCAGGCGAGAACGATCTCGACTGGGATATGGGTCTGTTTGTCTTTGCCGCCATTGGTGATCGGGTCTGGAGTGATACGAACAACAACGGGATTCAAGATGCCGGCGAGCCGGGGGTGAGTGGTGTGCAAGTGCGCCTCTACCGGCCCGGCAGCAGTGTGCCGGTGGCGATGACCACCACTAATGGCAGTGGTGTCTATACCTTCACCAATCTCGTTCCCGATGATTACTACGTTGAGTTTAGCTTACCCAGTGGCTACCGTGCTAGTCCGCGTGACCAAGGCGATGATACGCTCGACAGCGATGCCGATCCGGTGACGCACCAGACCATAATGACGACGCTCGTACCCGGTGAGAATGATCCAACATGGGACTTCGGTATTGTGCCAACCGCCAGCATCGGCAATCGGGTCTGGCTCGATCTCAATGCCAACGGTATCCAGGATGCCAACGAGACGGCCGGTGTGCCCGGTGTGCAGGTCGTGCTTTACGACGGCTCAGGTAATGTACTCAACACCACTGTCACCGACGTTGATGGCCTCTATCACTTTGACAATCTGTTGGCCGGTAATTACTATCTACGCTTCGTCGTGCCTGCCAGTTTTGTGGTGAGCCCGCAGGATCAGGGTACGAACGATAATGCGGACTCGGATGTCAATCCAACGACCTTCTTGACCGTGCCGACCACCCTGAGCGCCGGCGAGAACGATCTGCGCTGGGACCTTGGTCTCTACCAGTTGGCCAGCATTGGCGACCGGGTGTGGCACGACCTCAATGGCAATGGCCGTCAAGATGGTGGCGAACCGGGTGTGGCAAATGTGTCAGTAGAACTCTATCGGCCCGGTACCGATGATGTGGCCGGTACAGGTGATGATGTGTTGGTTGGTAGTACGACCACCGATAGCAACGGTTTCTAACGCTTTGACAATTTGACTCCTGGTCGCTACTTTGTTCAGTTTGGTGCTACTCCCGGCTATAGCCTGCTGAGTCCGCCTGATGCAGCCATTGCTACTAACGAGACCGACAGCGATGTCGATGCCAACCGTCGCACACCGATTGTTGAACTGGTGTCGAGCGCAGTTGATCTCAGTCTCGATATGGGTGTGCTCAACCCGGCCAGCCTCGGCAACTATGTCTGGTTCGACGCCGATGTGGATGGGATTCAGGATGCGACCGAGAGCGGTGTGCAGGGGGTGCGGGTGCGCCTCTACCGGCCCGGCAGCGCCACGCCGGTGATGACCACAACGACTGATATCAACGGCCTGTATCTGTTCAACAATCTGTTGCCGGGAGAGTACTACGTCGTCTTTGATAACCTGCCGGCCAATCGTTCATTCACCCGCGCTGATCAGGGCAACGACGATGCGCTCGATAGCGATGCCAACCCGCTCGATGGACGCACCGGCGTTATCCGACTGGTATCGGGTGACAATAATCAAACTGTCGATGCCGGTATCTTCGAGACGATCACGGTCGGCGATCGGGTATGGATCGATCTCGATGCTGATGGTATCCAGGATGCGACCGAAACGACCGGTGTTCCCGGCGTGCGGGTCGAGTTGCTACGTAACAGCGATAATACCGTCGTTGATGTCACCTACACCGATCTCAACGGTTTCTATCAGTTCACCAATCTCTTCCCGGATACCTATCGGATTCGCTTCAGTGAGATTCCGATCGGTTATATTCGTAGCCTCCAAGATCGTGGTGGGGACGATGCGCTCGATAGCGATGCCAACGACAATTTTGAGACGGCGCCCTTCACGCCAGTATCTGGGGATAATCCGCAGTACGATCTTGGTCTCTACCAGTTGGCGCGCATCGGCAACTTCGTCTGGGAAGACCGCAACGGCAACGGCCGCCAAGATGCCGGCGAGCCGGGGATTCCAAATGTCACCGTGACATTAACCGGCACGACTGGTGCTGGCGATGCCGTGACAATGACGACTCAAACCGACTCAAACGGATTCTACTCGTTTGATGGCCTTACGCCGGGGAGTTATACCATTACGGTAACAGCACCGCTCGGCTATCTCTTCACCACTGCCGATCAGGGTGATGATATCGGCGATTCCGATGCGAACATTGCCGGTGCTATGCCGACAACGACTCTTGAATCGGCTGAGGAGGACTTAACATGGGATGCTGGTCTCTACCGCCCAGCTACGATTGGTGATCGGGTCTGGCGCGATACGAACGGCAACGGTGTGCAAGACGCCGGTGAAGCAGGGATTGATGGTGTCGTCGTGGCACTAAATGGAACAACCGGTGTGGGTGTGGTGGTTAACCAGATCACTACCACTGCCGGCGGCGGCCTCTACAGTTTCACCAATCTCGCGCCGGGTACGTACCAGATCACCGTCACGGCGCCGAGTGGTGAGGTCTTTACCTACCGCGATATTCTGGCGAGTGAGGTGGCCGGAGCGAACGATACCAACGATAGCGATGCTGACGCCAGCGGCATGATGATCGCCACCACGCTTGAGTCGGGTGAGAATGATCTGACGTGGGATGCCGGTCTGGTCATTCCAGCCAGCTTAGGTGATTTGGTCTGGGAAGACCTCAATGGCAACGGTGTGCAAGAGACAGGCGAACCCGGCTTCAACAATGTAACCGTCGCGCTGATTGGGGCCGGACGCGACCGCACCTTTGGCACCGCTGATGATACGGCGGCGACGACTACCACCAATGGCAGCGGTAGCTATAGCTTTACCAACCTGCAACCCGGTCTCTACCGCGTCCGCTTTACCCGTCCGAACGGCTACGGCTTTACGGTAGGTGACGCGGCGGCAGCCACCGATACGACCGACTCGGACGTACCCGGTGGGGTGAGCGCAACAGCCACCACGATCACGGTTGATCTGGAGTCGGGCGAGAATGATCCAACGTGGGACGCCGGTCTCTACCAATTGCTCTCATTGGGCAATCGGGTGTGGGACGATGTCAATAACAATGGCCTGCTTGATACCGGTGAGGATGGCATTGACGGCGTGACCGTGCGTCTCTACCGTGATCTCAACGGTGATGGAGATGTCAGCGACTCCGGTGAGACCATACCCGTGGCAACCACGACTACCGGCAACGGCGGCTACTACCTGTTCAGCGGCTTAGTGCAGGGCGACTATGTGGTTGAGGTGGTCTTGCCGAGCGGCTATGTATCGAGCACCGGCACGAATGGCAGCGCTAGCGGCCCCTTCGAGCCGGCGCCCAATGCCAATACCAACAATACCGACAGTGATGACAACGGTACGCAGAGTGGCAGCGTTGTGCGTAGTACCGTTGTGCAGTTGCGTCCCAACAGCGAGCCGACTGATGAGAGTGATCCGCTCCCCGCTGCGATGAGCGATCCGGCGCGCAACGAGAACAGTAATCTTACCGTTGACTTCGGTCTTTTCCGCCCGGCTAGCCTCGGCAATCTGGTCTGGTTCGACCGCGACGCCAACGGCGTGCAGGACGGTGGTGACGAGACGGGAGTGAGTGGGGTGCAGGTCCAGCTCTTCCGTGACGATGACGGCACACCCGGCCAAAGTGCCGGCGATAGCCCGATTGCCAGTACCAACACCGATGCTTCCGGTGTGTATGGGTTTGGTTATCTGATCCCGGCGAATAACTACTATCTGGTCTTCGATCTGCCAACTGGCTATGTGCGCAGTCTGCGCGATCAGGGCGGTAATGATGCAACCGATAGCGATCCCGACCGGACGAGCGGTGCAACTGCGTTAATCACGTTGGTGGCCGGCCAGAATGACCAGACGTGGGACGCCGGCCTCTACCAATTGGTCAACCTCGGCAACCGGGTCTGGAACGATGTGAATAACAACGGCATGCTCGATGTCGGCGAAAGCGGCATTGACGGCGTGACCGTCAACCTCTACTACGACGCGGATCGCAGCGGCACGATCGATCCGGCTGAAAATACGCCGGTGGCAACGACCACTACCAGCGGCGGCGGGTTCTATGCCTTTGCCAACCTTGATCCGGGCAACTATCTGGTCGAGATCCCGGCCAGCAACTTTGCCGCCGGCGGGGTGCTAGGGCCGAGCGGCGCTATACCGGCCTTCCGCTCCAGCACCGGCACTAATGGCAGCGCTAATGGCCCCTACGAAGGTATGGCGACGCCCGATCCCGATAATAATGTCGATAACGACGATAACGGTACTACTGACGGGAGCGGCAACGTGCGCGCAGTCCTGATTACCCTGCGCTCGCAAGATGAGCCAACCAACGACGGCGATGGCAATAACGGTAACTTGACGGTTGACTTCGGCTTCTTCCGTCCGCTGGCGCTGGGCAACTTCGTCTGGCACGACTACAACAACAACCGCGCAGTAGATGCGGGCGAACCCGGTATCAATAATGTGACAGTGCAGCTCTACCGTGATGTCAACAGCAACGGCGTCTACGATAGCGGTACTGACACACTGGTGGCAGAGACCACCACTACCGGCGGCGGTCTCTACCGCTTCGACAACCTTGCCCCCGATGACTACCTCGTCGTCATTCCGGCCAGTAACTTTGGTCCATACGACGCTCCTCTCCGCTTCTTCCGTAGCAGCGATGGTGGCAATGCCAACGACAGCGCCGACACGACCGATCCTGATAACGATAACGATAATGACGACAACGGTATCGGGCCAAATGTGGGAGTGATGACGAACAGTTCAGGGCCGGTCGTGAGCAGGGCAGTCACCCTGAGCGTTGACGACGAACCAACCGCTGAAGATGGTGACAGCAACACCAATCTGACGGTTGACTTCGGTTTCTACAGCTTGACTGTCGGTAATCGGGTGTGGCTTGATGCCAACAACAATGGTGTGGTAGATGGGGCTGAGACTGGTCTAGATGGTATTCAGGTGCAGTTGCTCTATGATGCCGACGGTAATGGCACGATCAACGGTTTGGAGACGACGGCAATAATAACCATTTCTACCAGCAATAGCGGACGCTACTTCTTCGGTGGCTTGCGTGATGGCGGTCAGTATGCCGTTCAAGTCGCCTCTAACGCATCACTGGTGTCGAGCACTGGCATTAACGGTATGGCAAGTGGTCCGTATGAACCGGGTCTTGATCCCGATACTGACCTGACCGATAACAACGATAACGGTACCCAAACCGGCAATAGCGAACGTAGCCCAGTCTTTGCGGTGCGGGTTGGTTTGCTGCCGATCAATGAGCCTGATACCACATTACCGACCGGCATGACCAATCCGGCCATCGATGCCAACAGCAATCTGACAATTGACTTTGGTCTGTTTGACGATGCACGGCTAGGTGATCGGATTTGGCTAGACGTGAATGGTAATGGGATTCAGGATACCGGCGAAACCACAAATATTGCCGGAATTACCATCACCATCTACGATGCCACGACCAACCAGCCGCTCGACAGCGATCCGGTAACGCCGGGCATCCAGTCGATTACGCGCACCTCGACGACGGCGGTGACGAGCTACCTCTTCGACCGCCTGATCGCCGGTTCGTACTATCTGGTCTTTAGCGACATTCCAGCGCAGTACGCCATTAGCCCGCTTGATCAGGGCGCTGATAATGCAGTCGACTCGGATGTCGATCCGGCAACCTTGCGCACTACGACGATCACACTCGGTACGAGCAATAACAACGACCTGACGTGGGATCTCGGTCTCTACCCGCGGTTGACACTCGGTAATCTGGTCTGGTACGACACCAACGATAACGGAGTAGTTGATAGTGGTGAGAGTGGTATTGCCAACGTCCGGGTTGAACTCTATCGTGACGGTGATGGCAATAGCCAGCCTGATGCCAGCGAGTTCGTCACCTTCACGACCACCGATGTCAACGGCAATTAC
Source organism: Chloroflexus sp. (assembly GCF_056331925.1). Taxonomy (NCBI): domain Bacteria; kingdom Bacillati; phylum Chloroflexota; class Chloroflexia; order Chloroflexales; family Chloroflexaceae; genus Chloroflexus; species Chloroflexus sp. Next base: position 50,115 of record NZ_JBWGQH010000005.1, read on the forward strand.
CTCTTCACCGGTCTTGAGCAGGGTGATTACATCGTCGTGGTTCCGGCGAGTAATTTTGTGTCGGGTCAGCCGCTCTACCGCCATCGCTCAAGCACCGGTAGCAACGGTGCCGCAAGCGGCCCGTATGAGCCGGCGCCTGATCCCGACAATAACGCGGATAACGATGACAACGGTACCGATCAGACCGGCGGTGATGTGGTCAGTGGTGTGATCACGCTTAACCCGTCGTTCGAGCCGGCCACCGATGGCGACGACAGCAACGGCAACCTGACTCTCGACTTCGGCTTCTTCGAGCCGTTGACGCTCGGTAATCTGGTTTGGAACGATGTAAACAACAATGGTCAGTTCGAGACCGGTGAACCCGGCATCGACGGCGTGCACGTCGAGTTGTACCTCGATAGCAACGGCAACGGTCAGGTTGATGCAGGTGAGTTTGTCGCCTCTACTACCACGGCAGGCGGCGGTCTCTACACCTTCAGTGATCTGATTGAAGGCAACTACATCGTGCGTATTCCGGCCGGCCAGTTCGCGACGGGCCAACCGTTGGCCGACTTCGTCTCGAGCACCGGCACGAACGGCAGCGCTAATGGCCTCTACGAAGGTATGGCGACGCCAGACCCCGATAACAACCTTGATAACGACGACAACGGTACGACCGGCGCCGGCGGCAACGTCGATAGCCTGCCGATCACGCTAAGCCGTGGTAACGAGCCAACCAATGATGGTGATGGCAACAACGGCAACCTGACGGTTGACTTTGGCTTCTTCCGCCATGCTCGCCTCGGTGATCGCGTCTGGCACGATCTGAATGCTAACGGCATCCAAGATGGTGGAGAGGTTGGGATTAACAACGTTATCGTCAAACTGTTCAGCGTCGGTGCTGATGGAAATATCGGTGGTGGTGATGATGTGTCGGTGGCGACTACGACCACTGACTCTAGCGGGATCTACGGCTTCAGCTACTTGATCCCCGGCAACTACTATGTCCGCTTTGACCTGCCCTCCGGCTACACCGATGTCAGCCCGCAAGATCAGGGCAGCGACAACACGATCGACAGCGACGCCGATCCGGTTACCCGCCAGACGGTGGTGATCGCGCTGGCTGCCGGCGATAACGACCCGACATGGGATATGGGTGTCTTTAACCGGGCCAGCGTCGGCAACTTCGTCTGGGAAGATCGCAACGGCAACGGTGTGCAAGACACCGGCGAGGCGGGGATCGGCGGTGTGACCGTCACCCTCTACCGTGCTGATGGTTCAGTGGTCGGAACTGCTACAACTGCCGCTGATGGTTCGTACAGCTTCACCGGCCTTGTGCCCGACGAATACTACCTTATCTTCAGCAACCTGCCGAGCGGCTACGTCTTCACCGCCGCCGATCAGGGCACTGACGATGCGGTGGACTCGGATGCTAATCCAACCACCGATCGCACTGCAAACTTCACGCTCACGAGTGGTCAGACCGACACTACGTGGGATGCAGGCGCGTATCGGCCGGCCAGCATTGGTAACTATGTCTGGGAAGACACGAACGGCAACGGCATCCAAGATATCGGTGAGCCGGGAGTAGCGAACGTGAGGGTCACGCTGAGCGGGATGACCGGCGCGGGGGTGGCGGTCAACCGCAGCACCACCACTAATGGTAGTGGCTTCTATCGGTTCGACAACCTTGCTCCGGGGACATACACCGTGACAGTGGATCGACCGAGCGGGTACGAGTTTACCCCGGCCAATCAGGGTACCGACGATGCGGTCGACTCGGATGTGACCAATTCGGCTACCGGTTCTATGAGCGCCACAGTGCTGGTGTCGGGTGAGGAAGACCTGACGTGGGACGCCGGTCTGTATCGGCCGGCCAGCGTCGGCAATCTGGTCTGGGAAGACACGAACGGCAACGGCGTGCACGATACCGGCGAGCTAGGGATTGATGGCGTGACCGTGACATTGA
>NZ_JBWGQH010000005.1:52161-173455 GCF_056331925.1 Chloroflexus sp.
AATGGGACAACCGGTGCCGGCGTAGCGGTCAACCTGACCACGACCACCGGCGGCGGTGGGTTCTACCGGTTCGACAACCTTACTCCGGGGACATACACGGTGACAGTGAGCCGACCGAGCGGGTACGAGTTCACGGCGGCCAATCAGGGTGCAGATGATGCGGTGGATTCGGACGCTGACCCGACGAGTGGCGCGATGAGCGCGACAGAGTTGGTGTCGGGTGAGGAAGACTTGACGTGGGACGCCGGTCTCTACCAACCGGCTAGCGTGGGCAACTTCGTCTGGCGCGATGTGAACGGCGACGGCGTGCAAGATGCCAGCGAATCCGGTATCAGCGGTGTGACCGTCACTCTGACCGGGGCCGGGCCGGATGGCGTGTTTGGCACGGCGGATGATATCAGCCGAACCATGACCACCGGCAGTAACGGTGAGTACCTCTTTGATAACCTGCCGCCGGGTAGCTACCGGCTGACCTTTAGCGATATTCCGGCTGGATTGACCTTCAGCCCGGCTGATCAAGGCAGCGATGATACCGCTGATAGTGATGTCATCACGAGCGGCGGTGCCACCGATGTCTTTGCACTCACCAGCGGCCAGAGCGATCTGTCGCGCGATGCCGGTCTGTATCCGTTGTTGAGCCTCGGTAATCTGGTCTGGGTCGATACCAACAATAACGGTGTGGTGGATAGCGGCGAGAGCGGTGCGAGCGGGGTGCAAGTCCGGCTCTACCGTGACAGCAACGGCAACGGGACGTGGGATGCGGATGATCTACAAGTGGGTACAACGTGGACTGATAGCAATGGCAATTACCGCTTTGCCGGCTTGCCGCAAGGCAACTACTTCGTGGTCTTGCCGGGACGGCAATTCGGCATCGACGGCTTCTGGTATGGCTATCGCAGCAGCACTGGCGACTTCTCGCTAGCGGCTGGGCCATATGAGCCGGCGCCTGATACCAACACCGATCGCGATAACGACGATAACGGTACGCGACAGGCGGATGCCGACTCGGACTTCAACATCGTCAGCAGCTTGATCGAGCTGCGGCCTGACAGCGAGCCGGATACGGCCGTTGATGGCGACGGGAGCGACAGCAATCTGACCATCGACTTCGGCATCTTCCGGCCGGCGGTGGTGGGTGATACGGTTTGGAGTGACCGCAATGGTGATGGCCGGCAAGACGCCGAAGAGCCGGGAGTGGCGAATGTGCGAGTTACCCTCTACTACGTTGGCACTGACGGCATTGCCGGCACGGCTGACGATATGGAGGTAAGGACGCAGTTCACCGATGGCAATGGCTTCTACGAGTTTACTGATCTGCTGCCGGGCGACTACTATCTGGTCTTTAGTGAATTGCCAACGGGGGCGCGCTTCACCGCTGCCGATCAAGGCGCTGATGACACGGTTGACTCGGATGCTGATCCGGTCACCGGCATGACCGCCGTCTTCTCGCTCGAGGATACGATCGCTTGGGATTGGGACGCCGGTCTGCTCTTGCCGGCCAGTGTGGGTGATCGGGTGTGGCTGGATACTAACGGGAACGGGGTGCAAGATGCTGGCGAGCCGGGGATTACAGGCGTGACCGTGCGGCTAACCGGTACCGACATTGATGGGAACACGGTTGATCGAACCATCGTTACCGATGCGAACGGCACCTACCGGTTTGACAACGTGCAGCCGGGCACGTACACAATCACGGTGATGCCGCCAGATGGGTATGTAATCTCGGCAAAAAATCGAGGTGGTGATGACAGCACCGATTCAGACCTCAATCCGAGCGGGACAACCGATAGTTTCACCATTCTCGGCGGTGATGTTGCACTGACGTGGGACGCCGGTCTCTACCAACCGGCTAGCGTGGGCAACTTTGTCTGGGAGGACGTGAACGGGAACGGGGTGCAAGATACCGGCGAGCTGGGGATTGATGGCGTGACCGTGACATTGAATGGGACAACCGGTGCCGGCGTAGCGGTCAACCTGACCACGACCACCGGCGGCGGTGGGTTCTACCGGTTCGACAACGTGCAGCCGGGTACGTACACGATCACGGTGACGCCACTGACCGGTTATGTGATCACGGCAGCGAATCGGGGCAGTAATGACAACACCGATTCGGACATCGATCCGGTCACTGGTGCCACCACCACCTTCTCTCTCACGAGTGGCACCACCGATCTAACGTGGGATGCCGGATTGTACAAACCGGCGACGTTGGGTAATCGAGTCTGGCACGACCGCAATGCCAATGGCATTGCTGAGAGTGGTGAGGAGGGTGTCAGCGGAGTTACGGTCAGGCTGTATCGGGCTGATGGTACCCTGGTTGATACCGTCGTGACCGATAGTAATGGTCGCTACCTGTTTACCAATTTACCGCCGGGAAGCTACTATCTGGAGTTTGAACTACCGGGTGGCTGGGTCTTTAGCCCACCAATGCAAGGCGGTGACAGGGGACAGGATAGCGATGTCGATCCGAACACGCAGCGCACAGCAATCTTTACGCTCGGTTACAGTGCAACCGATCTCAGTTGGTGGGCAGGTATCCACCAGCCGGTGCCGCCGACAGCGATTACGTTGCTCAGCTTCACCGCCGAGCGCCAGAACAACGGAGTGTTGCTGCGCTGGGTAACCGGTAGCGAGCGGGATACGCTCGGCTTCGTGATCCTGCGCAGTACGAGTGACAATCGGGCAGATGCAGTGCAACTCTTCACGACACCAATTCCGGCACGAGGTAGTGCAGGCGGTGGTGAAAGCTATCAGTGGTTCGACCGCACGGCCCGGCCTGACGTGAGCTATCACTACTGGCTGGTTGAAATCGAGGCTGGCGGTGGGCGTAACGAGTTTGCCCTCCATAGCCCAGTGCTCCAATCCATCTATCGCCTATTGATACCGGTGATCTTGCGTTAAGCATAGACCGGAACAGTGACCAAACCGGTGACCGATCCTCACAATTGCGTGAGGCACGGTCACCGGTTATTTGTGCATGAGCGTGAGTTGAATTGGTGATGATGAGCGAGTCGGGGATCGAACCTGAGCGGCTCAATGGTTCGTTGCTCGTCTTGTTTGCGTGATCTGCTCGTGCTACAAAAAGGGTTTTTCAGACAATTTTTTGATTTTTAAGCAAAAATACATGCCAAAATCGGCTGAATATGTTATAATAGGCAAACAAGATCAAACCTCGATAAAACTCCACAAGAACGGTTGGGAAGGTGTGAGCAAACACCACGCTCAATGAGAGTAGTTGTACGGTTTACACGAGACAACGAGATAGGTACCGAACAAATCAAGAATTGCATATCTGCCTACAGCCAGAGCAGGAGTTGGTGTTATGTATATCCGTTGGGTGGTGAGAAGGCATAAAAATGCCGAGATAGCTAATACCAACTTTCACGATGCATATCTCGTCGAGAGTTATCGTGACGAGCGCGGACAACCGCGCCAGCGCACGATTGCGTACCTCGGCAACATTCGCCAAATCGGTGATGAGTTTCCGACAATTGAGCGCGAATTATTCCTCTTGCGGGCCGACCGGATCCTCGAATCACTCCCTGACCTGACTGAAAGTGATCGGCAAGAGGCACGTGAAGCCCTTCGACGCAAAGTACCGCCACTCACCCGGGACGAGGTAATCCGAGCCTTTACCGCTAATTTAACGTGGTACCGGCAATGGTGGGAGCAGAACGGTTGCCCACTCAGCGATGACGAATTGCTGAGTATCGTTCGTACAACCCGTAGTGGGTTAGAGCCGATTTGAAGTTTGCATAAGGCAACAATTTTGTCACACGCATGGTAATCACTCCATGGTAGGATATAACCATGGAGCAAAATACAATCCTCATAGTTGATGATGATGAGCAGATTCACGATCTGCTCACTGCAATAGTCGCCCCTCTTAGCCTTCGCCTGCTGGTCGTGCAGCGTGGTGACGAGGCACTGCATTTGGCAAGACAATACAAGCCCGATCTCATCTTGCTAGACGTTATGCTGCCCGATATGAGCGGGTTTGAGGTGTGTCGGACATTACGCGAAGACCCCATACTTGCGCAGATTCCGATTGTGATGATTACCGCATTACACGACCGTGAAGCGAAGATCCGCGGGTTTGAAGTCGGTGCTGATGAGTTCATCGCCAAGCCGTTTGATCTCGGCGAGATGCAAGCTCGGATCACGACCATTCTTCGCCTCAACCGCTATCGCCGTCTGTTGCAAGAACAAGCTCGGGTGAATGCCGAACGAGCACGGTTTGAGTGGGTGATTGAGAATTCTGATAGCCCCTACCTCATTGTTGATCGCGATGACCGGATTGTCTATGTCAATGCCTGTGCCCGTTCCTATCTCGGTCTTGCCCCTAACGAGCAATCGTCGCAATCGTTGCGCGAATTGGTTGCGCAGCGTTATCGATTGATCCCACCAGAAGCGTGGGAACGGTGGCCATTGCCGGTCGATATCCAACGCTTTCTCATGCATCCTGAGACGTTACATAGCCCTGAACAGTGGTTGAGTGTCGAAACGGCGATCATCCATCCGTCTGATGATCAAATTGTGGTGACATTCCGAGACATAACTAGAGAAGTTACAACGGAACGTGATATGTGGACCTTTCACACGGCTATCTCGCACAAGTTGCGCACGCCATTAGTGAGTATTATTGGAGGATTGAATATTTTACATGACAATATCGAGCAAATTGACCGCTCAATGGCGCGTAATATTGCCGCGATTGCCCTTAGTGGTGCGCACCGACTGGAAAGTGAAATCAATGATATTCTGCGCTACATTGATAGTCCAAGCGATGCATACCATTTTGATACCTGCACTGTATTCGATCTTCCCAATATGATCGCTACGATTAGTCAAGATTTGCACATCCGAAGTGTAAACCTCAGCCTTGATCCGGAACTTGATACACGGCGGTTACGCATTTCGCGCCGTAGTCTGGAACAGATTTTATATGAGTTATGCGACAATGCTATCAAGTTCCATCCCCAACGTCATCCGGTCATTATGATACGGGTCACGACCAATCCAGACCATGATCAGGTGCGGTTATTGTTTTGTGATGATGGTATCCATCTACCACCTGAGCAACTGCGCAAGATTTGGCAGCCGTACTATCAAGTTGAGCGCAGTTTTACCGGTCAAGTTGAGGGAATGGGGCTAGGATTGGCCCAAGTTGCACGTATTGCACTGGCGTTTGGTGGCAGCTATTGGGTCTGGAACCGGGTCGACCAGCCTGGCCTCTGTATCGAATTGCGTTTCCCCTTTGCTGAAGGTGAACAAAGCAATGTCTCTCCAGTGCCAACGCTACCTTCGAGTTGACGCTATCCGGCTCTTCTGCTACCCTGTTGCTTTAGGTATGTGCGAAGAAGGAGTCGGAGCGTGCGAATTGCGATTACCGGAGCAAATGGTCAGTTGGGGCGTGCATTGATCGCAACGCTCGCCGGTCATCACGATGTTGTCGCGTTGGGTCACGATCAACTCGAGTTGTCCAACCCGGCCACGGTTGATCAGATCGCGAACACGCGGGCAGAGGTTGTTATCCACGCTGCTGCCTATACCAATGTTGACGGCTGTGCTCGTGATCCCCTACTAGCCTATCGGGTAAACGGGTTGGGTACGCGCTATGTGGCGCTCGGTTGCCGTCGAATTGATGCAGCGATGGTCTATATCAGCACCAATGAGGTGTTTGCCGGTACGAGCCATCGTCCATACTATGAAGATGACCCCACCGGACCGATCAATCCCTATGGGCAGAGCAAATTGGCCGGTGAACAGGAAGTTCGTTTTCTCGTGGCGCGCCACTTTATCGTGCGGGTTGCGTGGTTGTTCGGTGGTGAACGTAATTTTGTGCGAACGGTGTTACGCTTAGCCGCTAATCCGCCAAACGGCGTACTCCGTATGGTTGCTGACGAGATCGGCAGTCCGACCTATGCCGGCGATGTAGCGGCAGGTTTGGCGCGCTTGATTACGACCGATTATTATGGAACGTATCATTTTGTCAACGACGGGATATGTTCGCGCTATGAGTTTGCCGCCGAGATCTTGCGCCAAGCGAGGATTGATATGCCGCTGCTACCGATCCGGTTACGTGATTTTCAGCGCGATAGTACCCCGCCACCCTACACACCGTTGGCGAATATCGCCGGGGCTGCACTCGGGATTACCTTCCGTCCGTGGCAGGAGGCCGTTGCCGATTATCTGGAGCGTCTGCGGTCTGCGCACGTATGACCATGATCGATGTCATCATTCCTAATTACAACGGACGTGAGTTATTACCGACGTGCCTCGACTCATTGCGGGCGCAGACACGGCGTGATTTTCAGGTAACGGTGGTTGATGACGCGAGCACCGATGACTCGGTCGCACTGATCCGGTCCCGTTATCCTGAAGTGCAAGTGGTGCAGTTGCCCCAGAATCGCGGTTTTGCGGCTGCCGTCAATGTCGCTTTGGCGCAGACGGATCGGCCGTTTGTGGTACTGCTCAACAATGACACAGAGGCCGATCCACAATGGTTGGCAGCGTTGATCGGTGCGCTCGAACGTTGGCCGCAGTTTGCTTTTGCCGCCTCGAAGTTGCGATTGTTTGATCGGCGTCACGTACTCCATTCAGCCGGTGATTTTTACCGATTGAACGGTGAGCCAGGTAATCGCGGTGTGTGGGAAGTTGATCGTGGTCAATACGATGTATTTGTCGAAGTGTTTGGGCCGTGTGCCGGCGCAGCGGCGTATCGGCGAAGCGCTTTGGAGTTGCTTGCCACAGATGGGTATGTATTCGACGAAGAACTGGTGATGTACTGCGAAGACGTTGATCTGAACTTGCGTGCGCGACGAAGGGGGTTGCGCACGATTTTTGTGCCGACAGCGGTGGTGTATCATCGGCTGAGTGCGAGTGGTGGTGGCGTCTTGGCAAGTTATTATTGTGGCCGCAACATGCCGTTGGTGTGGGTAAAGAATATGCCCACTCCGTTGGCCCGTCGCTATTGGCCAGCTTTGCTTCTTTCCCAACTGCGGTTTGCCCTCCACAGTCTGCGCCATATTCGCGAACCGGCTGCACGGGCACGTTTGCGCGGTCAGTTTGACGGTTTACGTGCGTTACCCCGCTTTCTTGCCCGTCGCGCTGCTAAGGTCCACGAAACAGCCACGTTCATTGCCGCGGTAGATCGCTCTAGCTATGCGAGATTCCCATGACGACCATTGATGCCCCATTCCTATCGATTGTTATTCCTGCCTACAACGAGGAGCGACGCCTACCATCTACCCTCGCAACCATCATGGCGTTTCTCGCCCACGAACCGTATACCGCCGAGGTGATCGTTGTTGATGATGGAAGCGACGATCGGACTGCTGAGATCGCAGCGACAACTCCCGGCGTGACCGTGTTACGCTGCGAGCATCGGGGAAAAGGTTTTGCGGTACGGGCCGGTGCTTTAACCGCGCGGGGTTCGATTATTTTACTCTGCGATGCTGATCTGGCAGTACCGATTGAAGAATGGTCGCGGTTGCGGGCTGCAATTGAGGCCGGTTATCCGATCGCAATTGGCTCGCGTGAAGGTCTCGGTGCATCGCGTGAAGGTGAACCGTGGTATCGTCACGTAATGGGCCGAGTGTTTAACTGGATCATCCAGATGCTTGCCCTACGTGGGATTAACGATACCCAATGCGGCTTCAAGGCATTGCGTCGTGACGTAGCCTGTGATCTCTTTAAACGGATGCGCATTTACGGCGATGATGCCCCGGTGGTCCGTGGTCCGGCCGTCACCGCCTACGATGTAGAATTGCTGTTTCTTGCCCGACGGCGTGGCTATTCGATTGCTGAGATTCCGGTTATTTGGCGCTATGGCGCCGAAACAAAGGTGAACCCATTACGCGATTCGTGGCGTAATCTGCGCGATGTGCTGCGAGTACGCCTCAACGATCTTTGTGGACGTTACGATACGACTTCAGCCCCGGTCGAGGAGGTTGCACCGTGATGAAACCCGCTCAACGTGCGTATTTACGTCGGCTCGCCCATCCGTTGCCGGTGACGGTTATGATCGGTAAGCATGGACTGACTGAAAATGTGCTCTCGAAGATTGAACAAGAACTCGACGCTCACGAATTGATCAAGATGCGCTTTCTTGATTACAAAGATCTGAAAGAGCCGTTGTTAGAGGCGATTGTCGCGACAACAGGTGCTGAATTGGTGGCAACGATTGGTCATACTGCCATTCTCTATCGTCAGCATAGCGACCCGGCACAGAGGAAGATTGTGCTATGAATACGAAAGCCTTACAACGCGGGTTTTGGCTCTCGTTTTGGTCGGTCGTCACTATTATGACGGTGCGGGGGGCGCTTATTCCGGCACGACTGCGCAATCCACGGATCACGAGTCTCAGCGGAATCGGGCCGGTGTATGCAATGCTCAGTTGGGGATATAGTGCAGGCGGCCGACCGGTGAATGTCATTTTTGATTTGCAATTCACCGGTGGCGCCACAGGGAGTGTGACCGTTGATGGTGAAGCGTTGGAAGCCGAGGTGCCATTGATCGGCATAGCACACATCGGCGAGGCTTACACGATTACGGCGACGTTGGTCTACCGCTGGCTTGGGTGGACGTTTACTCGCCAGATGCAGGTGTCGGGTCAGGTTGGTTAGCCTGTGCTTCGAGTTCGGCAATGCGAGCGCGGACTTCTGCGGCTAGTCGCTGCAATTCGCGGTTTACCACATATTGCCATTCTGCCGCTTCGTGATCTTCAAGCGCACCACCACCATATTTGAGTTCCATAGCCAAATGCCATCCCTTCCGTTCCGCGAACTTCTCGATCTCCGCGCAACGGCTCGGTGGCCAACGCCGGCGAATGAACTGGCGAAATGCTCGTTCCATTCGCCCCGATCCGTCAGGATTGAGTGATGGGAGCGAGAAGAATGGCTCCTGATCGCGTGGATCGGGCGCGGTGGCTTTACTGAAGTAGAGGGTGCGCTGGGTGATTGAGTAGCGCCATTCGCCATCGCCATGGTAGTTGCCGGGGTTGTTGGCGATGGCACCGGTCAGCATGCGGTCGGTGATGGTCATAGTGGCACCTGTTCTACACAAACCGATCTTACGACAGTAGCCCGTTCAGTACAGCATAGCACAGAGCCTATAAAGAGACAACTGGGACTTTCACTATTTTACGCTGACACCGAATTGGCGTATACTTCCATAAGGAAGATATTTTGAAATGGGTAGAGCTATTCTATGACGATTGATCCACGAGAGTATCGAGCAACGATCGGTCTCTTTGCCACCGGTGTCACCGTTATTACGGCAGATGATGGTAAACAGGTGCGGGGGATGACGGCTAATTCCTTGACATCGGTTTCCCTCGAGCCACTACTCTTGTTGGTTTGCGTTGACCGTAAGGCACGGATGGCTCCGGTGATTAGTGCAGCAACGCACTTTGCCGTCAATATTCTGCGGACCGATCAGGAAGCGATAGCACGTCATTTTGCCGGGCGTCTACAGCCCGATCTCGAAATCCTATTTACCGAACTAGCCGGGGCGCCGGTGTTGCACGATAGTCTGGCCACACTTGTATGCCGACGTGATCGGATTCTTGATGGTGGTGATCATGTAATCGTTCTTGGTCAGGTCGTTGCGCTCAGACGTGCCCCCGAAGGAGAGCCATTGCTCTATTTTGCCGGCTCATACCGTCAACTAGCAGAGCCGTCGCCAACATTGGCAGCAGCCGATTAGCTGTGCTACGATACACTCTGGTAGTAGAGAAGGCTTTTTTGCCTTCCTACCGGAGTTTTACCTATGGACCGGTTGTACCAGCGCTATCTGTTTGGTTTCAGCCTTGTATATGCTGTACTCATCTGGCTAGACGTACAGCTTGCGTTGGTGCGCTCTGATACCCTATTAGTGTGGTTTGCTACCGGGTTGTCAATCGGTGGCGTATTGGCCTTTGGGAACCGGGCGCTTTGGCCGGTCCTCTTTGGGATGCTCGTCGGATGGAGCGTCGTATGTTGGCAACTAGGCCTTGAGCCGTACCTCCTGATCACCGTGACGATGCTGTTTGCCTTCAGCGCCGTAGGGCAGGCGTGGTTGGCCGGTTGGTTAGTGTGCCGATTTGGTCGTTCACTGCCACCCGCTTCGTTGCGCTGGGGGTTGCATACGTGCGGATTGCTGGCGCTGGCTGTACTACCGGTGCCGGTGTTATGGTTAACGGTACTAACTGCCCTAGATGTGGTGGTGGTATCCGATCTGTGGATCGCTGCTCTCCAATGGTGGCTCAATCTCCTGACCGGCGTTTGGTTGGTCGCACCTTGGGTGGTTTTAGCTGTTACCTATTGGCGACGAAAACCAATACGTGAGCCGTGGCTGTGGCCGGTAAGTAGTCTACTGCTAGCGTTGTTATTGCTTACCCTCCAGCTCGTTTGGCGCGATGCACAGCAGCGTTACGCAACAAAGGTGCAGTCCGAAGCAGACGAAATAGTGAGCGTTATTGATGATCGTTTGCTCCGCTACGAACAGGCGATGCAGAGCCTGAGTGCATTCTTTTATGCGTCACAGTTTGTAGAACAGCACGAGTTTAGTGTTTTTGGGCGCATGATCCTCGAACAACTACCGGCGGTGCAGTCGGTGGGATGGGTGCGTCGGGTACGACAGGCCGAGCGGTTAAACTTTGAGTATGATCAGCAGGAGCGTGGGATACCCGACTTTGTAATTCGCGAACCGGGTGTTACGGGGCCACCAACCGCAGTCCGCGATGAATATTACCCGCTGATCTACGTTGAACCGTTCGCGACTCGTCGTGCATTGTTGGGGATGGATATGGCTATGGAGCCATACCGACGCGATGCGTTGTACCAGGCACGTGATAGTGGACAAGTGGTGATGACAGGGCTGATTCAGCCCTATGCGACCGATGTCGAATCGCCGGCTGTGCTCTTGATCATGCCGGTTTATACGTCTGGCCCACCTCCGCAAACCGTGGAGGAGCGACGGCAACGGATTCAAGGTGTGGTCTTGATGCTCGTATCACCGGCAGAGCTGCTCAAACAGGCGCTACAACCTATCGCTGCCCCCGATTTCGACATCCTTCTGATTGATGCAAGTGCAGTGCCACCTCGTCCCCTCGCCTTTCATTCGTTAGCGACAACGCAGGTCGATACAGTACCCGACCCGGTGAGCTATGTGCGTGAGGCAATCATTATTCACGAACTATCACGTTATGGTCGCGTATGGCAAGTTGCGGTCCGTCCCGGACCGACCTATCCACAGCGTTGGTTAGATGGGGATGCCATACGGCGTAGTGTGTTGGCGGTAGGTAGTGTAGCGATCTTTTTTCTCTTCGTTGGTGTGCGCCAGCGTCACGAAGTTCGCCAGCGTCGGCTCACGCGGACCTACGCCCTGCTTAGTGCCATCAACCAAATGATTATTCGCGAACGTGAACCACTGCGTATCTTTCAGGCAGTCTGCCAAATTGCCGTGAAACAGGGTGGTTTTCGGATGGCGTGGGTAGGGTTACGGAATACGACGAATAACCGTCTTGAGCCGGTTGCAGTTGCCGGTAAGGCAGATGATTATCTTGCCCAACTCGATATTGCGTTAACCGAAGATAATCCCTGTCCCACAGCGCAAGCATTGCTCCTCAAGCAGGCGATCATTGTCAACGATGTTGCTAACGATCGGCGGGTAGCGATATGGCGTGAGTCGGCGTTACGTTTAGGGTATCGTGCATTGGCGAGTTTTCCAATAGTGGTTGATGGTGAAGTATATGCCACGCTCAGTTTGTATGCCGCTCAGCCGGGATTTTTTGATACAGCGGAAGTTAAGTTGCTGAGGGAACTGGTGCAGGATATTGCCTTTGCCATTGTCGTTGGGCGGCAAGAAGCTCAACTACGGGCGAGCGAACAACGGAATCACTTGATCGTTAGTACGTTACCCGATATCGTATTTCGCCTCAACCGGGAAGGACGGATTATCGATGTTGCGGCCAGCAATACGAACAGTTTGCTCAAACCACCGGCAGAAATTCTGAACCAGACGTTGGAAGACTTGAGCGATGTGCTGAGTTCAGAAGTGATTAGCCAGCTTCACTCGGCATTGATAGCCGCTTTTGCCAGCGGCGAACTACAAACGGTGGCGTATGAGATGCTCTTTTCAGGTCAAGAACGCTTCTTCGAGGCGCGGGTCAAAGCCATCCCGACCGGTGATGAAGCGATTGTGCTGATGCGCGACATCACTGCCTGGCGAGTTGCCGAATTGCAGTTGCAAGCCGAGCGTGATTTGTTGGCGCAGCGTGTCGCGGAACGTACTGCCGAACTTAGTCGGGCCAATGCTGAACTGGCCCGGTCGGTGCGGGTCAAAGATGAATTTCTCGCTAATATGAGCCACGAGTTACGCACGCCACTCAACACCATCCTTACCCTGAGTGAGAGCTTGCTGGAAGAATTGCGCGGTCCGCTCAACGAACGGCAACGGGCATCAATCCAATTGATTGAAACGAGTGGTCGTCATCTATTAACGCTCATCAACGATGTGCTCGATGTGGCAAAGATTGAGGCAGGACGGATGGAGCTGGTCAAAGAGGTGGTTGCGGTCAGTGATGTGTGTGAGTCCAGTTTAGTTTTAATTAAAGAACAAGCGGCCAAGAAACAGATTCGGCTGCATTGTGTCATCGATGTTCCGCATACCCGTTTCCTCGCCGATCCGCGTCGTTTGAAGCAGATATTGGTCAATCTGTTGAGCAACGCCGTTAAGTTCACATCGGAAGGTGGTTCGATCGAGTTACGGGTGACTACCGATACGGCGCAAGGAACGATTGCGTTTGCAGTCAGTGATACAGGAATTGGGATTGCACCTGACCAGTTGCCACGACTATTTCAGCCGTTTGTGCAGCTTGACAGCAGTCTCACCCGACAACACGAAGGGACGGGCTTGGGGTTGGCGTTAGTGAGGCGGCTGGCCGATCTTCACGGCGGTAGTGTGAGTGTTACCAGCACGCCGGGATCAGGTAGCGTATTTACCGTCACGTTACCTTACCAACCACTCCAGTATGCGGTATCGAATACTGCGGCAAATGATCCATTACCGCCGGTGCGATCGGCACTGATTATTGAAAGTTCAGCCGTCGTTGCCGAACAACTAGCCCGCTACCTCGCCGATCAAAACATTCAGCCGGTGGTGTGGTTGTATGGTAATGGTGCGGTTGAGCAAGTAGCAGCCGTGCATCCTGATTTAATTGTGCTCAGTGTCGAGATGTCAGATCGCTCCGGCTGGGAGATTCTCGCCGATCTGCAACGTGATCCAGAGCTACGCCGCATTCCCGTGATCCTTGTCTCGGTAGTTGATGAACCGGAGCGAGGTTTTAGTGCAGGCGCTGCGGCGTATCTCGTCAAGCCGATCAATCGGGCGATGCTAAAGCAAGCATTGAGCCAAATCTCGTTTTCGGCTGTCTTACCCGCTGAGCCGGTAGTAGGAAAGGGTAACGGTGCGCGAGTGCTGGTTGCTGAAGACAATGAGATGAATCTCATGGTCTTGAGTGAATATCTGCAAGCTTGTGGTTACGAGGTGTGTGTGGCGCGGAACGGACGTGAAGCGTTACAGATGGCAGCAGAGTGGCAACCGAATCTCATCATTATGGATATCCAGATGCCTGAACTTGATGGCTTAGAGGTCATCCGTCAGTTACGGGCGCAGGCAGTGTATGCGACTACGCCGATCATTGCGGTAACGGCACTAGCGATGCTGGGTGATCGTGAACAGTGTTTGCTGGCCGGTGCAACTGACTATCTCACCAAGCCGATTAGTTTACGTCGGTTGGCTCAACAAATCGAACGATTGCTGACTCACTCGCCACATGCCAGATAATTCCGTTTCATCGGGTAAGCTGCATGTGCTACAATCAGACATAAGATAAGGCCGATGCAGTGCCTTTTTCCTGCGTTCGTATACCCGTACTTCCATCGGCCAATGGCGTTCGGCAACATCACAATCCTCGCGAGGAACGCACTATGTTTACCCGAATCGCGCTCAGCTTGTTGTTAGGGTTTATTTGCGGCACGACCGGTCTGGTCTTTATGCCGGATCTGGCGCGTGTGATGGGGCCATTGATCTGTGTTGGTGAGCTCCAGCCGGTACGCGATGAAGGGTCACTCCATTTTCGTTGCCGCACGGTTAATGGTACTGAGCAGCGACTTGATCTGAGGCAGATGCTACCGTATGCCGTGATCAGCACTTCCTTGCTCCTCATTCCACCGGTACACACAGCGATTCGCCGGTTTGAGCGTCGTTATATACTGATCCGGCAGGCGATGGAGCGTGATCTAGCGACTTCAGTGCCGGTACGTGCCGAGGTATTGAAGGTTGAGATGGTCGGCTCGTACAAACGGGCAATTCTCATGCGGGCGGTTGAACTTGAACTAACGCTATGGGTATATCCACCGGCGAATCGTCCGTATGAAGCACGGGTGCTGTGGCTCGTTGAAGAGACCGGTTTGCCTAAATTGCATCGCGGTACCATGCTCAATGGCCGGATCAACCCGTTGCGGCCACAGCGGGTCTACCCGGACGAAGAGTGGGCCAGCTATCTTTGGTCTGAACCGGTACCGACGGCATAAATGATGGGGTAGGTTGTCCACCTATCCCCACCCTGTCTTACCTCACCTGTTGGTACGATTATCGGCTATTGGTTGTGGGCAAGCTGGTGTTCCGATTGGGCAGCGTCGAGTAGTATCCAGAGAATGACTGCCAGCAATATCCAGTGCAACTGATCACGGATCAGAGCAGCGATACCGATCACTTCGCGGGCAAAGGGCACCATCGTATACAGCATCTGGAGGAAGCGGTCTGGCCATGCTTCCAGTTGAGTGAAGATCGTGTCAATACCAAGCTGGAACCAAAGGATCTGGTAGAAATAGGCTGCGCCAACAATTGAGAGCAGTGACGTTATGACGATCAAACCCAAAGCAAGATAAAGACGCCAGCGCGGCAGTGGTGCATCGGGGGTTGGGGGTACAGTTGCACCGGGCACCAGTTGTAGCAGACGGTTGGTCAGCTCTGGTGGTGCTTCCCACCGCAACTCGTGGCGGAGAGCTGCATCGAGCAATTCTTCTGGTGGTGTTGGCAATGGCGTGCTCATCCTTCACCTCCTCCCCCACCCCGGCAGCAGGCGTAGCGGTGTAATACACAGCAAGTGTTCGTCAGCCGGCTTCTGTGTCGGCTGACGAACAGCACGCGCTGTTGGTGGTTCATCGGCTTGTAACAGTTGGGCTAATCGCTCCTTACCGCGGCGGATGTGACTCTTGACCGTATTGAGCGGTAGGTCAAGGATTTCGGCAATATCGGTATACTTCAGGTCCTCGAAATAATACAGCGTAAGCACCAGCCGGTAATGTGGTTCAAGTTGTTCGAGCGCTCGTCGTACTTCTAGACGTAACTGGTTTAAGTCTAGGGACTGGGCAGGATCGATCAAGCGGTCAGTATCAGCCACCGTATGCAAGGCATCGAACTCATCGTCGTCGGGGGTAGGTGGCACAATCGGCGCTTGCCGTCCACGTCGACGGAGTTCATCGCGGCACAGATTCACGACGAGCCGGTACAGCCATGTGGTAAAGCGACTTTCGCCGTTGTACTGAGGAAGAGTACGAAACAGACGAATAAAAGCCTCTTGGGTCAGATCGGCGGCGTCATCAGCATTTTTCAACACGCTCATCGCGATGCTATAGACATAATGCTGTTGACTAATAATCAGATCGGTCAATGCCTGTTGATCGCCCTGTTGGGCACGCACAATCGTCTCGCGAGATGGTTCAGCCACAGTTCATACTCCTGATACCATCGGCGGTATCACATCCTCGCTGTAGCTCAGAGACAGCGAGCTTGGCTGAAGATATAGACGACGGCGCGGTGGAAAAAGTTGCGCAGAAAAAAACCGAGCGCCGCAGTCACGCGGCGCTCAGAATATGCTTACGGTACCGGATCGTAACCGCCGCGAGCGAAAGGATGGCAGCGAGCAATACGTTTAATCGTCAGCCAGCCACCACGCAAGGCACCGTACTTCTGTATCGCCTCGTAGCCGTAGTGCGAGCAGGTGGGGGTATAGATACAGCTCGGCGGCGTCCACGGCGAGATGGCGACTTGATAAAACCGAATGATTTTTAGAAGTAGCCAGCGGAGCATACGGTTACTCCAATGGATCCTTACCGATAGCAAAGGCGCACGACTCACAATTCCCCTGACCGATACATGAGATCTGCTCAACGGCGAACCGGCGTCCACCGCTCACCCAGGCGGTAGCCTCTTCGAGGATACCACGGGCGATATAGAACACCGGGCCGGGTTCAGGTCGGGTAATGCAGTTTGAGCAGCGGGTAATGTGGTAGACAAAGCGCCCGCGTTCCTCCTCGACATGGCTCGACTGGTCGGAGAAGCGGTCAAATGTTTGGGCAGTGGCGTTCAGCACGATCTTGAGTTTCATGGTGATCGGCATCAGCTTCAGTGCCAAATCCGCCATCCCAAGTAGCGGGCCGAACTCCTTCAGACCAAGCGAGAACGCAACCCGTCCGGCGCGCAACTCAAGACCGCGTGCTCCACGCGGCCCGTACATCGTGCCGAGCGCGACCGAATACTTCGAGATAGCCTCAAAGGGAAACTCGCGCTTCAAGTCGTTTGGCGGATAGGCATCGATGTACTGGTGCAGATCGGCAAGCCGGAGCAGGGCCTTCACGCCGTTCTGACCCATGACTTCCTCCAGCGACAGGAAGCAGAGTCGGCCGATCTTGTTAGGGTAGTACAGGCCGCGGAAGGCTTCTACTGACGTCATGGGTTCTCTGGCTCCTTCTCACAGCAACGAAGAGAACGATTTGTTCCACGAATGCTCATACTATAACAGAAAATCGCTATTAGCGCACCGTCTCCCATACCAAATGCGCTAGTTCGGGCAAGATGAGGCGTTCCATGCCGAGCTGGACGGCGTTAGGTGAACCCGGTAGACAAAAGATCAGTGTTTCACCGAAGACACCGGCAGTTGCACGTGAGAGCATTGCTGCCGGCCCAATTTCGGCGAAGGAGAGCATGCGGAATAGCTCACCAAAGCCGGGCAACCGTTTCTCGAGCAAGGCATCAATCGCTTCAAAGGTGCTGTCACGTCGGGCAATTCCGGTGCCGCCGTTGGTGATGATAACTTTACACCCTTCAGCAGCAAAACGACGCACCATCTCTACGATCTGCGCCGGCTCATCTCGCACCACGGCATATTGTACCACATTATGACCGGCTTGCGTCAATGTAGTACGAATAAAGTGCCCACTTTCATCGGTGGCTTCAGTACGGCTATCGCTAATCGTGAGGACTGCACAAGGAATGGATGCCGTTTGTGCTGCTGCCGACTGACGGTGTTCTTGGTGACCCATAGGATAGCCCTCGCCGTTGGTTAACTTGCTGTATCCTACCATATTTTGGGCAGATGTGCCAATGCGAGAACGACAAGCACGCAGTTGGTATACTGTCGCAATCAGTTCTCGATAAATGTGATAAACACTGAGGCAAATTTCTGCACTGTTATCTTGCAAATACCTTGTATTCCAAATCGGAATGTGATATAGTTGTCTCAGATCTCATCCCATCTTCACCCCTAATATTCCACAGCGTAGCGTTCCTCCTTTGCGTTCTCTCCTCGATTCGGTATTCGGCCTGCATCGGTGGAGGTGTCAATGTTAGCAACCACAACGGTTGGTGTCGATCACGATGAGGTGATAGCCGCTCTACGGCGCTGTTACGACCCATGCTGCAAGGAGCGACAGGTGAGTGTCGTCGATATGGGGCTGGTTGAGCGGGTAACGGTTGACGGTACACAGGTGGGGATCGATATTATTCTTACCACCGGTTGGTGTCCGTTTGCCGTTCATCTGCTGCAAATGATGGAAGAGGAGGTGAAGCGACTGCCCGGGGTCGAGCATGTGCAGGTGAACATTACGTGGGATACACCTTGGTCACCGGAACGGATGTCAGCTTTAGCCCGTGAACGGTTGCGGTTGCCACTTGAACAGTTGCTACCACTACGTGAAGCTCGGCTGCGGAGTGCGCAACAGGAGGTGCGCAATGATTGAAGACGCCTTTGTGTTCGATTGTGTCTGTCACGTGTTTAATTTTGATAAATCGAATGCGTTCGGCAAACCGGGTGAGATGTTTATTGATCATCTCTACGCCTTTCACCAAGTGCTGAATGCGCCCGGTGAGAAGACCCTCAGCCCCGAAGAGTATATGCGCCAGTGGCATCCTGAAGAGATCGGGCGCATGGTGTTTGATGAAAGCCCGACCGATATGATCGTCGCCCAACCGCTGCCGCTGACCGATTTGTTCAAAGATGGCTTGTCGTCGTGGGAGCGGTGCGCCGAGATGGCACGGCTCTACCCGGATCGAGCCATCTTTTGGGGACGATTAATCCCCTCGAGGGCAAAAAAGCGCTCGATCTGATGGAGATTCAGGTGAAGGAGTATGGCGCACGCGGGTTTAAGCTCTATAATGTCCGCTACGATTATGGTCAGCCCTTCCCATGGCGGATGGATGACCCACGAGTCGCCTTTCCAATCTTCGAGAAGGCGCTGGAATTAGGTGTCAATATCATCGGTGTGCATAAGGGCGTGCCGCTTGGCCCACAACCCATCGAACATACCCAAGCATGGGATATGGATGGTGCGGCGGCGAATTTCCCCGAGATTAACTTTATCATCTTCCACGTTGGCTTACCCTTCATCGATGAGGTGTGCTGGCAGTTGGTGCGCTATCCGAACCTCTATGCCTCGATTGCGGCAACGGTCAATTTCGTAACGCGGTCGCCGCGGGTGTTTGCCGAGACGATGGCGAAGCTGCTCTTCTGGTGCGGCGAGGATAAGATTATCTACGGTGGTGAGACGCCGATCTGGCATCCACGTGGTGCACTCAAGGCGTTCTGGGAGTTTGAACTGCCCGAAGATATTGTTGAAGGCTATGGTTGTGGCCAGTTAACGAAAGAGGCGAAGAAGAAGATTTTGGGCTTGAATCTGGCCCGCCTGCACGGGATTGACGTTGAGGAGAAGAAACGTAGCCTCGGTTTGGCAGCGTGACGAGTGACGGCTCCACGATGAGGTGAGGTACCGGCGGGTGCCATCTGTGGCAAGAGGGGTGATCGTCGGTTCACCCCTCTTGCGTTCTTTCGGTGTTGTGTTGGTGGTGCATAAGGCCACCGATACTGTTACGTGTCACGTAGCTCAGTTAATAACCATTCCAGCGCTAAGAGATACCCTCGCCAACCCAACCCGGTAATCTGACCACGTGCAATCGGGGCAATGACCGAGGTGTGACGAAACGCTTCGCGTTGATAGACGTTCGACAGATGAACCTCGATGATCGGCGTCGAAAGCATAGCAAGGGCATCACGCAAGGAGAGGCCATAATGCGTGAGGGCGCCCGGATTGATGATAATGCCCTGTGCATCCCAACCGTGGCGTTGAATGGCGTCGACGAGTTCCCCTTCGTGGTTCGATTGAATGCAGATGACCTGAACATCTGCCTCGGCACCACGCTGTTGGAGGGCGGTGTTGATGTCGGCCAGCGTGGTGGTGCCGTAGATGTGGGGTTCACGTCGGCCCAACATGTTCAGGTTGGGGCCGTGAATTACGAGAATGGTAGCTGTCATCACCGTGTTCTCTTTGGTATTGTTTCCAATTGATGATTTAGCGACTTACCAGTGGTATAAAGATCGGTTCGCCAAACATATCTGCCCGATAGAGATAGATCATTGAAAGCCGAATCCTACTCTGTTGTGACGGATCGCGCCGCGATGTCGCAGTGAGCACCAGGTCGTGGCGCAGTGCTGCCGGCTGGATCGGCGGGAGGTTGACGATGACCCTGATCCCAACATCGCGTTGGCCGCCGTTGAGGGTAATTTCGTTGGGGATCACCGTCACCCCGAACCTACTATCCAGCCCACTCACTGTCAGATCGAAGGTGTCGAGCGCATTGCCCAGATTTTCGAGTTCGATCCCACTAAAAGTGAGCCGGTTGATCCCAGACGGGATGCCACGTAGACGGTCACTGCTCAGTACGACACCGGTTACCAGCCCTACCCTCACCCGATCGAGCACACTTGCTTTGACCGACGGATCACTGCGAGAGATAGCAGTGACTCGCAAATTGCTCAGCACGGTATCGGCAGCAAGACCTGCTGGTAAGGTTAACAAGACCGCAATTTCACGACTTTCACCCGGTCCTAAATCAATTTGGTTCGGTGTCGCAATGGCGCTTAATCCGTCGCCTTGAAGTGCGGTAATAGTGTACGAATCGGCGCTGAAACCGATGTTGCGTACCGTGTGCGTAATGACGGTAGTCATGTCGGGTAATGCGATCACGTTACGTTCTGGTTCGATTACTACATTCCGTAAAGCACCGACTTGGATGGTGTGCTCGGCGCTTGCCAGTATGGTTGTGTCGCCGGTGGCGCGGGCAGTAACGGTGATCAGATTGCTGGTACCGGGTGGTGCGGTGGCAGGGACAGTGACAGTCACCGTAATGAGCATACTGCTTCCCGGCGTGAGGACGGGCGTGGTGACCGGTTCGATGACCGGTGCTGACCAACCGGGATCGGCACTCTGGGCGGCCAAATCATAGGCAGTAGTGGTTGAGCCGCTGTTCTGGAGGGTGTGGGTCAAGACAACGGTTGCGCCCGGCGTACTGTTCACCGTTGTGCCCGGCGAGAGTACAGCTCCGTTCACCGCATTGACGGTGACGCTATCAGCAACATCGGCATATACTGTCGGATTGCCTTGCGAGGTGGCGCGGATGGCGGCGGTTGCGGTTGCGCCGGCGGCGATGCCGGTTGGAACCGTGATCTGCACGGTCACCGTGATACTGGCATTACGCGCAAGGATAGGCGTCGCCACCGGATCGACCGTCGCCGTCCAGCCGCTCGGTAACCCGCTGAGGCTGAGGGTGAAGCGGTCGGGTGCATTGCCGGTGTTGGTCAAGGTGTGGGTAAAGGTGACGGTTGCCCCCGGATCGGCATTCGCATTGAGCGGGGTGGGCGCGAAGCTCAGATTGCGGATCGTCGTCACCGTTACCGTGGCGGTTGTACTCGCCGTGCTATCGGGTGCAGGCGGGGTCTGGCCGCCGTTACGGGCAATTGCACGCACTTCGATTAGCGTATCGCCGCCATCAGCCGTCGCTGGCACATCTACTTGTAAGGTGTATGTACAGGTGCTGCTATTGGTCGGCACTGGCGAGGGGCAGGTGGTGCTGCTACCGGCGAGGTTCCAGCCGGTAGGTAAGGTTTGCTCAAAATCAAACGGGGCCGGCGCATTGCCGCCGTTGCGCACGGTGATAGTGATCGTTGCCGTCGCACCGGGATCAACCGGGTTAGGGGCCACGATTGGCGTACCCACAAAGATCGGCGTGCCGCCGCCGATGACCTGCGCCGTGCCAGTCGCCGTGCGGTTGGCTGGCGGGTTAGCGCCGCTGGTGACACCGGCTTGGACGGTAAAGTTGTAGAAGCCAACCGGCTCACTGGCGCCAGCGGTAACGGTGAGAGTGATCGGGCGCGATTGTCCGGCGGCCAAGATGAAGTTGCTGGCTGGGGCGGCGGCAAACGTCAGGCTGGAAGCGGGAGTTGTGCCGGTCGGTGGTGTGATGAGAAAGGTATCGGTAAAGTTGCCGGTGTTGGTCAGCACATAGCTAAACTCAACCGAACTGCCCGGTGTCAATTGGCGGGTGGTTGGGTCCAGAGCAGTAAACTCGAAGCTGCGCACCACCGGAACGCGCACAGTATCGGTCGTCGGCGGATCGCTCTGCTCCGTGAAGATCTGCGTGCCCTGCTGACTCACCGCGCGCACGCGGAATGCAAACGGGTAATCACCGGCAATGAGGGTTCCACTATCCGGTACATTGACGACAATGGTGAGTGTCGTCGTGGCACCGGCAGTCAGTGTTGTGCTGCCGAATGTAGCCGAAACAATACTCCATCCGGTCGGTGGCGTACCGCTGAATGCCGGTAAGCCGCTGCTGCCGTCAGGTCGGATCACGCTGAGATTACCGGTCAACTGGCCGGTATTGGTCACAGTATGGGTAAAAGTGATCGTATTCCCGCTGCGTTCGATAATGTAACCGGGCGAGACTACCGGTTGCGCGGGAGTAATGGTCGCGGCTTGGGCAACGGTCGTTAGGGTGATACTGTTCGAGACCGTTTGATCGCTGCGTGCGGTAACAGTCGTGGTGTCGGTATCACCGGCTGCCGCTGTAAACGGCACGAGAACGCCGATCAGTATCTCGGTGCTGCCTTGGGGTGGCACCTCGACCAGAGCGGGACCGCTCGTCCAGCCGCGATCGCTGGTAAGGTTTAAGGTATAGGTACGGGTGACCGATGCAGTATGGCTAAGAGTCAACGTGTACGTCGATGTGCTACCGATACTCACAACCCGACTACTGCCACCGGTCACGGTGAGCGTAGCGGTTGGTGTGGCACAGGCATCGGTGGCACTGACGTTGAGCGCGTTGGAGAACGGTGAACTATTGCCGGTTGTCGGATTGTGGACGGTAGCGGTGATATAACCAAGACAACCGGTAACGTTGGCGCTGAAACTGCCGCCGGTTGTCGTCGTAACGCTGGTCAAGAAGACCGGCCCCTCCCGATCGCGGTCGGTAATACTGGCGCTGGTGGTAAAGATTTCGACTACGCAGTTTGCTCCGCAGCCCGTCGATCCGGTGACAATTGGCGAACCGGCGGTAATCGGGTTGAAGGTTGGCGCGACTAACCCACCGTTAGCTCCACTACCAAGGCTAATACCGTCACCTTCGTTATTTTGGGTCGTGTTGCGCGAGATCAATACTCCCGAAATACTGTTGGCGACAAAGATACCATGACCGAAACTTAACCGACCATTGCGCACCAATCGGTTGCCGATTAGTTGGTTGTTGCTACTGTTAACGGTAATGCCGTGAGCGGTACTGAAGGGGTTTACATTAGCCTGGCCGGTAAAGGCGATAAGGTTATTTTCAATTCGATTATTACTACCACTATTGAGTTGGATACCATCTTTACGAGTAGTCGTACCACTTCCCGGTGTCTCGCTACTCGAAGCGCGGACACCGATACGGTTACCAACGATCAGATTACTACTCGCATTATTACGTATATTGATGCCGCGGTCGACGCCACCAATGAGATTGTTACGTACTGTCGTATTACTGACGCCACTTAGTCGTAATCCTTCACTCTCGGCAACAATGCTGCTGGCAAGGATGCCGTTACCATCAGCCCGCACACCGAGATAGTTCCCCTCTACGATGTTGCTGTTAGCGGTACAGGTAGTGCATGGTTCGATCAATACCGCTGCCCCCGATCCGGTATAAGCAAAGTTACCGGCGGCGATCACATTACGGTCGGACGGGTTGGGTCCGCCGATCTGCGAATTACTACCGTTCTCAATATAGACCGTGGCGTCACCAGTACCGTAGCCAACAGTTGGTTGGTTGATAGTGGTGGTGGTTGTTTGGGAACCAGTTGGATCGGTACCCAGATAGTTGCCCCGCACAATCGTGTTACCGGATCGAATGCGGATCGCATTCGTGCGCGCACCGACAATCACGTTGCCCGGCCCGATAACGGTGTTTACACTGTTGCGTCCAACGAAAACACCTTCACCACCGTTCACTTGATTGATCGTGCCGTTACCGACCGGGAAGGGATTACCACCTGCATTGAGGGCAACACCGATCCAGTTCCCGACAATAGTCATAGGGCCGGTCGCGAATTGGGTATCGCTGATCACAATCCCGCCGTTGGTGTTGCCGCTAATATAATTTCGCCCACCCACCGGGTCAATTGGATCACCGATCACCGTGTCGATTGCACCGTACACAGCGCCGCCCGAAACTAAAATACCGATCCGGTTGGCAATAACCGTACCGGTAGGTGTAACGCCGATCCAGTTGCCGGTAATCCGGGTAGTACGTGGAATGCTGGGCGAGCCGGCGCTTGTCGAGTTGCTAAAGAGCACAATACCGGCAGCGTTGGAACCGAGATAACCACCGATCACATTACCACTGATAATGGTGTCGCGGGCATATTGCTCAATAGCGATACCACCGAGGTTTGTCGTTAACGGTGTGACCGGTAGGGCGGCATCGCCGGCAACGGTCGTGCCGATGTAGTTGCCAAGGATTTGGTTACCACTAACGAAGGCAGTGCTCGTGGTATTACCAATCGAAATATCGGCAATGACATTACCACTTATGACATTACGATCAGACGGATCACCGGTTCCGATCCGGTTATTGCTTGCGCCACCATCGACGAGGATACCATACCCCGTGTTCGGTTCAGGCAAACCGTTCAGATGGCCGATCCAGTTATTAGCGATCAGATTGTTCTGCGCATTGTTATACAGGTAAATACCGGCACCGCCGACACTGGTACCGCGACTAAAGCGGATAATCACCAGTCCGCGAATAACGTTGTTATTGGATGCGATGCCCAAACCATGCGCTGGGATCGGGGTATCGTTAGCGTCACGCAACTGTTCGCCGCTGATGACCACCGTATGCCCATTGCCACCGTCAATCGTGGTATTGCCTTCGGTTAGTGGTGGTAGCCCGGCGTTTTGGATGTAGATCGTTCCGCTCACGCTAAAGGTGATCGTGTCGGGGATACCATTACTGTTCGCGGCATTGATAGCTTCGCGCAGTGTACATCCGTTGGCACTGGTGGTACAAGTCCCGTCGTCGGTGTCGGCCAGTGAGTTAACTACAAATGCAGCGGCGTAGACCGGTTTGGTTGTAGGCAACAAGCCGATCAAGATAATTATCAGGATGGCAACGTGCAGATGACGGTGCATAGGGCCATTCCTACTGGAGTATGAGCGGAATCCAGACTACCGGTACCAAGACGCCTGATGAGTCGCGGACAATTGCTGTATTCTGAACTTCTGCCCCGCTCAGCGGTTCAGTCGAACCGGGGATTGATGCCCAAATGCGTAACGTTTCGCGGCTACCGGGCAAAATCAATTCACTGATCCGTACTCGGACACGTAACGTAATCTGATTAATCCGACCGGCGCCGGCGATGTTGTCGAGTGTCACCGTATTGCCGCTGATCGTAACACCACTCGTTCCTGACTCAAAGGCTACCATTGTACTGCCACGGCTGGCGGCAAAATTGAGTTGGAAGGTTGCGCGGCCATTGCTGGTATTGCGCAGCGTGTGCAAGAAGACGACCTCGCGACCAGCTTGCACGTCTTGTTCATAGCTGCTGCGTAATTCGGCCCCATACCGTAACCCGACGCTGGTTGTGTCACTCATCGTGATGGTTTGTGCGCCGAAGCCACGTGGGGTAGCGGTAATCACGGTTGTGGCCCGTAGCGGATTACCGTCGGGGTCGGTAGTCTGGGCGGCTGACGGTACAGTGATACGAACTGCAATCTCGGCGCTGGCTCCCGGCGCTAATGTAACCGTCGGTGTCAACACAGTGGTGTTGTAGGTGTCTAGTCCAATCGGATCGGCGGTAGCGGCACTAACGTCAACCGGCACCGTCACATTACCATTGTTAGTGATGCGGTGGTGGTAGATGTACGTGTCGGCAGGGAGAACGGTCGCTGTACTATTAACCGGATCGGCGATGAGTACCGGTAGAGCCTGGACGGTGGTAGTGAGGGTTTGTGTAATCGGATTGAGAGCCGGCGCCGTTAGCGAGAGGGTTGTCGTGTCGGTAATCGGTACTTGCACCGATGGATGAGAACCCGTCGGCAGCGTGAGGGTAACGGTAAGGAGCTGGCTGGCACCAGGCAAGAGGGTAAAGCGTTCGCTCGGCGCGACGGTCGCTGTCCACCCGCTGAGGGTTCCGGTTGTGGTAAGCCGGATCCGATTAACGCCAAGGTTTCCGTGGTTTTCGATCCGTAGTCGGTAGTTGATGGTGCTACCGGGAGCAGCACTCTGTTCAATCGGATCGATTGGAATCAGTCGTAGATCAAAGACCGGTGTGAAGGAACGGAAGACTGAAGTATTACCGAATTGGTCGGTAGCCGCGAAGACGAGCTGACGATAGCTCTGTGGTGGCGGACTAAGAAGTGTGCTGAATGCACCGGCCCCATTCACACTGACATTAGCGAGTTGCTGCCAACCTTGCTCGTCCGGTGTCGGTAGATCGGGATCGGTGCTGTAAATTTGGATGGAACAACTAACACATGCCGATACCGGCTCAAGATTTGCTTCCTGTTCGGCAGTACTGGTAAAGACATTCCCACTCACACCACCGTCTTGGAAGAGCTGGAGGTTAAACGGCGGATCGATGCTATGGTTTGGCCGGTCGAGGTTCTGATCAGGATCAGGTAGTGTGCCGTTGTACAACGTTGTATTGACCAACGCGATCCCGCCCAGCGTATTGGCCGCCATCTGATTTTGTGTAATACTGACGCGGCGGGCGTTGTCGGTAACGCGGACGCCGTAACCGGTGTTAGCGCGTAATCGATTGGTCGTGATGGTAACACCGAGGCTCGTACCGCCAACTTGAACTCCATCTCCGTTGTTCTGCTCAATGACGTTATTATTGTTGATGGTGATGGCGGATGAATGAGTCAGTTGAATCCCATCATCTGCGTTGAGGCGGATTTGATTGGCAGCGAGGGTAGCCGTTGTCACATTGGTGAGGGCAATGCCAATCCTGGCCGGACGAGGGAGCGGGTTCGACCCACCGTTCGGATCGGCGATCCAGCCGATTTGATTCTGCTGAACGGTTACCTGCTCGACATTATGTAGTTCAATACCGGTATTGCTACCATCACCGGCGATCAGATTGTTGGCAATGGTTATCTGTGCGCTGTTCCCGACTCTAATTGCAGGGCCGTTGTTTGGGGCAGCAACACTAAACGCATCACCGGTTGTATCGCGGCGCAGCCCGAAGGTATTAGCACGAATAGTAATGGTTAGATTAGTCGTGCCACCGATCTCGATCCCAGGGCCATTGGTTGCTGCAATCACATTTCCACTACTATCACCGATGGTTACGTTGGCGCTATTGACTACCGTAATCCCGGCGCTCGTACTACCGAGTGCAGTACGACCATCGGCACTGAGACCGATGATATTACCGTCGAGCGTTACCCGGCCCACATTATTGATGTGAACATCATAATTGGTGTTGGCAGCAATGACCGATCTGGTCATTGTCACTTCAGCAACACCATCAAACCGGATACCGCCATTATTGACAAAGGTTGTTGTGACGTTGGGGAGAACGCCGACAAACGTGCGCGTGATGGTGGCGTTAGCAACCCCGTTACCGATCCAAATACCTGGTCCACCGTTACCGCCGATCTGCACATCTCCGTTATCACTGCCGATTGTTGCCGTGCCGGTGCTTTCGCTAAATCGGATCCCACCCTGGTTGTTCGGGCGGGTGCTCGTGCGGCTCCGACTTAGCCCAATCACTGTATACCCATTGATCATTGTTTGCACCGGTGCCGCTCCACCACCACTCCGCACGTGTATTCCATACCCGTTGTTACCGCTGATCACGAGCGGTTGGGTGACGTTAGGGCTGCCGATCATCGTTCCTCGGGCGCCATCTTCGATCCGGATACCATCGCCGCCGTTACCAAACGCCGGTTCACCGTCGAGATTTACGCCGATAAGGTTACTACTGATGGTTGTCGTATAAGTCTGTGTGCCGCCGATAAGAATACCGCTCAATGAATTCGCACCGATGATATTGCGTTCAGCATTTGTGGCGCCGCCGACAATGTTGAGTTCAGTTCGGGCATTAGGATCGATGGTAAGGTCGCTCAGAATCTGAATACCGTACCCACCGTTCGATCGAGCGACGGTTGAGGTTGTGAACAGCACACCGATCCGATTGGCCTTGATCGTGTTTTGTGAAGCGTTTGTGATGACAATCCCATTCGCGATATTACCGGCAATCGTATTCGGTTTGGTTACATCACCAATCTGATTATTACGGGCCGCACTGCCAATGATCACGATGCCGTTGCGATTCCGCTGGGCATCGGGTGGCACTGTTCCATCAAGCTGTAGTCCAATAATGCAATTCCGCACCGTATTACCGGCGCTGCTGATATAGATCCCACTGCCGCGATAGCTTCCGGCATCGCTACTAGCACCATAGATGACCAATCCTTCAATCGTGGCATTACCACCGTTCAGTACTAAACCCGCATCGGCGCCGTTGGCATTAATAGCAATCAGTGGAGTGCCAAACGATAGATCGGCGCTAATCACCACGTTTGGTCGGGTTAGCGGAGGCAGTCGTTCGGTTAGCGTAATGACGTAAGGAGGGGTGCCTACAGTACCTTCGGTGATCAAGTTGAAGTTGATACTGATCGGGTTTGTCCCGGAGGTGGCGTTTGCTTTGGCGATGGCTTGGCGCAGACTACAATTGTTGTTAGCGAGCGAGTCGATACAATGGTTATTCAGATCCGTGACTGCTGTATCGGCCAGTGTATCGACAAAAAACTCGGTCACTTCTGATTGCCCCAGACTCACTTTGGGCCATAGCAGTATACTTGCGATGAACAGAAGAATCGCAATCCACCATACTCTGCGCCTGTACATATCCTTTGCCTCAACGAACAATACGCAGCATTGAGGGTGCTGGTCACCCTTGATGTGCTTTGGCTTACCTGTTGCTGTTGATTGTAGCATGGCGGATTGGAATGATGTCGAGCAACAGGTCTTTAGTCCTGATTTTACAAGCGAGGTAAGACCCCAATGGTGCGCAGGTAGGCGATTGAAGTTGCGTACTGTTGATCTTCGTATAGACTGATCTGCTCTTCACCGGAACCGCGTTCCCACGGCGTGCGCCAGTCATCGTCACGGAGGCGCATCGTTTGGGCAAACAGCCGCAAGACCGGCAGCACCTCACGCACATCGCAGGGCGGATACCCTTGCCACCAGTCATCATCGAGAATACGCACGTGACGAGCACTATGACTGACCAGCTCAATCTGACACGCGACATCAGGCGCATACTGCTCGATCAGGCCAAACAGACGACGAATGTCCAGGTCGCCCTCGCCGAGCGCACAACGCACGAGTCGCCAACCTTGGGTGGTGGGGTACGTTTCATAATCGGCCAGATGTACATTCCGAATCAGTGGGCCGAGCCGTTCAAACGCCGTATACGGTGTTTCACCGACAACAAGGCAGTTCACAGCATCGAAGCAGACACCGATGAAGGGGCTATCGACTGCGGTGCAGATCGCAGCAAGATCGGCGCTCGTTGCATCCTGATGGTTTTCAACTGCCAGCACAATATTGTGTTCGGCGGCCAGATCGATCACCGCACGCAGACGGGTCGTGACATCGGCCAAATGTGCCGACCAGTTGTCGGTGAAAGAACGACGATACCCTTCAAGTACTGGGCTGATCAGGACACGCAGCACGTGTGCACCGAGTATCGCCGCTGCCGGAATATGAGCCTTTAACAGTTCGATGTCGACAATCTCGCTATCAACAACCGGTGTGAGACCACAGCGATTGCACCGCTCGCGGAGTGTACTGAGCCGGTTGGGCGACAGATCGGGTAGCATACTGAGGGGAAACTCAATACTTTGCAGACCGGCGCGGGTTGCCAGAGTGATGATATCTTCGACACCAAGTGGATGACTAACGGCACGCACCGTCCCACGCCCGATCAGGCCACAGCGATAGCTAAAACTTAAAGCGGAAAGACCGATGAACACGGCCAAACCTCATCAACACCAATAGTGTAGAAC
The DNA here is from genome assembly GCF_056331925.1 of Chloroflexus sp. Taxonomy (NCBI): domain Bacteria; kingdom Bacillati; phylum Chloroflexota; class Chloroflexia; order Chloroflexales; family Chloroflexaceae; genus Chloroflexus; species Chloroflexus sp. The sequence continues at coordinate 81,876 of NZ_JBWGQH010000005.1, forward strand.
ATTATGATACCACACGTGGCAGACGACGTGATTCGCGCGGGGTATGGAGACACGGATAGTGTTCTCCATTATTTACCCACTACTATGTACCGGCAGGTTGTTGAGTTGTGCTAGACGGAGCACGCTGTTCGGCGATGGAAGCTATCGCAATTCCGCTAAGCAGCAGCACGATCCCGCCGAACTGTAAGAGTGCCAGTGTCTCACCGAACAAGAAGAAGGCCAGCAGGGTTGAGCCGATGGGTTCGCCGAGAATAGCCACCGCGACGTAGGTCGCCGACAGACTGCTGAGCGCGTAGTTAAAAGCGGTATGACCAAGGAGTTGCGGGCCAACTGCCAGGCCAAGAATGAATAGGTAGGTGATCGGTGAGAAACCGAAGAATTGCTGACCGGTCACGATAGCCCACACGATCAGCACCACGGCTGCACTGGTGTAGACGAGCCAAATGTAGGCCAAGACTGATAATCGTCGGCGGAGATCGCGCCCGATCAGGAGGTAAGCGCTCGCAGTCATGGCACCGATCAACGCCAGTGCGTTCCCAAGCAGTGGGTTGCTTTGTACAAGATTGGTACTATCGCTCACGCTGATGGCAATTGTCCCGATGAGGGTCAGGGCAATCCCGAGCAGCGTCGTCCAATGCAGACGTTCACGAAAGAAAAAGAGCGATGCCAATCCGACCCAGAGCGGGTTTGTCGAGACCAGAGCCGCGCTGCTTGCAACCGAAGTATACTCCAATGAGCTGATCCAACTGGCGAAGTGAATGGCCAGAAAGACACCGGCTCCCATACCGAAGAGCACATCACGTCGGCGAAGCTGACGGATCTCGTGTCCGGCCCGACTCAAGGCCAACGGGGTCAAGATGAGTGCTGCCAGCCCAAGTCGGCCGGCGGCAATACTCAACGACGACATACCGGCCCCTTGCGCGTAACGGATCATGATCGAAGCCGTTGACGCGATCAGCACACCGGCGAACAGAACGGTATATAGCCACAAACGATGTCGGTTCATGCAGTTACTTTCGTCCAGCGTATCAGCGAAGCAGCGACCCAGGTCGGTGGTGGTGTCTGGTACAGTTGGGTGGCATCACTCGCCACCAGATCGAGAATCTCGCCGTGGAGGGGGCCGCGCAGGAAGCGGAAGACCTGCCCCGCATCACGGGCATCGCTTTTCGCGCGAACACAATGTTGGTTATACCCCCAATAATCTCCGGCAGCGAGTAAATGGATGCCTTCTTCAATGGTTTGGCGAGCCAGGGCAAGACCACCGGCTTCGGGAGCAAGCGATTGTTCAGGCGGATCGCCGTAACCGATACCGTGATGAAAGGGATCGGCGGTAGAGACGATGACGGCATCACGGGCCAGTTCGACCAGCTCGTCGATACCGGGCAACGCTTCAGGATGACCACCGGCCAGATAGGGATAGCGTTCGATCACCTGTGGCCCGCGAATACCGCGGCGACGAGTTTCTAGATCCCAAAAGAAGCGGAAGCTGTAAAGGGCATGGTCAAGCTGCCATTCATTACCACGGTCGAGACCCGGTCCCTGAATGCCCCAGTAGCGTTCGTGAGTAGGCGAACCACCGGCAGCTACCCGTCGGCGGGCCTGTTCCATCTCATCGTTCCACGCATGCAGCACACTAATCACCAATACACGGTCGGCGCCGCTATCGAGGCAGGCGTGAACTGCGGCGGCAATCTGGTACCCACAATCAGCTACCCCGGCATGCGGAAAGACGATCACGCCACCGGCAGCCAAGGTGGGTGCTAGATCCCACTGTCGTGCTCGCTCCAGTAACTCATAACCACCACGCTCGCCGAGCGCTTCGTGTTCGGCCCGATACAGATCGTGAATGGCTCGATTCAGCTCATCATGGCGCATACCTTACCCAAATTGCTCGACAAAGCGCTGATCGCCACTATAAAACCAACGGATGTCATCGATGCCGTATTTGAGCATTGCAACCCGTTCGGGGCCAAACCCACCGGCAAAGCCACTAAACTCAGCCGGATCGTAACCGCCGTTGCGCAACACATTCGGATGCACCATCCCACAGCCACCGATTTCAAGCCAGCCCGCATACTTACAAATCCGGCAGCCCTTTCCACCGCAGAGGAAGCAGGTCACATCCATCTCGGCGCTTGGTTCGGTGAAGGGGAAGTAGCTTGGGCGTAGCCGCACCTGCGTACCCGGCCCAAACATACGCTCGGCAAAGAAGCCCAATGTTCCCTTGAGATCGGCCATCGTCACATGACGACCGACTGCCAAAAACTCAAACTGGTGGAACATCATCTCGCTACGCACCGTCACTTGTTCATTCCGATAGACCTTGCCGGGGATCAGCACGCGCAGCGGGTTGGGTGCATTCTTTCGCATCGCGTGAATCTGGCCGGGAGAGGTGTGGGTCCGCAACAGTACCGATGGCGCACCGGCCGGCATCTCAACATAAAACGTGTCTTGCATATCGCGGGCCGGGTGATCGTCGGGGAAATTGAGCAGGCTGAAGTTAAAGGCATCGTATTCAACTTCAGGGCTTTCCCAAACCTGAAACCCCATTTCGGCGAAGATCTGCTGCACTTGACGCAAAATTTGGTTGGTGAGATGGACATACCCAACAGCAGGTCGGCGACCGGGCATCGTAATATCGATCCGTTCAGCAGCCAACTCAGCAGCAATCGCCTGGGCTTCCAACCGTTCTTTGGCGGCTGCGAACGCTGCTTCTAACTGTTCACGCAACGAGTTCACACGCTGGCCGGCCAAAGGTCGTTCGGCGACAGGGAGGGTACCGAGACTGCGGCTGAGGCGGGTCAGACGACCCTGCTTACCGATGAAGCGGCTCTTCCATTCGGTGAGGGCTGTCAGATCGGTAACGGTGTTGAGAGCGTCAAGTGCTTCTTGTTCGAGTGTAGTCAGTTCATCGAGCAGTGTGGTCATGCGGCACCATTTGCTTGTGATACGGGCAGTATTTGCGTTGCTATTATACCTTAGTTATGAGGTATGTTAGCTAACGGGTGTTCTGAGCGAATGGTTTGCTGGCGAAGCGCTTCAAACAGAATAATACTGCCGGCCACCCCGGCGTTTAGCGATTCGATAGGTCCGGCCATCGGGATGGTAATGGTGGAATGGGCAAGGGTACGCGCTGCGGTGCTCACACCGTGGGCTTCATTCCCGATGATCAATGCCGCCGGTTGGCGCCAATCGACAGTGTAGTATGGCTGTTGCGCAGCGCTATCGGCAGCGTATACCGTGTAGCCGGCCAATTCGGTTGCAATGTCGTCCCATGGGAGTAGGCGGAGTGGCACAATGAAATGTGCTCCCATCGCCGCCCGGGCAACTTTCGGGCTAAATGGGTCGGCTGTACCGGGAGCACAGATCACAAGACCTACTCCGGCAGCGGCTGCCGAGCGCAGCAAGGTACCTACGTTACCGGGATCTTGGATCTCGTCGAGTATGAGGCGGAGGCCGGGACGAGGTGGGAGGTCGGGCCAGGCGACCGCCGCAACCACTCCCTGTGGTTGTTCGGTATCGGCAGCAGCGGCGACGACAGCAGGAGTGGCCGGGAAACAGCGTGGCAAGTCTTGGAGCTGGGCAAGCAATGTCGCACCTGCTGCCGTTGTCGCTAATTGGTCGGGTGCATACAAGACTACCTGTAGATGGGCACCGGCGGCCAACGCATCGCTCACAAGACGGACACCTTCGATCACGAAACTACGCTCACGTCGGCGAAGTCGAGTGGTATCGGCCAGAGCACGCAGTCGTTTCACATGTTGATTCGCGGTGCTGGTAATCACAGTGTGTTAACCCAAGTTGTCTCCTACAGCGCCATTATACGACGGGAATGCCACAGACAGAGGATTTGTGCACCATCGCCTCGCTCGGTGCCGGTCCTGGTGGGTGTGATGCGGGTATCGGCCCACATTCGCCGGCAAGGCGGTGAAAGACACTTTGCAGACGATGGTTATGACAGAAAATTAGGTAGCAAGCAACCGGCTCGCTACCTGAAACCTCGGTAAACTATCGAGTATCGGAACGTCTTACGTCACTTACCTTAGGCTGCAACTGCTGCCTGCGCTTGTTGCACGATGCGGCTAAACGCCTGCGGATCACGCACAGCCAGATCGGCCAGCATCTTACGGTCAATCTGGATGTTAGCCTGCTTCAGCGCATTTACCAAGCGGCTGTAGGTCGTACCGTTAAGGCGCGCAGCGGCATTAATCCGCATAATCCACAAGCGGCGAAAATCGCGCTTACGCCGACGCCGGTCGCGGTAAGCATCGGCGAGGGCGTGCATCACTGCTTCGTGGGCCACTTTATAGTGGCGACTGCGGGCGCCACGGTATCCCTTCGCCTGTTTTAACAGTTTCTTATGGCGCTTACGCACCATTGTGCCACGCTTGACACGAGCCATATCTGTTCTCCTTTAGCGGATAGGTCAGGGGGTGGCAAACCGAACCCTGAACTACATCCGAACTCAAACGATTAACATGCTGGTATAACGAATTCGCAGAGATACTACTCTGCGGTAACAGGAACTGTGAGCAAGGTGTAGCCCACAAGCTTAGTCAAGGCCGTAAGGCAAGGCTACTTGCAGCAACCGGCGATTAGCCGGTGAGGTGGGTTGATCCTTACCCCACGCACGTTGTGAGCGGCTAGGCCGATTGCGCTTATTGCCACGCACACCACGCTGTTGCAGAAACTTACCTGACGCCGTTATTTTAAAGCGCTTTTTAGCACCTTTGTGCGTCTTCATCTTCAACTTTGGCATGAATAACTCCTTTACCGCGACCGAATCGGCAATATGCAAGCCGGTCTCGCATTAGTTACCGTCGCCGTCGCTCGCGCTCATCGTCCTCGTTGTCCTCGTCGTCCTCATCTGCGTCGTACTCCTCATCGATGATCTCATCGTCTTCGTCGTAATCTTCATCGATAAGGTCGTCTGCTTCTTCATCCTCCTCAACTTCCTCATCAGGAGGCGGCGTGTCAGATGTTGTGCTGCTGGTTTGAGCAGGGGCAGCACTTGTTGCCGCAGCCTGGCGCTGTGCAGCAGCCTTTTGGGCCTGCTGAGCTGCTTTCAGCACCTTCGCGTTCGGTGCTAGCAACATCGAAAGCACGCGGCCTTCCATCAGTGGTTTTTGCTCGATGATAGCAATATCACTTAACTGTTCGGCAATCTCATCGAGCATCTTGCGCCCGATTTCCGGGTGAGCCACTTCGCGGCCACGGAAGCGCAGGTTAAACTTCACTTTATCGCCGGCCAACAAAAAGCGCCGCGCTTGATTCGCCTTAACAGCGATATCGTGATCATCGGTTTTGGGCATCAGCCGGATCTGTTTGAGTTCCGACTGTTTCTGATTACGGCGCGCTTCACGCTCCTTCTTGCTCTGCTCGTAACGGAACTTACCGTAATCGAGCAGACGACATACCGGCGGAACCGCATTGGGTGCAACCTCAACGAGGTCGTACCCCCGCTCCTCAGCCATTGCCAGCGCCTCGCGTAAGGGGACGATGCCGACCTGCGTACCGTTTTCGTCGATCAGGCGGACTTCACGGGCGCGAATGCGATTGTTGATGCGAAACCGGTCTCTGATAGCGCGACTCCTTCGTCTGGTGAGCGATGACGGTTGTCGTCAGGTCAACCGTCATCGTAACGACTTTCCTCAAGTTAGACGACAATACAACATATCCGTGAACAGATTGCTCACGTCAAGCCTGCATTATACCAGTCTGTAAAAATGCCGTCAAACTGTCGCCGGTAGGAATTGCATACGCCGTCTATCCATGCTATGATGAGACTAACATGGATGCCAGGGGAGCCTGGGGGAGCCGGGCTGAGAGGGTACCTTTGGCTATTGCCACCGGTACCGACCCTCTGAACCTGATCTGGGTTATGCCAGCGGAGGGAGGAGCAGTTCGCAGACTCGCTATCTGAGTCTGTGCGATCGAGTATAACCGTCCTGCCGCGGCAGGGCGGTTTTTTTACCCCTATCGCCGCGCTCGTCCGTTCACTGGCGCAAGGAGGTTGTGATGACGTTCAATGACCGGATCGCCGAGTTGCGAGATCGGGTGCGCCAGCAGCGCCCTCTCATTCACCACATTACCAATTTTGTCGTAATGAACGATACGGCTAATGTAACCCTGCATATCGGTGGGCTACCGGTGATGGCGCACGACCGAGAGGAAGTGGCCGAGATGGTGGCGGCTGCTGGAGCGTTGGTGCTGAATGTTGGTACGCTTTCACCAGATTGGATCGAGGCGATGCTCATTGCCGGCAAGCGGGCAAATGAACTCGGTATTCCGATTGTACTCGATCCGGTCGGGGCTGGCGCAACATCGTTGCGCACGAGTAGTAATCGCCGCCTGCTGGAGACGTTGCAGGTTGCTGTGATCCGTGGAAATTCGGGTGAGATCGGTGCCTTAGCCGGGATGGGTGGTGTCGTGAAAGGGGTTGAGGCGGTCGTTGAGGCCGATGATCCGCTGGCCGCTGCCCAGGCACTGGCCCGTCAGTATCACACGGTGGTAGCCGTGACCGGACGACGCGATCTCGTCACCGACGGATCGCGGGTGTTGGCGGTTGATAATGGTCACGAATGGCTCAAGACGCTGACCGGTACCGGTTGCTCGGCAACAACGGTTATTGCCGCCTTTGCCGCAGTCGAGCGTGATTATCTCTTTGCCGCTGCTGCCGGCTTGGCTTGTTTTGGTTTGGCGGCTGAGCTGGCTGCACCACAGGCACGTGGTCCGGCCAGTTTTAAAGTAGCCTTCTATGATGCGATCTATCACCTCGCAACCGATCAGATTCGGGCAGGTGCGCGGGTAGTCGATCTCAGTACGGAACAGAGTAAGACAGTGGCGCAGTCGTAGTCGTGAGTGGTCGGTATGTGTGGTGCGGTGCCAGCATACCGGCCTTGTGAGGAATGGATATGGCGCTCAGGCAAGCCGTTGATTGGAGTTTGTATGTCGTTACCGATGCCGGTTTCTCCCGTGGCCGTTCGCATGTAGCGGTGATCGAGGCTGCAATTGCCGGTGGCGCAACGGTAGTGCAGTATCGGGAAAAGCAGGCCCCGACCCGACAGATGGTAGCCGAAGCTCAGGTCTTGCGTGAGTTGACGCGCCGCACCGGTGTGCCATTGATTGTCAATGACCGCCTCGATGTCGCGTTAGCTGTTGATGCCGACGGTGTGCATCTCGGTCAAGATGATATGCCGGCGGCGTTGGCCCGTCGCTTGATCGGTCCTGACAAAATCCTGGGTATTTCGGTGAATACGTTAGCTGAAGCTGTGCAAGCGGTGCAAGACGGCGCCGATTATCTCGGTGTCGGGCCGATCTTTGCCACACCAACCAAACCGGATGCTGCACCACCGATTGGTGTAGATGGTCTACGCTTGATCCGTCAGCACGTGTCGTTGCCAATCGTGGCGATTGGCGGAATCAATGCCACGAATGCGTCTGAGGTCATGGCTGCCGGTCCTGACGGGATTGCCGTGGTGTCGGCAGTGGTCGCCGCCGAAGATATTGCGGTTGCGGCCCAGGAGTTGCGTGCGATGGTAAACGCAAGCCGCCAACGCCGTGAAGCTGCGTCAGATTGAGGATACATATGGAAGAGGAGGCGAAATGCCGATGAGCTTGCCACGTTGTCTGACCATTGCCGGTTCCGATTCAGGAGGTGGCGCCGGTATTCAAGCCGATCTGAAAGCTTTTGCCGCCCTCGGTGTCTATGGGATGAGTGCTTTGACAGCGGTGACGGCGCAGAACACCATCGGTGTCCAGGCGGTGTTTGAATTACCGGCGGTATTGGTGGCACAGCAGATCGATTCGGTGGTTACCGATATTGGTGTTGATGCCGTCAAAACCGGTATGTTGGCGAATGCTGAGATTATTGCCGTTGTGGCCGAGAAAGCGCGCACCTACCGCTGGCCGTATCTAGTGGTCGATCCGGTGATGGTTGCTAAAAGCGGCGATCTATTATTACGCCCAGAGGCACGAACCGCACTGATCTCACTCCTGTTTCCACTGGCAACCATTGTGACACCTAACTTGCCCGAAGCAAAGGCGTTAACTGGTCTGAACATCACTTCTGTTGCCGAGATGGAACAGGCCGCCCAGCAGATTCATGCGCTCGGTCCACGGTGGGTGTTGGTCAAGGGCGGTCATTTGGCCGATGATAGCGTTGATGTGTTGTACGATGGCCATGGGTATCGTTATTTCAGTTCATCACGGATCGAGACAAGGCATACCCACGGTACTGGCTGCACGTTTGCCTCGGCGATTGCTGCCGGGTTAGCAAAAGGTTTGTCGGTGCCTGAGGCGGTGCAGGCAGCGAAGGACTACATTACGCTCGCTTTGCAACACGCACCCGGCCTGGGGCAAGGCCATGGTCCGGTGCATCACTTTGCCGCATGGTATAGGTGATGCAGGGGCGGGGGGATGGTGTACGTGCGGTCGCCTGGACCGGTACTATTCGTTGACGAAACAGATAATTAGGCGTATGGTATCCTCGTCGGTCAGCATGTGGCCGACATCTAAGGATGAGGATACCAGCATGCTTGTCAACAACAAAGTCATCGTTGTTACCGGTGGTGGTAGTGGCATCGGTCGAGCGCTTGTTTTGCACCTCCTGACCAAGGGGGCGCGCGTCGCTGCAGTTGATCTGAACCCGACTACCTTACAGGAGACGGCACAAATGGCCGGTTCATCGGCGAATCGGTTGTCTACCCACACGGTCGATATTACCGATCGGGCAGCGGTAGCGGCCCTGCCCGATCAGGTTATCGCGGCTCACGGGGTCGTTGATGGTTTGATCAATAATGCCGGCATCATCCAGCCGTTTCTACGGGTGCCTGATCTTGATGAAGCCACCATCGAACGGGTGATGAAGGTCAATTTCTACGGTACTGTATGGATGACCAAAGCCTTTTTGCCCCATCTCCTCTCGCGACCTGAAGCGCATATCGTTAATGTTTCGAGCATGGGCGGCTTTTTACCGGTACCGGGCCAGACGATCTATGGTGCGGCGAAGGCGGCGGTGAAGTTGTTTACCGAAGGTCTCTATGCAGAATTGCTCACAACAAACGTGTGTGTCACGGTTGTCTTTCCCGGCGCGGTGAGTACCAATATCGTTGCCAATTCGGGCGTGAATCGGTTACCGACGGGGACGACCAATAACCGGCGTGCGCCGACGGCACTTGCACCAGAGCGCGCGGCTCAGATAATTGTTGAGGGTATCGAACGCAACCGGTATCGGGTGTTAGTCGGGAGTGATGCGCGGTTGATGGATCTCCTCTCGCGCCTTAATCCGCAATTTGCGGCGCGCTTTATCTTTCGCCAGATGAAGAGTTTATTGCAGCAATAGCCATCACCAAGCAGTGCTGAAGTTTCTCTTCATGACTTTATAATCATCTGGATAAAGGCACGCGGCGTTAAGTTAAGGGGGTGCTGCTGGTGAAAGGGGTGTCGGTTGACCAGTGTTGTGCAGCGCCTTCGGGACGTGGTTTCAATTCGCCGGGGCTTTGGTTGCCTGGTGTGCTATCAGCGATTGTCGTACCACTACCTTCATCGAAGCGGTAAAGCGCGATGGTGTTTGCATCAATGGCGTGCGGTGTCGTGGGCCGGCTAAATGGGTCGGTGTAACGCACCACGTTTGATATGCGGACATCGTCGAGTAGGCCGTTGTAGTGAAGGCTACCGGTTACCTTGTGTTTTTCAGCTCCAAACACAAGGTAGGGATCACTGTTGGGATAATCGGTGGGGCGATTGAGCCGGTAATCGATCCGTCCACTTGGTCCGATCATTGTTGCATCGAGCTGTCCATCAACGAACAAGCGTACTTCTCCGCTATTGGCGCGGGTAACGGCGATATGATGCCAGGCTCCGTCCGTGATGATGGTGTTGCCTGTGAGCAGCCGATCATCGCTATCAACGCTGAATCCGACCACGAGTTTGTTCGCGCAGATGGCAATACCGTAGTCACCATAATCACCTGCCCAAAAGACATCACGATCGATGATAATATTGCCGTAGTACCATCCATCACAATCAGGAGCGGTATTATCGCTGGCGGTGGCTTTCATCCAGAACTCAATCGTCAGATCGCCGCTCACATTGACCGGTCGGGAAGTGGTGAGCTGACCACTGCTATCGATAGTTCCCAGCGGTATCTTGATGCGGTCACGGTCGTCGTTACTACTGCCAAAGAAACGAATGGCATAGCCGGAGCTGGTTGGGGTAGCGGTTGTCGATGTCGTTGCCGGGACGCCGGTCGGCGGTAAAGCGGCGGTTGCCGATCCGATAGTGGAGGTTGTAGTGGGCTGCTGAGCTTGCGTAGGAGCCGGCGTATTCACTCCGGCGCTACAGCCGATAATAAGCCCACAGAGGAGAACTATCAAGCCAAGCCGATATTGCAACTATCACCTCCCCTTATAGCGACAAACAACGTCTGTGTCGCTTTTGTACTACGCCGGTCTCTCTGTCTCAATAGCCTGATGGTACCGCCTGTGGCTTAGGGTGCAGGTGTTCGCGCATGATCCGTGCCGCCCGTCGGCCCAATTCGACTGCGTAGTTGGTGCCGCGATCCCACGGATAGACTTGGCTCATGCTAGCCCAATAGAGGCCGGGCAGGGGAGTTGGGATGGGCGGAATGTTGCGGCTATGGTTAACCGGCACAATCGGTTGAGCGTAGAGTTCGCGGTGTAGCCAATAGGCTCGTACCCATTCGCGTTGGAAGGCGGGGTTGATCTGGCGTAGTGCCGGCACAAAGCGTTCGAGCAACCCTTCTGGGGTGAGCCGAAAATACTCGTGGTCGGGGTCGAGATAATCGCCGCAGTAAATCAGATTATCACCGCCATAGCGACTCGGTTCAATAAAGTTCGTATGTTCAACCAGCGCCAGAAACGGGAATTCATCCTTCGGTAGATTGAGCCAGTAGATGCCGTTGGTAAGCGGTCGACGTAGAGCGATAGTCATCACAACTGCACCCATCGAACGCAACCGGTGTAATTGGCCGAGGTAGCCACTCGGGAGATGCGGAACCAGCCGTGCCAACAGTTCTGGCGATCCGGTAACGAGCAGAGCATCATAGTCGGTTGGCGGATGATCACCGGCCAGTACCTGCCAACCGCCGGCAGTTTGGTGAACGGCTTTCACCGGTGTTTGCAGTACAACCTGTACGCCGCGACGGAGGCATGCTGCACATAATGCGTCGGCGAATGCTTGAAAACCGCCGACAAAGTAGCCCAACTGAAAGCTACGTGCGCGAAGTCGTGCCCAGAGCCACGCCATATTGACCTCATCGGCGTGAAGACCGAACTTTCCTTCGAGTAATGGATGCCAGATTACCTGTGCAGCGTTCTTGCCCGAAAAGCGCTCGATCCATGCTGTAGCGGTGGTTTGTTCGAGTTTCTGCCAATTGTTCGTAAGATACTTGAGGTAAAACGCGGTCAACCCAAACCGTAACCGGTCGATGAAGGGTAAGCCGGGAAAACGTAACACCGGCAGCACGCCATCGAGGGCATAACCGCGTCCTCGCCACCATTGAGCCGTCACCGGACTGCGAAAGAAGAGCCGGTCACGCAGGCCGATCTCGTTGGTCAGGGCAATAATGGCATGATCGGTGGTGAAGATATGATGATAAAATCGCTCGAGCGGCCATTCCCACGTCGGATCGCGAAAACCACTGGCTAAGCCTCCTACCTGCTCGCCGGCTTCGTAGATCGTGACCGTATAGCCGTGGCCGGCAAGGTCATAGGCAGCGCTCAGACCGGCAAAGCCCGCACCGATGATCGCAACCTTCATGGCAGAACCTTTTGTGTCGTGATAGCTTCATCGTTGGCCGAGGGGCTTGTTTGAGATTGCAACGCTGCCGCTCGCTCCATATCGCGCCATGTCAGGCTTTGACGCAGCATATACCATGCACCAAGCAGGGTAACCGGCAACCATAACGCAACGTGTAATACCAGCGTATAGCCGGCAGCGATCGCATGGACAACACCGAATTGGGTCAAAATCGCAATGCCGGGCGCATCAAACGTACCGATATATCCCGGTGTGGAGGGGATGGTGGTAACGAGATTCACCACCGCCGTCATGAGCATCAAGACGAGAAACGATACTTCAAACGGAAAAGCATGCATCACAAACCAGTATTTTAACGTTTCACCTAACCAGATCAGCGTTGAGGTCATCAGAATAACCAGCATCTCACGTGGGCTACGCAGCGATTGTAGGCCGATGATGAACCGATCAAAAAGGCCGTGAATACGCGGGCGCAAAAATGGTGGGGCAAAACGATCAACGGTTAAGGTGTAGAGCCGACTCATACGTTGTGGATAAGCAGCGACGGCAATGAAGCCGATCAATGCTACGATAAACATCGCACTAAACCCGATCACGAGGGTGCGGAATGTGTTCGGCAAAGGAGCAAAGGGAAGGGTAATTGCGACGAACAAGAGCATCACCAGACCGTCAAACAGTCGTTCAAGCACGACGGTCGCCAACGAGGCACTCATCGCGATACCGCAATTGCGACGCAGCACATAGCTCCGCAACACTTCGCCGGCGCGTGCAGGGTAGACGTTATTCCCCATGTAACCGATAACCACAATTGGGAAGAGGGAGCGTAACGGCACAAAGGCAATGTGATTGAGCATCGATTGCCAGCGCCACGTGCGCACCCAGACCGTGGCAAAATAAACGACAATGCCCGGTATCAGCCACCAGTAATTCGCCTCGCGCAGTGCTTCCCAGAAATGGACGAGATCGAGACCGTAGAGGGCGACACCGAGGAATATGATACTAATGATGAATCCAAGCCATAATTTCCAGTTTCGCACCGATCTTCCTTATGTTCACCAAGTGGATGTGTGCTAACGAGTCGTTTTGTTCACTGCAGGGTGTTCGTACAGTGAATCTTTGAGCATCTTACCCTTGCTCTGACCGACTGTCAAAGGGGAAGTACCAGCAGGGCAAAGGGCAAAGGGACAAAGGAGTCGATCCGGATATTGCCGTGGTCACTCTGCGCCATCAATCCACTCGATGAGCCACCATCGAGATTAACAGCGATGGTAAGTTCAAGATCGGCGGTCGCTAAAAATTGTGACCATTCCGCAAGGCTAAAGCTGGCGGCGGGCGCAACGATGAGCAGCACATGTCCTTGATCATCGAGCGCGATAGCGCTGCGACGCGCGCGTTGACCATCTTCATCGGTATATGCGGCAGTGCCATCCGAACGTACCAACAGCGGCCATCCTTGAATTGCTTGCTCGAAAACGGTACCGTCGTAGGGTTGCTCGGCCAATGGCCACAGGTGCGGTCTCCCTTCTGCATCAACCGCAAACATTCCACCCTGCTCGACGTAACTTTGGCCAATGATCTGCCGATTACTGATCAGCAAGGCGACCGGCTCACCAGCTCTGTTAAAAAAACCACCGTTAATTGCAGCGACCGCACTGTATTGCGCAGCCCACGCACTCAGCATCCGTGGCGCGGTCGGATCGTAGCCTACTACGAACCGTACCTGCGTTGGATCGACGCGAATAACCTGCACGGATGAACCCGGTGCATCAAGGCGACGGAATTCAATCCCGGTTGTCAGCACTTGCCACTCCTGAACTGTGGCTGTCGGAGAAGCAGGGACGGTGGGCATGAGCGTAGGTATTTGAACCGGTCCGTGCATCGGTGTCGGTGACCCACTACACGCCGCTAACCAGAGGAGGCATAGCAGCCAGTACTTCAGTATGGCGGGCCAGTGCGATCTGAATTGGCAAGAAGGTCGGTAATTAGTCATACTGGTGCGGCTGCCATAGTTCATGCCGTTAACGTAACCATCAGCCGTGTCAGGGGATCGTGCTGATCGGTGTGTTTCCTTACAATAGCTTGGGGCAACTATACCACGCCCTTGTGGGTCACACACCACTGTGCTCATGCACCCGCCATCTATATCCGCTCTTGCCATTCATGAGTTGCCCGAACGCGCTGACTCACCTACCCCAACTGGTGGTACCCCGACCGATAGTACAGGAGCGGTCGTCCGCCAAACACACGTGCATCTACTACTTCGCCGGTAAAGATAGTATGGTCGCCACCGGGCAACGCACTATGCAGGCGGCACTCAATCTGGGCCAACACGCCATTGAGGAGTGGTAAGCCACGCGGCGAGAGGGTAAAACTGTGTGGCGCAAACTTTTCACCATCGTGCATGGCGAAGCGACGTGAGAGGTATTCTTGATCTTCAGACAGAATATTGACGGCGAACTGCCCGGCAGCAGCGATCACATCGTGGCTGGCGGCAGAACGGTCGATACATACGAGCACGAGTGGCGGATATAAGGAAAGCGACGCAAACGAACTGACCGTCAGTCCGGCCAACCGACCTTCGTAATTCGTGGTAACTACCGTCACTCCCGAGGCAAAATGGCTCATCGTTTGGCGAAACAGTGATTCGTCGATCATCGTTTTCCTGCATTACGGCGCGCAGCGATGGCAGCGTGGATCTCGGCTCCAATCGCGTGTTCGGCGCGGGCTTCGTCGTCAAGTAAGAGGAGTTGCGGCACGGTTGGCGAAGGGCCACCGTCACGATTAATCGCAACCATACTAAAATAGCCAGTTGTACAGAGGCGACGGTCGCCGATCAACGGATGTTCGGCGAAAAGGTGAACGCGTACAACCATTGAGCTGCGTCCGACATAAATCACACGTGAGAAGGCTTCAACGATTTCGCCTTGCCCAATCGGCGTGCGAAAATCGATCCGTTCCGTTGAAGCCGTAACAACCGGCAAACGGCAGAAGCGCAGGGCGGCGATAGCAGCAGCTTTATCCATCAGTGCCATCACGTCACCGCCAAACATCGTTCCGTAGCCGTTGGTCTGATGTGGCAAGATGATCTCGGCCATCCGCTCTTCGGCGGCAGCTTTAGCCGGACGATTTTGCATGGTGATGTCATCCATAGTGTTTGCTGAGGTATAGAGCGGCGCTCACCTGAGCGCCGCCGTTGCGATATTCCTCTGTGCGATAGAAGTTGGGGCTGCGTGGTCGGTACCGTTACCCGCCCCATCCCTTCGAGAGTTGCGTCTCTTCGCCGGGTTTACGTTTGGGTAGCCGATAGATAAACCGCACAATCTGGTCGGCGGCAACGAACATAATGATCAGTGCCTGGACTATCTTGATCACGTCGATGGACAGGCTAGCTCGTACCTGCATTAGGCGAGCACCGGTCAGCAAACCGCCCCACAGCAACCCCGAAAAGATAATCCCAACCGGATTAGCACGGGCCAAAAGGGCTACGGCAATCGCGTCGAAGCCGAGGCCGGAAAAGAAATCAGCACTCAGCGCCCCCCGAACACCGATCACTTCAATTGCACCGGCAATCCCGGCCAGCCCACCGGCCAACGCCATCGCCAAAACGATGGTGCGAGGCACGCTCATCCCGGCGTAGCGGGCAGCATTCGGATTTGTGCCGGCAGTGCGCATCTCGAAACCTAGCGTCGTGCGGTAGAGCAGCCAGGCGACGACAAAGACAAGTACGAGTGCTAGCGGAATGCCGAGGTGCAGTACCGTCGAACTCCCAACTTGAATACCGGGTAAGCGAGCTGTCTCAACAATCAGCCGTGACCGGGCACCGGTCGTGTCGGCAGGATCGCCCAAAATGTAGGGTGTCTTACTACGGATGAGCCAGTCGGTCATACGAAGGGCAATGTAGTTGAGCATGATCGTATTGATCACCTCGTGCGCCCCGGTGCGAGCTTTGAGAAAACCGGCAATAGCGGCCCAGGCTGCCCCACCAAGTGCGCCGGCGATCAACGCGGTCGGAATGTGAAAAATCGCCGGCATTTGCAACGTTGTCCCGATCACGACCGCAGCAACAGCCCCGGCGTAGAGTTGGCCTTCTGCACCAATATTAAACAAGCCGGCTTTGAAGGCTAACGCTACGCACAAACCACAGATGATAAACGGTGTCGAACGCACAACCGTATCGGCGATGGCCCGTGGCGAGCCAAATGAGCCTTCCCAGAGGCCAATATAGGCGGCTTGCCAGTCCGCACCGGTAATTCCGATAATGAATGCGCCGACCACCAACGCGCTAAACACCGCAAGGATCGGCACTAGTATTCCCGACCAGCGATCCCAAAAGTGGCGGAGCGCCGAGGGTCGTACTCCTGTTTCGGTGGCTGCTTGCGCCATGCTGTTCTCCCTGACTGCTCGCGCTTAGGCAACAACCGGTAGCGAGCGATCGAGCGTCGCACCGGCCATCAACAGACCAAGTTCTTCGCGTGAGAGTTCGCCGTTTTTCACCGTTGCGACGATCTGGCCGTGATACATGACGGCAATGCGGTCGGCCAGAGACAAAATCTCATCGAGTTCGGCGGATACCAGTAAGATAGCAACGCCCTCATCACGCTTTTTCACGATCTGATTATGGATAAACTCTATCGAACCGACGTCAATCCCACGGGTTGGTTGAGCCGCGATCAGCAATTTCAGCGGGCGGGTAAACTCGCGGGCCACAATCAGCTTTTGCTGGTTACCACCGCTCAGTGAACTAGCCGGTACGTGGATGCTCGGTGTGCGCACATCGAACTCGGCAACCAAACGTGTGCAATGCTCGCTAATGGCCTGATCGTTGCGCACAATCCCGTTGGCAAACGGCGGCAAATAGTACAATTCCAGAACTGAGTTATCGGTCAGCGGGTACGAGGTCACTAACCCGTCGCGCTGACGATCTTCGGGAATATGGGCCACACCCAACTCGCTAATGTTACGTGGTGTAGCGTTGGTCACATCAACACCGGCAATCCGAACAGTGCCGGCTTCACTTGGCCGCAGACCGGTGAGTGCCGCAACCAGTTCGGTTTGGCCGTTGCCTTGTACGCCAGCGATTCCGAGGATCTCACCTGCGCGTATTTCGAGAGTGACTCCACGTACTGCCAACAAATGACGGTCATCGCGCACATGCAAGTCACGGACTTCGAGAACCGGCTCGCCGGGGTGAGCCGGCTGCTTCTCAACTTTTAAAATAACTTCGCGTCCGACCATCATCGCGGCCAGACTCGCTTCAGTCGCTTGCGCCGGGGTCGTTTCACCGACTACCCTACCATTACGCAGCACGATAATCCGGTCGGCAACCTCAAGAACTTCACGCAACTTATGCGTAATGAAGATGATCGAAGCGCCTTGAGCCGTCAGTGTACGCATAACCCGCACGAGATCGTCAGCCTCTTGCGGCGTCAGCACTGCGGTTGGCTCATCGAGAATGAGAATATCGGCGTTTCGATAAAGCGCCTTGATAATCTCAACGCGCTGCTGTGCCCCTACATCAAGATCGGCAACTAAAGCATCAGGGTCAACGGGGAGGCCATACTGGGCGGAGATAGCCCGAATGCGTTCAGCAGCCTGTTTGCGGTTAAGGAACGGGCCGTTGGTGACTTCGTTCCCGAGGATGATGTTTTCGGTTACGGTCATCACCGGTACCAATTGGAAGTGCTGGTGTACCATTCCGATCCCACGGGCAATCGATTCATGCGGATTACTAATCCGGATTGGTTCACCCTTGACAAAGATTTCGCCCTCGTCTTGATGGTACAGCCCGTACAGAATATTCATGAGTGTTGATTTACCGGCGCCGTTTTCGCCGAGCAAGGCCAATACCTCGCCCTTGTGTAGCTTCAGCGACACATTGTCATTAGCGATGACACCGGGAAAGCGTTTGGTAATCCCGCGAGCTTCCAGTACAACTGATCGTTCCTGGCCGTTCTGTGTCACTGGTGACCTCGTGTAACTTGACTATCGCCGATTGAATTGATAAGCACGTCTTGTACAGACAGCGCTGGGGATCGTTTCCGCAGCGCAGATTCACGCATCGGTGCGCACCGGCTTGCCTTGCCGCAGTACGAACGCTCCATTCACGATATATCGTATTGTAGCATATTCTGTCGGTTGCACCGGCAATTGTTCATACACCGAGTTCGGTGCGTAGGGTTTGGAGATGATGTTCAACGGTGGTGATAAGGGCAGCCCGTTCATCTATCGGTAAGAAGGCGGCTTGTGCCGCAGTGCGTGTGATCTGACAGAACTCATCGGCAGTAAAACCGAGATAGGTGACCGCACGGCGAAATTCTTCACTGATCGTGGTCTCGAAGAAGGTGGGGTCATCGGAATTGATCGTGACCAATACGCCGTTATCGTATAACCGACGTAGGGGATGACTCGACCATGTTGGAACCGCTTTTGTGCGAACATTGCTACTCGGACAAACATCGAGCACGATCTGGCGTTCGGTCAGGGTCTGCATCAGCAACGGATCATTCACACTGCGGATGCCGTGACCGATCCGGCTTACTGCGAGGACATCAATTGCGCCCCACACACTGGTCGGCCCAACCACTTCGCCGGCGTGGGCCATCACTCCTAGGCCGGCGGTGCGGGCGGCGGTGAACAGATCGATAAACTCTTCGGGTGGATGACCGATCTCATTCCCACCGATTGACCATCCTACCACACCGTAGGAACGGCATGCGATGGCCGTCTCGAGGATCGGCCATGCAGCAGCGGCACCATACTGGCGGCCATAATCGAGGACCAACCCCACCCGTGGCCCTCCGTATTGCGCAGCACGGGCAAAACCGGCGGCAGTACCGGCCAGCGTCTCGACGAGATCGACGCCACGCCGCACGTGTTGCATCGGTGACAACATCACTTCGGCGTAGACAACACGCTGTGCTGCCAGTTGCATGCCCAGTTCGAAAGCCAGCAATTCAAAATCTTCGCCGGACACGATAGTTGCCGCGAGCGCCATAAATGTATCGAGAAAGGCGTGAAAATCGTCGTAATGGAAGAGTTGCGCCAATTCTTGTTCGGTACTCACGGGAAGAGGGATACCGTTGCGTCGGCTTAGCTCTAGAAAGGTGCGAGGGGCAACGGCACCTTCGAGGTGAAGGTGTAATTCGATTTTGGGCATGCGTTCAATAAAAGCCGCGAGCGCCGGTGTCAGCATGATTTTCTTCCCGGAGTCGGAACGATATTGCGTAGTATTATAGCGTGTCTACGTAAGTTAATTGTTGCTGATGCCGCTCGCTCGCAGCCGTTCGGCAGTATCGTACACGATCAGGGCCTCGATGATCTTATCGAGTTCACCGTCGAGTACTGCCGGCAAGTTTGAGAAGTTTTGACCGATGCGATGATCGGTAATGCGATCTTGGGGGAAGTTGTAGGTGCGAATCTTTTCAGCGCGCTCCCCACTGCCGACTTGAGCCAGCCGTGAGGCACCGATTTCGCGTTGGCGCTTCTCTTGTTCACGCGCATAGAGCCGAGCGCGCAAGACGGTCATAGCTCGTTCACGGTTTTGAATCTGCGAACGGCCATCTTGGCAGGTGACGACTATCTCTTCCGGGGTGCCGGGCTTGTACACGATCCGCACTGCCGAGTCGGTCGTATTCACTCCTTGCCCACCGTGACCAGCACTGCGAAAGACATCGATACGTAAGTCTTCGGGTTTGATCTCGATCTCGGTCTCTTCGACCTCCGGCAACACAGCGACGGTCGCGGTTGATGTATGGATGCGCCCACGTGCTTCGGTTGCCGGTACTCGTTGCACGCGATGTACCCCACCCTCGTATTTCAACTGACTGTACGCCCCTTCACCGTGAATCTGGAAAATGACTTCTTTAATCCCGCCAATACCATTTTCGGTAAGGCTATCGACTTCTACCTTCCATCCTCGCGACTCGGCAAAGCGGGTGTACATGCGGAAGAGGTCGGCGGCAAACAAGGCTGCTTCGTCGCCACCTTCACCCTGCCGAATTTCCATAATGACATCTTTCGAGTCGTTGGGATCGCGTGGCAACAAGAGTACTTTCAATTGCTCTTCGAGGGTAGCAAGCCGCTTACGTTGGGTATCGAGTTCCTCTTGCGCCAAAGCGCGCAGTTCGGGATCGTTCTCATCGAGCATCGCCTCGGCCTCAGCAATGGCACGCTGGGCCACCTGGTATTCGCGGTAGGTAGTAACAATATCTTCTAATTCACGCTGTTCACGCGCATACTGCTGCAAGAGGGTGACATTGGTTGCCACCTCGGGCTGAGCCATAAGCTGAGTCAATTCATCGTAGCGCTGAGCAACAGCTTCAAGCTTATCAAACATATGTGACGATTCCTTGGGATGATTTTATCTTTTGGTTAAAAACACTTGCCGGCAAAGCAATGGCTTTTCGTATCACGATCTCTCATGTATTTTTAGATAGTTAGTGGCACAATGCGCGCGTAACCGCATCAGCGCATCGTGCCACCGATAAACGTCTCCTACAAACCAAGAGCGGCAGCTTTCGCCAGCTTCTTGCGGCGATTGCGTTCGGCGCGGCGGCGCTTCTCTTTGCGCTGCTCGCTCTTCGAGATGAAGTGCATCTTCTCGCGGTATGTCTTGGTGATTCGCTCGGCAACGACACCTTTATTGAAGCGACGAATCAGTTGTTCTACCGTTTCACCTTCACGACGTTCAACTCGCATAGCGCTGCTGGATCGGCGGCACGGCACTCACTATCGGCATAGAACTGTCATGCGGCGTGGGGCGTCGCCCAGCTCTATGGTCGTATCCGCGATCCTCTCTCATCACCTCCTTCGTGCTAGATTTGGTGTGCCCCGCAGCAGCGGCAATGCCGTGATCCCTACACCGAAGCAATAGTATACCGGAAGGTTCTCGAAACTGCAACTCTCCGGTTCTAGGACAATTGTCGTAACACAGCACCGCCATACGCCGGGAGCCACACCTTTCCGGCAACGATTTCGGCAGTTTGCGTGACGAACGCTATGTCCCATGTTCCTGCCGGGAGTGGTATGCTACCGGCCTGTGATGAATGATGAAGCGCAACCAACCACGTTTCGCCGTTGGCAGTACATGTATAGGCGAGTTGTCCGTGGTGGTCATCGATGTGGGAAAAGGTGCGCTGACCACGCCAGACGGCCGTTGTAGACCGGCGGAAGGCGCCGAGTCGACAGTAAAATGCCAACAGTTCACGATCTTGGGCCTCACTCCACAGCATCGGTAGCCGTGATTCTTCAGGGTGACCACTGCCATCGGCATGGCGAACATCGAGGCGCTGGCTTAGTCCGACTTCCGTACCGTAGTAGAGAATCGGTGTGTGTGGTAGTGTGTATTGACAGAGGGCGGCGAGCCGGAGCCGACGGGTATCACCACGGACCACCCACAAAAAGCGGTTCATATCGTGATTGTCGAGGAAACTGGGCAAAGCGAAGCCGGTGGGGAAGTATGCCAAATGACGTTGGAGAAAGACGGCAAAGGCGCTGGCATTCATTTCATCGAAAGCGAAGAAACGACGCAACGCTTGCAACAGCAAGAAATCGAGACACCCATCGAGCCGACCGTAATACGAGCGCAGAATGTCGGCAGTATCGACTGCTTCACCGAGCAAGACACAATCAGGCTTGACGGTACGCATCGCAGCCCGAAAGACCGTCCAGAAATCGTGTGAGGGGCCAATGGTGTAGTCGAGCCGGTAGCCGTCTATTCCCTGTTCGAGCCAGTAACGAGCCGCATCGATCATAAATTGTCGCGCCGCCGGATGATCGAGATCGAGTTGTGGTAATTCGTGTACGCCAAAAAACGAGACGTAGCGGTCGGGGTAGCGGGTAAAAATAAACCAATCCCGTTCTGGGCTGGTCGGGTCGCTGATTGCACGTTGGAAGATGGGGTGTTGGTTCGAGAAGTGGTTGGCGGTGAAATCGAGGAGCACGCGCAGGCCGCGATCATGAGCGGCAGCAAGTAGATGTTGCAGATCGATCATGGTACCTAACCGCGGCTCGACGCTGTAGTAATCGGTGGCATCGTAGCCGTGGTGAGACGGTGAAGGAAAGAGTGGGGAGAGCCAAATGGCAGTTGTGCCCAGACTGGCGATATAGTCGAGCTGAGCGGTAATACCGGCTAACGTACCCCCGTAAATCCCCATCGGTGTCGGTGGATCGGCGAATTGCCGACCGGGGCCGGGGTGAAAACGGTCGATAAAGATATGGTAGATCAGCGCTTCATTGAGCCACGCCGGTGTTCCCTCATCGCCGACGCGGTAGGCACACGTGCGGGGACGACGGTAGAACGTGAGGTTGAACTCTGCGCCCATCTCGCGCAGATAGTGATCGCCGGGGCCGGGTTGCCCGATCACGCTCCCATCGCCTTCAGTCGCGCCGATCACTTCGCTGTACCATAGCGAACCCTTGCCTTCACGTAGCCACGCTTCAATCCGATAACGCACGACGGTGCCGGTGGCCTGGGGAGGTAACTCTATCATCCATTCTTCGGCATACCCCCACAGCAAGGTGTCCCACTGACTGGCGATGCGCTGACCGGAAGCTACTGCACTGCCGGGCGCAGGCTGACCACGCTGCCCCGCCGGTTCGCTGCCATCGGTGGTGTAGTAGACACTGACGCAATCGGCAGTAATCGATGGACCAAGAGTCACAAATAGCCGCACCGGCTCACCGGCTTTGGGGGCAGATGGTTCCATACGGTAGCGGTGCGAAATACCGGCCAATTCAGCGCGCACATAACCAAGCCGGCGGCTGTCGGTGGCCATCGTGCCAAAAATAAAATCGGCAGAAACGTGTATCTGTTCCACAGTGATCAATCCTCTAATAGACAGTACTACTTCGGCGACGGTGTAGTGTCGCTATCGAGATTACCCCTTCACGCCACCTAGGGTTAGCCCACCGACGATATACCGCTGCAACAGTAGATAGACAATCGCTACCGGCAGCGACAACAAGATCGAAAACGCAGCGAAACGCGACCACGGAATTTGCCCGGCGTACTGGCCGGTCATATTGTAAAGGGACATCGCCAACGTAAAATCTTTAGGATCGGTAAGGAACTGCCACGACAAAAAGAACTCGGTCCAACCGCCGGCAAAGCCCAGAAACCCGGTCACGGCTAATGCAGGAGTAGCCAGCGGTAACACTATCTGAAAGAAGACCTGATTAGGAGAAGCACCATCGATAATCGCAGCTTCTTCCAGCTCTTTCGGAATCGTATCGAGATACCCCTTAAGGTTCCAAATTGCAAACGGTAGGGCGCCTGATACCATTGCAATGCCGACCCCAAGCAACGAATTGCGCAACACAAACACGTCGCTCCGTGCTGGAGTTAACCCGCCATAGATCAAACCAAGACTGATAACTAAGCCCACCGCGCCGAAGAAATAGTTGCCCGGCCCGGCAGAACCCAAGCGAATAGCCGGAGCAACGGCGAATATGGTCAGTCCAAGGAGCATCAGACCTGCCAGTATCAACACGATACTCAGTATCGCACTACTAATGCGGATACTATTGAGCAGTGCGAAGAGCGGGGCAATAGTAGCGACACTCGGCAGGACGGTAATCGCCAGCACGGCAATCATCATAAACTGACGACCGGGAAATTTAAACCGCGAGAACGCATACGCTGCACTGACGCCGACAAGTAACGAAAATGCCGATACGCCACCGGCAAGGCGAACACTGTTGAAGGCCAGTTCGGCGAAGGTCACCGGATTGGCGGTTGGGCGGTCGAGCACCTGCAAATACGCTTGGAGGGACGCGCCGGGAGGGATCAGGTTTAGCTCGGTAGGACGCGAGATGTTCCGTGGATCGAGCGACATGCTCACAATCCAAAGGATGGGAAACAGCACCGTCGCGGCGATAAACAGACAGATTGCCTGCAAGATCAGTTGCTGCCACCACTGTAACCGACGACCGGCGGAGGTACTGCCTGAACGGCGAGGATGAGCAGTTACACTAGACATCGTAGCTCTCCGTGGCGCGCGAAATCTTGTTGGTAATTAAGAAGATCGGGATCAGCACCAGCGCAATGATTACCGAGAAAGCGGCTGCGACGCCGTAGAGTTGGTTAACGTTGATCAGCTTAAACGCCTGCGTCACCATGATCTCGGTACGACCGAGTGGCCCACCACCGCTCATAAAATAGATCACGTGGAAGAGGTTGAATGTCGTTACAATTCCAACCATTGCAGCCGGAACCATTGCCGGACGTAGCAATGGTAGGGTGATCCGCCAAAACTGCTGCATCCCGGTTGCACCGTCAATACTCGCCGCTTCGTACATCTCTTTTGGGATCGACTGCAACGCACCAGTGGCGACGATGGTCATAAACGGCCAACCGAGCCAAATGTTGGCGATAAGCATTGCGTAATAGCTGAGCGGTAGGCCAATGCCGGGAATAGGGTCTTGGATCTGATTAAACCAGCGGATTTGGACCGGATCGAAGCCAAAAGGGGTGATAATAAGGTTGATCAATTGGTTGATCGAACCATACTGATCATCAAACATGTTACGCCAGACGGTGGCAACCACAATATTGGGTAACACCATCGGTAAGATATAAATAGCACGGTAGATTTTACGTCCCCAAAGACCTTCTACATTCAGCAGGACAGCAATAATGATACCAAGTGCAACGTGAAACCCAACATTTGAGAAGGTCCACCATAGATTAAATGCAAGTAATCGCCAAAAGTCAAAATTACCGCCCAGTCGAGCAACGAATTGGGGGTTGTTGGTAATAATATCGAGATAATTTTTGAAGCCAACGTATTGAGCTGGGCGGTAGTTAGGTGGCGTAGCTCCATTAGGACCGAAAGGGTTGAGGGTTTGCTTGCCCTCTTCTTTGATTACCCCGTAATCGGTAAACGACATCCAGACTTGAAATGCCAGCGGGTAGAAGGTAACGACCAGCATAATGATCAGCGCCGGCAACAGGTAGATAAGCGGGGTACGTAATTGTTTCCACCCCTCACGCAGGGCCGATCGCGACGTCTGGGCCGATGGTGAGGCCAGCTCCGGGTTCGTGATTGCCATATGCAATTCCTCTCGCGGTTGGACTTGGTGCCGATAATGATACCATTGCCGGCCCCTCAGTGTCGAGGAGCCGGCAAGGTACAGGCATTTACTTACCGTTTGCGGTGTTCATCAGCGCACAGGCTTCGGCCACAGCCGCAGCCGGATCGGCGCCACCATCGAGTACCTTCGTCATGGCGTCGCCAAAGGGGCCCCAGTAGTTGTCGAGTTCAGGAATCTGTGGCCGTGGTACACCGGTCGCCGAAGCTTGGGCAAACGCTTGCACTAGTGGGTCGGAAATCTGAACT
The DNA here is from genome assembly GCF_056331925.1 of Chloroflexus sp. Lineage (NCBI taxonomy): Bacteria > Bacillati > Chloroflexota > Chloroflexia > Chloroflexales > Chloroflexaceae > Chloroflexus > Chloroflexus sp. The sequence goes on from NZ_JBWGQH010000005.1 coordinate 106,994, forward strand.
TTGGTGCTTACCGGCACATGACCGGCCTCGTCGACATATACCTTCATCGACTCAGGGCTGGTCAGGAACATTGCTAATGCGACGGCACCGGCAATGTTTTGGCTGTTGATGCTAACGTAGAAGCCATCAACACCGGTGAGCGGCCCGGCAGGTTTGGTAGCGCCTGGCATCGGTGCCACACCGAGGTTATCGCCTAACACGGCGCGGTAGTCACCGAGTACCCAAGGGCCGTTGATGATCATGTCGGCCTTGCCATCCTTGAACAACGAATCGGCCTGCCCACCGTCGGTCGAGAAGGTGACGGTTGGCACCTCCTTCAACGCCTTGAGGTAAGCGAACCACTCAGGACCACCGACCTGATCGGCAATGCACTTGCCGTTATTATCCATCAGTTGGCCGCCAAATGCCTGCAACCAGCCGAAATTGTGGTAGGCATTCTGGTTGAGCACCAGCGTCTTGCCCTCTTTGACCATGGCCAACAGCTCATCGGTCGTTGTTGGCGGGTTTGTAATCTTGCTCTTGTTGTAATAGAGCGCTACCGCCTTGAACGACTCGGGAATACCGTATAGCTTGCCATTGAGCGACATACCGGCCACACCGGTCGGCGCGACATCGGTCAGCATGCTCTGATACTCGCTGAGATCGGCCAAGACGCCGGCGCGAATCTGGCTACCGAGACTATCGTTCGGGGCGATGAACATATCAGGCCCACCACCGGACGATACTTCGTTGTTGAACTTGTTGAAAATCTGGTCGAATGGGATTTGTAACACATTGATGGTAGCCTGCGGATACGCAGCACGGGCACGGTCGATCAGTAGATTGATGGCCTTCTCTTCGGCGCTGCCGGTTCCGTAGGCGTGCCAGAGCGTGACAGTACCGGTAATCGCCATTCCGCCGGTAGCAGGTTGGCTAGCAGCAGTCGGTTGAGCGGGGGCCGATGTCGGCTGAGCGGGAGTGGGAGCTGAACCACAAGCAGCGAGGAAGGTAGCGAACAGAGCGAGCAGGGTAAGCAGTGAAAACATCGAACGCTTCACAAGTTCCTCCTTTGTTCGAGGCAACAGTGCCTAATCAACCATATAACACCGTTCGAGAGTTGTTGAGTATGTCCATTAACGATCAGATTCGAGCGATAGATCACCTCCCTTTGTATCAAACTTACCGTGCTGCGAGATGTTCAATTGGTGGCGGAGTTTGAGCAGCAAGCGGGTAAGCGTATCGCACTCAGCTTGATCAAGCACCGACCACCGTCGGATAAGCGATTCACGGTGAGCTGCTCGTACCTTTGCCAGATGTAAACGACCCTGTGGCGTGAGAACGATCCGCTGAACTCGCCGATCGGTTGGATCCGCTACTCGTTCAACGTAATGAAGAGCGCACAACCGATCGACCAGGCGCGTGGTACTACTTTTGTCGATCAAAAGATAGTGGCTCAGATCCGACAACCGTACCCCATGGTGCTCATCCAGCAGCAACAGTGCTGCGTACTGGGTAGGATTGAGCTGGAATTGGCGTAATACGCGACGATCGCCATCGTCCAGCAGAACATAAATTTCTTGGATCATACGGTGCTGCTCGATGCCGGATGGCGCCATAGAATTACTTTGTTGTCAATCGAATAGTTGTATTTTGAATTATTGTGTAAGCGATTATATCCCATGAGACAACTGTTTGTCAAGCAGTGACGTTGTACCTCTGCTGCCGAAGCCGATGGGCTTCCCGGTGCTTATCGATACGGTTCAGAAACGGGTATAATATGAATTAGACTCTGTGATAACGATTGTTGTTGGGTTTGTATGACAACCATCACCGTGCGCGATGTTGTGCGATTGGCGTTGCCGGATGGAACCACGGTAGCTGCCGGTACTGCTGGCTTAGGCCGTCAAGTGACTTGGATTGCCACCCTGCGAGCAACATTACCAGCCTTTGCCGAACTTCGCGGCGGTGAACTTGCCTTGCTATCGGTTGCAGCGGCACAAGCGCTTGATCCACGGTTAACGCTGGACGTATTGATACGTCGCTTGGCGCAAGCACCGGTGCCAATTGCCGGGGTGGTTGCCTTAGGTGCCATCACGCCGAGCGATGTGCAGGCGGCGGAGGAAGCCCGGTTACCATTGTTGCAATTGCCCGATGATGCCGATCTACGGGAAGTTGAGCGCGAGATTAAGCGTTTGATTACCGATTATGAAGCGCAGTTTGAACGTCGCGCTGCTCAACTGTACGACTTGCTTACCCAGTGCTCGTTGCAAGGTGGCGGGATCGGCGGGTTACTCGATCTGTTGCACGAGCGGACCGGCCAGAGTATCGCTTGTTATGCTCCAAACGGCGTACTGCGCGCGCAACGTGGGCGTGGTCAGGCGCGGTTGGCGTTGCAGGCTTTGCGCCCAACTGCGCGTGGTGAGATAATGTTGCTCAATCAGCAGGTTTGGGTTGAGCCGATCGGTAATCAAAATGTACCAACCGGCTACGTCGCCATTGCCGGTCCTACGCTTGATCGGTGGGATCAGACGGCTGTGCAGCGGGGTGCGCTGGCGTTGGCGTTAGAGCTGGCGAAGGAACAAGCCGTACAGGCGGCTGAGGAACGGCTGCGCGGTGACTTTATCGCCAGTATTCTGGTCGGTACCTCCGGTGATTTCACCGCCGCGATCCAGCGCGGTCAAGAGCTTGGTTATACGCTGAATATGCCTCATACCGCATTGTTGATACATATCGATGCGGCGAGTGTGGCAACCTTAGGACGTGCGGCGGCCAATATTCAGAGTGAGTTGAAGCACCTCAATATCAACGCGCCGATCTCGCGTCGTGAGAGTAGTGTGCTTTGTATGATACCGACGGTGAGTATCGCCCGAACGCGCGAGTTGGCCGAGCAGTTACGCGAACGACTGTTGCCAGATCACCCCAATCTGGTGATAGCGATGGGTACGCCGGTAGCGCATTTGTCTGAATGGCGACGTTCGCTCGAAGAGGCTGAGCAAGCGTTGAGTCTTGGACGCCAGCTTTTTGGCAATGATCGCGTGTTGGCTTTTGCCGATCTTGGTGTGTATCGCTTGTTAATCCGTTTGCGTGAGACGCCTGAACTGTGGTCGTTTTATCGTGAGACGTTGGCTAGCCTTGCGGAGTACGATGCACGCCAGCACGCCGATCTGATCAAGACTCTCGAAGCCTATTTTAACCATCTCGGTAATCTGCGGGCAACTTCTGAGGCGTTATACATTCACCGGAATACACTTCTTTATCGTCTTGAACGGATCAAAGAAATTAGCGGGATGGATCTCGATAATGCTGAAGAGTATTTTGCCTTATGGTTGGCGATCCGTGTCCATCGTATCCTGGCGACCCTAGACGATGGATAATGGACGCACAGGTCGTATCATTTGCGACGGTGCCTGTGTGTCTGCGGAATCGTCAGCCACAATCATTACGGGGCGCGGTCTTTCCCTACGATCACCACAATCTCAGCCTCGCTCACGATCCCCGGCGGTGCATCATTCACCAGATCGGCGTTAAGTACTTGGGCAAGGCGACGGGCGGTAAAGGGGGCATCACCGACCTGATAGACGATAGTTCGTGGGTAGTCTCCTGGTGGCGCATCGGCCGGCATGAGGACGGTAAACCCGTGCGCCTGTAGCTCGTCACTCGTCCACCGTGCTAGCCCCTTCACACCGACACCGTTGAAAACTTGGACTCGTGCCTGTTCGCTCGCTTCTCCCGGTGGGGTTAACCACCGGTCGACGAGTGTAGCTATGTCATTGGAATCCCAAATCAGGTTAGTGCCGTTCGTAGTGACACCCACCTTGCTCGGTTCAATCCGATAACGCCCGATCAGGGCCGGATCGAGGGTCATGGCGATATGCCCTAGCGCCAGTAGCGTATCAATATTCGACAACGGCAAGGTTGTGATGATGGCCGGTGTTGTGCCGTTGCCGGTCACAGCTTGCAGGACTCGTGGCAAGAGGAGGACACGCTCGACCCAGTTGCGTTGGCGAATCTCTTGCATAATTGCCTGCACAACCTGTTGCTGACGTTCGGTGCGACCAAAATCGCTATCGGCGTGGCGGGTACGAGCGTACATCAGCGCACGAGCACCGTCCATTCGTTGTAGGCCGGGTTCAAATTCAACCCGCATCATGCCGTAATCGGGTGTGGGGTAGGCATCGTCAACGATCCGTCGGGGGACATCAATGGTTATCCCGCCAAGCGCATCGATCAGGGCGGCGAAGCCATCGAAGTCGATCTGAACAATGTAATCAACCCGCATGCCGCGCTGATCGAGGTTGAGGAAGGAACTAACCGTCTCGGCGGCGAGGGCCATACCCCCCTGCTCCGGTGTAACTCCCTCACCGTACAGGTCGACGGCATGCCGATAACCGTAGGCATACGCAGCATTGATCTTGCTCGGTCCTCGCTCAGGGAGATCGATTTGGGTATCGCGTGGGATCGAAAGCAAATTGATCCAACCTTTCCTCCCGTCTAATCGTACTAACATCAACGTGTCACTACGTACCCCGTCTTCAGGACGGTCACGACGGATGTCTACCCCGACTACCAGAATGTTTGCTCCCAATAGCGGTGAGGCCGATGCCGACCCGCGTGGATCGGCGACGACAATCTGCCGAGCCAATTGGTGGATCTGCCAGTATCCGATGCCTACTACGGCCACCATCAGTATCGCCAGACCGAGAATAATTCGACCAAATAACCGGTACCAGCTTGGGGGAAGTGTGCTCGGTGGTGATGAACGACGGTGTTGTTTGGGATCAGGTGTACGCCGCATAACTACCGTTGTATCGGTGTAAGGTGAGTGGCCTGAAGGTGGTTGATTCGGCATAGATATACTCCATAGCCAGGTGAATGTTGGAACGCTAGCACGTGTCAATAGACAGATCGTCTGCGTAATGGGTGAGGAGTAGCGAGCAACGATGCTCGTTCATCCGAAACTTCCATTCTCAGACCGGAGTATAATGCCTGTGTCTGAATTGTCAATCGTCTAATAATTTGGAGTTGTCAAGGAGTAGATCATGGAAGTTGGACTGATCGGTCTTGGTCGCATGGGCGCCAATATGGCGATTCGGCTACGCCGTGGCGGTCATAGGGTGATTGTCTATAACCGTACAGTGGCGAAAGCCCATGAGTTGGCGACCGAGCACGATCTGATCGCTGCCGATAGTTTGGCCGATCTGGTTGCGATGCTGACCCCACCGCGCGTCGTTTGGCTCATGTTGCCGGCAGGTGCAGCCACCGACGAACATCTTGCAGCACTTATCCCGCTATTGACGCCGGGTGATATTGTCATTGATGGCGCAAACAATAACTACAAAGCGAGTATTGCGCATGCGGAGCAATTGACGGCGCATGGGTTGCGATTTCTCGATGCCGGCGTGAGTGGTGGCATCTGGGGGTTGCACGTCGGCTATTGTTTGATGATCGGCGGTGACGAAGAGACGTTCCGCTTCGTTGAGCCACTATTGCAGACGCTGGCCCCACCGGATGGTTATCTGTTGTGTGGGCCGCACGGTGCCGGTCATTTCGTCAAAATGATTCACAACGGTATCGAATACGGCATGATGCAGGCCTATGCCGAGGGGTTTGAGATTCTGCGTCAATCGCGTTACAATTTCGATCTCGCCAAGATTAGCCATCTCTGGAATCAGGGCAGTGTCGTGCGATCATGGCTGCTCGAGTTGGCCGAGCGGGCCTTTACTGCCGATGCCGATCTGAGCGGTATCCGCGGTTATGTTGAAGATAGTGGTGAGGGACGGTGGACGGTTCAAGAGAGTATTGATCTCGATGTCCCGGCTCCGATCATTACCCTGTCGCTGCAAATGCGCTTCCGGTCGCGTCAGGAAGATAGCTTTAGTGCGAAGGTGCTCGCAGCGTTACGCCAGCAATTCGGTGGTCATGCGGTGAAGAAAGTGGAATAGGGCTTGAACACAGGGTTTACCATCGTGACAACGTTAGCACAACAGAATCCACTGCGCACCGGATTGCGCATCGCTCGTACTCCCGAGCCATGTACTATGGTCATTTTCGGTGCCAGTGGTGATCTTACCAGTCGCAAACTCGTGCCGGCTCTCTACAACTTGGCCCGTGAACGTCGCTTGCCCGGCGGCTTTTCGGTTGTCGGTTTTGCCCGTCGAGACTGGACTGATGAATATTTTCGCGATTTGTTGCGTCAAGCAGTGAATGCCAATTCACGTTCAGGTGAGGTTGATCCAGAGTTATGGGCAAGCTTTGCCCAGGGTATCCAGTATCATCGCGGTACCTTTGACGACCCCACTGCGTATGATCGTCTGGCCGAACGTTTAGCAGCAATTGACGCTGAACGCGGGACGGCTGGGAATCGAGTCTTTTATCTTGCAACGCCGCCCGAAGCGTATCCAACTATCATAGCCCAGTTAGGCGCACATGGTCTTGCCCATTCCCATGGATGGACACGCATTATCATCGAAAAGCCGTTTGGTCACGATTTAGCGAGCGCACAGGCCCTCAATGCCGAGGTATTATCGGTCTTTCAGGAGGATCAGGTGTATCGGATCGATCATTATCTCGGCAAGGAGACGGTCCAAAACATCTTGATTTTTCGCTTTGCGAACGGTATCTTCGAGCCGATCTGGAATCGGAGTCATATCGATCATGTGCAGATTACCGTCGCCGAGACGATTGGGGTGGAGGATCGTGGCGGGTATTACGATACATCCGGCGCGTTGCGCGATATGATCCAAAACCACTTGATGCAACTGCTCTGTCTGGTGGCGATGGAACCGCCGGCAATTTACGATGCCGATGCCGTGCGCGATGAGAAGGTGAAAGTGCTACGCGCGGTACGCCCGTTGTCGGTGAATGATACGGTGCGCGGCCAATATGGGCCGGGGAGTGCGAACGGTATTCCGGTACGTGGGTATCGTGAAGAAAAGGGGGTATCGCCAACGTCCCAAACCGAGACCTACGTCGCACTCAAGCTGTTTATCGATAATTGGCGTTGGGCAGGTGTCCCGTTCTATCTTCGCAGTGGCAAACGTCTCCCGCGACGCGTCAGCGAGATCGCTATTCAGTTTAAAGCTGCACCGACGATGATCTTCGCCGATACTCCCCTGAACGATCTCGATCCCAATGTTTTGGCAATACGCATCCAGCCCGATGAGGGAATATCGCTGAAGTTTAGCTCGAAGACTCCCGGTCAGCCACAGATCCGTCCGGTCACGATGGATTTTCGCTATGGGGTCTCGTTCGGTGTTACCTCACCGGATGCCTACGAACGGTTGTTACTCGATTGTATGCTCGGTGACAGTACACTCTTCACCCGTCGCGACGAAGTCGAGGCCAGTTGGTCATTGTTAACTCCGATCTTACAAGCATGGGCCGAAGGGCCACCGCCACCGTTTCCCAATTACGAAGCCGGTAGTTGGGGGCCGGCCGCAGCCGATGATTTTATTGCCCGTGATGGTCGATCATGGCGACGATTATAAAGGTGTGTTGTTTTTCAATTCACCAACCTGATAGCCGATGCGTGCAGTGGGATGTGTTCCCCGGCGATGGTGCTTTTGCGGGCGAGGCACCGGTCTGACAATCGCAGGGCAACATCTATGCTGATATTCATCGCCCATGTCAAGACGGAGTAGGTATGAGCGAAGCAACGGTTGATATTCACGCCATCGAGCGTGAGCTACATCAGATGTGGCAAGAGCAGGCGAATCATCCCAATGCGGGTGGACAGGCAGTGATTCGAGCGCTTACGCTCAACCTGATCGTGCGTGCATATAATGACGAATGGGCTGAGCAAGCGCTGGCTGTAGCGCCGGTGCTTACGGCTCAGCATCCTAATCGCATGGTGATCGTCATCGATCGGCCCGGGGACAAGATCGAGTTGCAGGCAAGTGTGCAAGCACTTTGTACGCTCGCCAATGCGGGTCGGACACAAGTGTGTGGCGAACAGGTAACGATTAGCGCACAAGGTGCCCCCGCCGGTCAGTTAGCCAGTCTTGTTCTTCCCTTACTCTTACCCGATCTCCCGGTTGTGTTATGGGCACCAGGCCCACAACCGTTTACCCAGCCGTTGGTCCAACGCCTCTACCGCTTATGTGACCGTGTTATCGTCGACTCGACAACGTTTGCTGATCCGGTGCGTGAACTCGGCGCACTAGCGGCTTTTGAGCAGACGACCAACGGGTCGCCGGCGATAAGTGATCTCGGCTGGACTCGACTGACCCCGTGGCGTGAGTTAACTGCCCAGTTTTTCGATACGCGACCCTTTTTGCCGCATTTGCATCGGATTGACGAAATTGTGATCGAATATGCTGCCAACACCACCATTAATCCGGTGGGCGCACTGCTCTTTGTGGGCTGGCTGGCCAGTTGCCTGAAATGGATACCACTCGAAGATGCGGTTGGGATGGAAGGTGAGGTCATTCGGCTCTATCTACGCCGTCCAGCAGTTGGCGTCGGGCCGTCAGCGATCCGGTTGGTCAATGTTGAAATTCGTCCGGTGCCGCACGGTGGCGAAGGTTTCGTGCGTTTGTCAATGCGAGCTGTCGACAACCAGCAAGCCTCTTTCGTTGTCGAGTTGATTGACGATGAAGGTCACGCCTGCACACGAGCCACGATTGTCGGGACAGCCCCGATCGAACGTACAGTATCCATCGAACGACCAACGCTCGCCGATCTGCTCGCTACCGAGCTGCGCCTGCTCAGTCGTGACCGAACGTTTGCGGCAGCGCTCCACCTTGCCGGCGGGTTGGCCCAGCGTTTTACCTTGTAGTGAGCCAATATCCGCTATAATCGGGCGATGGGTAGTTGTGGTCAATAGGGATGGATGTAGATGTTTCCATTTGCCGAACTCTTTTTAAGTCCGCTAGGCGTAGGCATCATCATTCTGATGCTCCTCATCGAGTGGCAGGCAATGGTGCAAATCAAATGGCAGCCATTGTTCCGTTCATTAGGTGATGTTGTGGTTGCTAGCGCGGTCTCATCCGTCGTCATCGTGTTGTTAAGCCGCTTGCTATTAACTCTAGAAAATCCGTTGTTTGTCATCGTAGCTGCATTTGCGGTAGCCGTTATTGTCGAGGGATTTGTATTGATGTTGATCCGCAAGCGCAAAGCTGCTGCTAGTTATATGGCGGCTTTAATTGCCAATGCAGTCTCGTTTATTTTCTTGCTGATCTTTTATCTGTCGTTTTTGGCGATATAACAGCGATTTCGCTAAGAACGTGGTTTTTGAGGTACGGTAGGTTCACGTTTGCGACGGTACACCTACCGGATAACGGAGATGCGGCAGTCATACTGCCGCATTCCTGAGAGAGCTATACTTCTTATCGTTTCTTCCCTCGCGGGACAGCCTGAGGTTGTCGTCCACGAGGTGTCTTGGTGCTTGCATCCGGCAACGTCCCATTATCAATCGCTGCCCTGATCTTCGCCGCCTCTTCAGCGATAGCCGGCTTCACCGGTTGCGGCTCTTCCTTCGGTGTCGTCGTCGGTGTCTTATTCATAAAGGCGGCTAGCTCATGCTCCCGACCTAAATGGCAATGCTTGAACTTCTTGCCACTCCCGCACGGACACGGATCATTCCGCCCGATCTGCTGTACAGTGCGTCGTTGCGGCTTGCGCGTTTGTTCAACCTCACTGCTCCCACCGGCAATTTGTGCGGTTGCCAAACGACGTGCCTGCTCTTCAGCAATTTGGCGCAGATACGCTTCATACTGGAACGAAGCCGGAATAATGTTGTAGACAATGTCGTGCGCTATGTTCGCCTTCAATTCGTCGAACATGCGGAACGATTCGCGCTTGAATTCGACCAGTGGGTCTTTTTGCGCATACGCTTGCAACAAGATATTTTGGCGCAACTCATCCATCGCCGTCAGATAATCGACCCACTGGCGATCGATGGCTCCCAACATCACCCGTCGCTCGACGGTGCGCATCACCTCCGGCCCGATAGCCTTCTCCCGTTCGGCATACGTGGTCTCAAGGTGGTCGAGTAAGAACTGTTCGATCTCCTCCTTCGTTTTGCCTTTCAACGTCTCAGCCGTGACGGTTGCCGGCAGGGTGGGGTCAATCCGGCGGTACACGCGCAACAGCTCGGTCAGTCCGAACTCATCAACCCCATCGCTGAGATGTTCATCGATCTGGCGCTGAATCTCTTCGGCCATCAGATCAAGTACCCGTTCCCGCATATCGGCTTCGTCAAGGATCGCCTTGCGGTCGGCGTAGATGATCTGACGCTGCTTGTTCATCACATCGTCAAACTCGACGGTGTGCTTACGGATATCGAAGTTGTAGCCCTCGACGCGCGTCTGCGCACTCTCAATCGTGCGGTCGAGCAAGCCGGCTTGCAGGGGTATATCCGATTCCACAAACCGCTCCATCAAGCCCTTAATTCGCTCAACCGGCCCAAATCGGCGCAGCAGTTCATCTTCGAGGGAGAGGAAGAACCGTGACGAGCCGGGATCACCTTGGCGACCGGCACGCCCGCGCAACTGGTTGTCAATCCGGCGTGCTTCGTGACGCTCGGTGCCGATCACGTGCAATCCGCCCAACTGACGCACCTCCTCGCCTTCCGCCTCCGTCAACGCTTTAGCCTTTTTCCACGCTGCTCGCTTCTGCTCAGGTGTAGCCGTTTCCAGCGTCAGACCCTCTTTGCGCAAGAACTCTTCGACCAGACCATCGGGGTTACCGCCGAGTAAAATGTCGGTACCACGACCGGCCATGTTGGTAGCAACCGTCACCGCCCCCTTGCGTCCAGCCTGTGCGACAATCGCTGCCTCACGCTCGTGGTGCTTCGCATTGAGCACATTGTGCGGAATACCGGCTTGCTTTAGCATAGCGCTTAGTCGTTCTGATGTCTCGACTGAAGTGGTGCCGATCAACACCGGTCGCCCGATCTCGTGCATCTCTTGCACTTCACGCAACACAGCACGGAACTTCGCCTCTTCGGTAGCGTAAATCTGGTCGGGCAGATCCTTACGGATCATCGGCTTGTGGGTTGGGATGACCACCACGTCGAGATTGTAGATTTTGGCGAACTCTTCACGTTCGGTATACGCAGTACCGGTCATACCGGCCAGTTTCTTATACATACGGAAGTAGTTCTGAAACGTGATAGTAGCGAGGGTGACATTCTCGTTCTTGATTGGCACCCCTTCCTTTGCCTCAATGGCCTGATGCAAGCCGTCGCTCCAGCGCCGCCCTGGCATGGCCCGGCCGGTGAACTCATCGATGATCACCACTTCACCATTCGGCGTCACCATGTAATCGCGGTCCCGCTGGTAGATGAACTGCGCTTTGAGTGCATTCTCGACATAATGAGTCTTTTCGTAGTGTTCAGGATCGAATAGACTCTCGCCGGCAGGGATATTGAGCAGTTTTTCAAGCTTCTCAATCCCTTTTTCGCTAAGATAGATGCTCTTGGTCCGCTCATCGACGAAGAAATCACCGTCTGGCTCTAATCCTTCTTCCTTCACCTGTTTGGCCGTCACCGATGAGCGTCGCAATTGGCGCACCAGCTTTGCCATTTGCCGGTACAGGTCTGACGACTTCTGCGCGGGGCCGGAGATAATCAGCGGTGTGCGCGCTTCGTCAATCAAGATGTTGTCTACCTCGTCAACGATGGCGTAATGTAGCTCACGCTGAACAAGTTGCGACTTATCGTAGGCCATATTGTCGCGCAAATAGTCGAAGCCGAATTCGTTATTGGTGCCGTAGGTGATGTCGGCCAAATAGGCTTCGCGGCGGGTGCAAGGCCGCCAGTGGACGAGTCGTTGATCTTCCGGGTTGGCGTTGGGGTCGATATAATCAGGATCGTATAACGCACTCTGATCGTGGGCGATAAACCCAACCGACAAACCGAGAAAGTGATAGATCGGCCCCATCCACCCGGCGCCGACTTTAGCCAGATAGTCGTTGACCGTCACCAGATGCACGCCTTTGCCTTCCAGTGCATTCAAGTAAAGCGGCAGTGTTGCCACCAGCGTCTTTCCTTCGCCGGTCTTCATCTCGGCAATTTTGCCTTGGTGGAGCACAATACCACCGATCAACTGTACGTCGTAATGACGTAGACCTATGGTACGCGCGGCAGCTTCACGCACCGTCGCAAAGGCTTCGGGCAAAATATCATCGAGCGTCTCACCATCGGCAAGACGCTGGCGAAATTCATCGGTCTTGGCGCGTAATTCGGCATCGCTCAGCTTGGCGAATTCTGGGCCAAGCCGGTTGATCTCTTCCACTATTGGCTGTAGCCGGCGTATTTCTTTCTCGTTGCTATCGCCGAGCAAACGCCGGAAAAAATTCAACATACGAACTCCTTATATCCTGCGCTGTTGCACAGTGGATTGTTAGTCTTTGGTAAGAACGCTGAGCCTGCGCCATCATAACGAACAGACGCTCACTCCATTATAGCATTGCTCTCTATTTCGGCGATGACCTGCTCGAAGACTGCGACTACTTGCGGATCAAAGTGTCGTCCGGCTTGTTCACGGATATACGCCAATGCCCGTTCGCGTGACCAGGCTGCTCGGTAAGGGCGGTCACTGGTCAGTGCGTCGTACACGTCTACGACAGCAAAAATACGGGCTGCTAATGGAATCTCTTCGCCACGTAGTCCGCGTGGATAGCCGGTGCCATCCCATTTTTCATGATGGCACCATGGAATATCGAGTGCCGGAGCGAGAAATTCTATCGGACGGAGTAATTCCACCGCAAGCGTAGGGTGGGTGCGCATAATCGCCCACTCTTCATCGTTGAGCGGGCCGGCTTTGAGGAGAATTGCATCGGGAATCCCCATTTTGCCGATGTCATGCAGGAGGGCGCCCCTTCGGATATGAATCAGCTCTTCATCACGAAACCCCATCCGGGCTGCGATCCGAACCGTTAGCTCGGTCACACGGCGGGAATGACCTTCCGTTTCCCGATCACGTAGATCGAGTGCGCGTGACCAGCCCTCAATCGTTGCGTCGTAGGCGGCTCGTAGTTCGGCATTGGCCGTGCGCAGTTGCTCGAATAGGTCGGTACGATGCAGGACATTGGCCGCAAGTTCAGCGATGTCATTGAGGAGTTCGTGTTCCGCTTTGCTGAGCGGGGTATCCCGTGCCAGTAAGAGAACCCCTACCTGTCGGTTAGCAGTATTGAGTGAGATGCCGATAACCGTATGGTCGTGGATATGCTGCAGCGCAGTCACATCCACCCATCCGGTGCCAATCAGCGTCTCGCTTAGCACCGCCAGTATCTCTGGTTGATGCGAAAGCACCTCAAGCCATCCTCGTGTGCAATCTACAAGAAATCGTGCGTTATCCGTCCGCAAGAGGGCTACACTACTCGCCTGAAACACCTCCTGCACCTGTTCGAGCAAGATCGGCGTCAATTCGGCCCACGATTGTGCTGAACGAATGGCCGCCCCGATATTTGCCAGTATGGTCCGTCGTTGTTCACGCGCCACCTGCTCGGTAATGTCTTGCTTGATCGCAATGAAGCGATTGATCGCACCGGTTTCATCGGTGAATGGCGTGATCGTCATCTCTTCGTAGTAGAGACTGCCATCTTTACGCCGATTGATCAACCGGCCTCGCCATGGCTGACCACCGAGAAGGTGTGACCAGAGGGCAGCATAAAAGGTTTGATCGTGCTTACCTGAACGAAGGAGACGGGTTGATTGGCCGATGGCTTCAGCGGCAGTGTAGCCGGTCAGGGTGGTGAAGGCCGGATTTACCCACTCGATAATCCCATCGCGATTGGTGATGACAATAGCGTTGGCCGCGCTGTTAAGTGCCTGTGCCTGTAAGCGTAGCCGGTTGTTTTGTTGATGAAGTTGATCTCGATAATACGCATGTTCAATTGTAATCGACACTTGGCTAAGAAACGATTCGTGTTTGATAATGTAGTCACTTACGCCAAGCCGTAACGCTTGCAACGGAAACTCTGCGTTGCTCGGTTGGGCCATTACAATGATCGGTTGGGTGAGCCGACGAAACTGAGTCAGTTCTTTCACCAGATCGAGCATTGCCAGGCGGGGTTTGTCACAATCGATGACAATCACATCACCAACCGATTCCCGGTGGTCGATTAGGTTGAGGAAGTTGATCCCACCACGGACCGGGATACAGTGAATATGCGGTGCAGTACGTTGCAAAAAACGGATCGTTTTGTCACCATCGGTGGTGTCAATCTCGATGTACGAGACGGTAATGGGCTGATTGCGGCGGGCTTGTTGTGAGTGAAAACGCCGACAAGCTTGATCAATAATTGGTCCGATCCGGTCGAGGTAATCACCACGTTTAATGACATAATCATCAGCACCGGCTTTCAAGGCGCTGATGACCATCTGCTCGCCGCCACCTCCGGTAAGAATAATCACTGCCATCGGTAAATTACAGGCTCGAATATGTGACAACAGATCAAGCCCATCACCGTCCCGTAAATGGAGATCGAGAATGACAGCATCATACCCGGGTGCAATCGCTGATAGACTGTTGAGATAAGTATAGGCTGCGTGATATGAATGAAGATGGGTAATCGAGATTGCCGGTTCGTAGCTCTGCATCGCTCGCCGAAAGAGATCGGCATCGAAGAGATTATCTTCAATCAACAGCAAGCGGTATGGGTGTGCTGCCATGGGGTATCTCCAAGTAGAAGGTTGCCCCGGCGCCGGGTGTACTCTCGGCCCACACATAGCCGCCCATCCGTTCGATAGCTTTACGCACGATTGCCAAGCCAACCCCAGAGCCGGGATATGATTCTTGTGGATGTAAACGTTGAAAAATAGCAAATATGCGATCGTAATCACGTATATCGAACCCAATACCGTTATCTTTCACCCACAGTCGTACTCTATGGTCCTGTACTTCGGAGCCGATTGCCAGTCGTGGTTGAGGTACGTGCGCGCTAAACTTCAGGGCGTTATCGATCAGGTTGCGCAATGCGAGGCGCAGCCCGATCATGTCGGCGCGGATCGTCAGGCAGCGCAGATCGCGCTCGATAATCACATTGCGTTCCGCAATTTGATCGGCGTAGGTTTCGAGAATCTCTTCGAGCAGATTGATGAGATCGATCTCGGTATATTCAAGCGATTTGCGCTCAATGTGGGTGTAGGTCAGCAAATCGTCAATGAGCTGATACATCTGTGTAACCGCAGTGCGAATGTTATGCAGGCACTGCTGTCCGTCGGCATCGAGGCGCTGAATGTGGAAGCGTAACAAGATTTGGCTGTAACCGTCAATCGTGCGCAGCGGTGCTTTGAGATCGTGTGATACAGCAGAAGTAAACTCTTCTAACTCTTGATTGATGTGACTCAATTCAGCATTGGCCGCTTGCAGCGGAGCCGTCCGTTCGGCAATGCGTCGTTCGAGCGAGTCGTTCAGCTCTTGTAGCTCGCTGTTTGCCGCCCGGAGTGCTTCATTGATCTGTTGTTGCTGGCTAAGCGTCCGCCATCGTTCGTATCCGAGCCAGCCTGCCATGACCAAGACGAAGAGCCAGCCTTTTACCGTTTGCCAGCTTGTCAGTTGTTCAGTATCACTCACGATCAGTGTGAGCAACCGATCAGAAAACGCAACCCATGCTCCGGCTAGAATGATATACCAACTCGTCAATCGTAAAGCACTGATCAACGGATTGCTGATCGCCTCGTGTGGTGTTACGGATGACATAGTGCTGTCCCAAGAGGTAGGACGTAAATGGGAATGAAGACATCGGACGGGAATGTAGGTGCAGAGTTTTCAGTATATCATAGCATACGGGTGTATTCGATGCTATGCTACAATTCATAGGCATTTGCACAGCTTGCGCCGGTTTGACGGCATTGCAGAGGAGGCGGCATGGCGAAGGCTGGTGTTCTCTATGTTGGGACTGATAGTGGTTTGTATATTTTGAGTGATCCGGGTGGATTAGGACGTTGGCGCTTGTTGCCCAATGTGGCGTTTCCTACTGAGCCGGTGTTTGGCTTGGTTGCTGCCGATTCGCGAAGTCTGGTGATCGCGACGAAACAAGCATTTTGGCGCAGTGATGATGGTGGGCAGCAGTGGCGTGAAGCTGATAGTGAGGATCAAGCATTGTTCAATTTTCTGGCCGGTGACCGGTTGCCGGTCGCAACGGTGCAAGGGATGGGGGTGTGGCGCGAGCATCACGTACCACTTGCCGGAGTTAATCTGCTTGCCGTTCTGTCAGGGAAGCAAGAGGTGTTGCTCGCGTCAGTCGATGAGGGTTCCCGTCTCCTCCGCAGTGACGATGGTGGCAAGTCGTGGCACCCTGTCACTACGGAGTGGCAGGGTGCTCTCAGTGCCTTAGCCCCCAGCAGCTACCATATCGATGTGGTATGGGCTGGGACCGATAGCGGTCAGATTTGGCGCAGTGATGACCGGGGGCGAACGTGGCAATATGTAAGCACAGTGCCGGCGGCAGTACGCTGTATGGCGGCAGTACGGGTGGCCTAGTTAATAGCCGTAGAAGTCGGTGTATCCTTCGCGGTCAAGGCGTGCCAACATCTGTTCGAGCCGTTCGGCGCTGCGCGGTAAGCGGCCACTACAGAGGGTAAGTAAGCTGCGCAGCGCTTGGCGGAACCGTGGTGTGTCATCACCACGGACACGAGGCAGTAATCGTTGCATAAGCTGCATATCGAGCGCTTCCAATGCACTCATTCCACTTGCTTGCTCGATGAAGCGCAACGTCTCACCGAGCGCTCGGTATCCCGCCGGCTTGCCGGCTGCACTCAGATGCATTTGGAACTCGGTGAGTAGGTGCCATACCTGTTCGTCAATACGCTGCCCATACATCGTGCGTAACGCTGGCAGATCGACCTGTTTTAACTCGATCAGATTGGCCCTGTCGAGCACTTTGTCGCTCAGCGCAAAGGTGCTTTCATCAACATTAACCGTGCCGATCAGCCGTACATTGATTGGTAAACGGAATGGATTACGCACGGTGCCACCGCCGGCGAGTGGTGTTTCGGCGAGCGGAGTACCCAGATCGATCAGTCCGTCGGCCGTTTCCATTGCCGACAAGATTGGGGCAAGGTAATATTCAGGTCGGGCCAGATTCATCTCATCGAGACAGACAATGTACGTTTGACCGGGATCGCCTGCGGCTGCAAGCAGGTGACGCAAAAATGGTGTTGGTTGGTATAGCCCGGTCAACGAATTGTAATACCCTAGCAGATCACGGGCGCTATGCCAGTCAGGTTGTACGGCTACCAGCAGATAGATTGGATTCGCTTGACCCTCTCCAACCCCGATCAATGCGTCGGCATACAGGCGGGTCAGCCACGTCTTACCACTACCGCTGGGCCCGGCCAGAATGACCAACGGCCGGGCTTGTACGGCGAGGTGAAAAGCGTATAGCGTTTGATCGTCGATCACCATCCCGCGTCGCCGAATAGTAGCTGCGATCTGCTCGAACAGCGGTGCTCCCGCTACATACACTGCCGGTGTTTCGCGGAGCGTATTGGTTGCTACCAGATCAAGCTCTGCTAGTTCCATCAACACTTCATTGAGCGGCAAGAGCGCACAAAGATCATCAATCAACCGTTCAGCCGATGGCAAATTCTCCCACGGATAGACAAATCCGGCCCACAGATACTGTGCCTGGCGTTGTGTCAAATAATGATCGATCCAGCGCATCCCCGGCAGTGGTGGCCGGCGACTCGTAAAGCGGGCCTGTCCCTCGGTGCCGATCCGGTCAATGAGCGGCTCCCACGAAGGACGGGCATCGCGCCAGAGTTGGGCTAATTGTGGCCGGCGGGTGCCCCAGAGTTGCAGGCCGGCTGCAACCGTGCGTTCTGCCCCACTTACCGTCAGCATAACCCCGGCGCCGCGCGGTGGCCGGTCAAATGCAAACCAGTAATCTTCAATCGGGTCACGCCGACCGCGCCCACGGTCAATTGCGCGACGTGTCTTAAAACTCAGCTCGTACAGTGGCCATTGGCGAGCCAACAATTTTGCTGCGCGCTCGGTAACTCGATTGGCGAGCGCCACCATTTCTGGATGGAGCAGGCGTTGCACCGCTTGCCAGCGTGGTCCAACGCCGGGTTCGAGCAAGGCTTGCAGGGCGGGTAACGAGAACGGCATCAGGCTGTGGGTGGTCGCAAATAGAATTGCGGATCAAAGCCGCGATCATTGTCTATTTTAGCGGCTTGAAATACATTGGCTAACTGTGGCAACATCTCACGAAGTTCGTTGCACAGCGTATCAATGGTCTCGGTTACCGAATCGACATTCAATTGCTCAACCGGGAAGAGGCGAGTCGCTGTCAGGTGTGCGAGGATCGATGCCTGACGACCCTGAGCACGCAGTACACCACTAATCTCAAGATTGTCTTCGACATTCGGTTGATCGATAAAGAGATCAAAGACTCTTGCTGCTAAGAGTTCGATATCCGCTGCTTGCCGTTCTTCGTCGCTCAGCGGGAGAAAGTAGGTTACTTCTAGCAACAGTGTGCTCAGCGGCTGGACTGATGGCATCTGTTCATTGACGATCTTATGAATGATGTCGATAATCGGTTGACCGTGCAGTGAAGCGACCGTCAGTTCAGCCGGCCAATTCACCGTGATCATCGCTCGGAGCGGCGGCTGCATCCACACCCCATTCGTATCCAAATTGGGCGGTAAACACGTAATGCGTAGGTTACGTCCAAGACTGTGAACGTCGAGCAGTTCCTGGGTGTGCGCAATTGGAAGGTCTTGTTCTTCAAGACTCTCAATGAGTAGTGAGATAAGTTGCTCGTAAGTGAGCATAAGCTATCCTCTGGCACAGTCTGGCGATACTGATACCTCGATTATACCATTATCGCTCTCACTACGGTGTGTTTTGGCCGCCTTGAGCTAACGAATTTGGCTACACCTCATTCAGCCGCCAAACCAACATGATGCGTTGAAGAGGTTTGCAGAGAAGTGTCGCATCTTGCCCATGTCAGTCATGTGCGTCGAGCATGTCGGCTTGTCCTGAGTTGTTGTATCGATCGGCGAGATACAAGTTCCCACTCCAACCCCAACTACAGCGCCCGTTGCTCTCTGGTATAATACCCTTTGCTGTTTGAACAATACCTGAAAGCACGATGGCAGTTCAATCACTCTACCGCAAATGGCGTTCCCAGACCTTTGCCGAGCTGGTAGGGCAAGAGCATGTGGTGCAGACACTGCGCAATGCAATTGCCGAAGACCGGGTCGGTCATGCCTATCTGTTCACCGGTCCGCGCGGTGTTGGGAAGACGACAATGGCGCGGTTGTTGGCGAAGGCGGTGAACTGTCTCCATCCCGATCCCGCGGCTCGTCCGTGCGGTACCTGCGAGATGTGTACCGCTATCGCTGATGGTCGTGCCGTTGATGTGATTGAAATGGATGCTGCCTCGCATACCAGTGTTGAGGACGCACGTGAGATTATCGAGCGGGTGCAGTTTCGCCCCAGCGTTGCTCGCATGAAGGTCTATATTATTGACGAGACCCACATGCTCTCGACGGCAGCGTTTAATGCCCTGCTCAAGACATTGGAAGAGCCGCCCGATCACGCCCTGTTTATTCTCGCGACGACCGAAGTGCATAAGGTGCCGGCGACAATTTTGTCGCGATGTCAACGATTTACCTTCGTGCGTCATAGTGTAACCTCGATGGCAGCCCACGTGCGCCGGATTGCTGCTGCCGAGGGTATTGTGCTCGCCGAAGGGGCGCCGGAAGCGATTGCCCGTGCTGCGACCGGGAGTATGCGCGATGCACTCGGTATTCTCGAACAGTTAGCCTCGTTCGTTGAAGGGCCGATCACGCTTCAGCATGTGCAAAGCTTGCTCGGTATGACCGCTGCTGCTGAGGTTGATGCGCTGATTGAGGCCCTGCTTTCCGCCGATCTGACCGCTGCGCTGCGTGCGGTGAATGCTGTGGCGAATCAGGGCGCCGATCTGCGCCAGTTCGCCCGCGATGTGGTAGAACGGCTGCGTGCCGTGATGTTGCTCAAAGCGACCGGCGACCGCACGCTGCTCGATCTTGGTGATGATGAGGTGGCGCAGTTGATGCAATGGGCACAGCGGGCCGAAATGGCGGCATTGGTGCAGTGGGTGAAACTGTTTAGCGGCCTCGATTATCAGTTACGTACCACTCCCTATGGTCATCTCCCGCTCGAAGTGGCGGTCGTCGAGGCGTTAGTAGCTCCAGCCCCCGTCGTCCAATCGGTCACGCCGCATCCACACGCAGTCCGTCCCCAACCGAGTCCGTCGGTGCCTGCTTCGCCCACCACTTCGTCGGCACGCCCAACCACCGATCAGAGCCTGGCGTTTGCGGTCGCCCCCGCACTCGCGCAACCATCGGCGCCGGTCAAACCGAGCCGCGCAACGCCTCCGCCGTCCACCGAGCCGCCAACCTCCTCTCCACTGCCCGCAACACCGCCGGTCGCGCCGCCAACCACCACCGAATCAGAAGTGGCGCCCACTGCCGATCCGCCGCCCCCGCCGCCGGCAGTATGGGCGGCAGTACAGCAGAGTCGCCCACCGGTTGATTATCCCGCGGCTCGTGCTGCCGATGCCGATCTGTCGCTCCTCGAACGCCTCGAAGCAACGTGGGAAGACTTCAAGCGCGATGTGCGCCCGCGTAGTCCTACCGTACAGGCTCTGCTCAACAGTGCGCGACCCTACGATGTCGAGGGGAATACCATCGTTTTGCTCGTCACTTCGACCTTCCATAAAGAGCGGCTAGAAGATCCGAAAAATCGCGCCATTATCGAAGAAGTTCTGCGTCGTCGGTTTGGTAAAGCGTATGCAGTGCGCTGTACGATCGAAGAGAAGTCGACTGAGCCGACCGATCTGCGCGGTAAAATTCGTGAAGCCCGCAAAGATGAATTAGTGCGCGCTGCCCTCAATATTTTCGATGCCCATATTGTCGGTATTGAGCCACTGGAGCAAGAACCGGAATAATTGCTGTACAATCTATCGGCAATATGGTACCCTGTGTAAAAGAAGTATATCGTGATATGGTGCTATTCAGCGAAAACGCAGATGGTGATAGTCCTGTGACAACGCGACATGATAACTGTCACCTTCCAAACCCGAACCTAAACCTCTTTATCCGTGTGTGAAAGGAGAAACCTCGATGAATCAACGCCAACTTATGCAGATGGCTCAGCAAATGCAACGCCAGATGCAGAAGGTGCAGGAAGAACTGGCCGCAACTATTGTCGAAGGGACGGCTGGTGGCGGCGCGATTGTCGTGAAAATGAACGGCCATCGTGAAGTGCAGTCGATCACTATTTCGCCTGAAGTGGTCGATCCTAACGATGTTGATATGTTGCAAGATCTTCTGCTGGTCGCGATCAATGATGCGTCGCGCAAGGCTCAGCAATTGGCCGAAGAGCGCATGCAACCACTGACCGGCGGTCTGAAAGGTCTTTTCTAAGTTCGTTATGGGGAAAGTATGACCGTTCACCCAGAGCATCATCTGATCGCCGCTCCGGTAGCCCGCTTGATCGAGGAGTTTGCCAAGCTGCCCGGTATTGGCCCGAAAACAGCCTCTCGCCTTACGTTTTATCTGCTGCGCGCCGAACCAAAGCAAGCCCAAGCGCTTGCCCAGGCAATCCTCGATGTCAAAGCGCAGGTGGGTTATTGCCGACGCTGTTTCAATATTACGGTCGATGAGCTGTGCCCAATCTGCCGCGACCCCTCACGCGATCAGACCAAAATCTGCGTGGTTGAAGAGCCACTCGATGTACTCGCTATTGAACGTACTGGCGCCTATCGTGGTCTCTACCACGTGTTACACGGTCATATCGCTCCCCTCGAAGGTATCTACCGCGAGGATCTGAAAATCGATGAACTAATTGCTCGTGTGCGCAGTGAACCGGTGAATGAAGTCATCCTCGCTACGAATCCCAATACTGAAGGGGAAGCAACGGCGTTCCTGTTGCTCCGCGATTTAGCACCGCTTGGGGTCCGAGTAACGCGCCCGGCCCGTGGTTTGCCAACCGGTGGTGATTTAGAGTGGGCCGATCCTGAAACCCTCGGCTCAGCATTAGAGGGCAGACGGGAATTGTGAGAATATCGTGCGTGAGGTTGGGTGCAGGGTAATTCTGCCCCTTCCTCTGCGTATAGTCACTCTTTCCTTCTCCCCTGTCGTGAGGAGTAGCCGGGTATGAGGGGGATCATCCCCCACAAGTGAGCAGTACGTTCATCGCTATACTTAGCCCCTTCTCCCCATTGGCGAGGAGAAAGTCCAGGGATAAGGGGCTTCTTCCCTGCGTAAGTGCTTGACCATGCCTTGACAACGTAATCTATGAACGTCACCACGATCCTCAACGAAACTATCACCGGTGTCAAAGGCGCCCAATTTGCCGGGATTGTCGGCACTGATGGTCTCGGTGTCGCAATGGTGTACCATCCTGCTGCTGCCGAACTCGACCTTGACATCGAACTGGCCGAACTCGAACTCGCCGAACTGGCCTCGCGTGCTACTGCCGCTGCTGCACGCATTGGGGCCGGTTTCGTCCGTGATCTGGTCATTGAAACCGATGTCTTGCTTATGTTGGCAATCCAGATCATGCCCGGCTACTACGGTGTCCTCGGTGTCCTTAGCGAAATGGCTAATGTGGGAAAAGCACGCTTTGCCCTCCAAGCAATGGTCGAACGGCTACGAACTGAGCTATAAGCCCATTGCGGGCGTTTGTTGGTCGGCAATGACCCCGCCCGACATCGGCACCATCTGCCGAAAGATGTGGGTGAGCATTGTTGGGGCGTGTTCGCATAACCCGCAGTGTACCGCCGATGGTTGGATCATCGTGCTACGGGTAGCCGTCAGCCAGCGGAAGCGCTCATAAATCGGCAGTTCGCCAAGTGGGCCGGCTGCCGCACCGCCGGCACATATCAACTCAAAAGCCGTCAATTGCTCTCGTATTGGGCCAAGATCGAGGTCGGGCCAGAGTGCATGAATCCGTGCTTCATCGAGATGAAATTGAATACCAAGAAACCCCTGTTGCCGACAAAGCAAAACGACACCGATATTGATCTGCTCACCGCGCTCAACCCGCGGGACCAACCGCAAGAGGGCGTACTCAAAGGCGCTCGCGGGCATCGATAGCCTCCTGTACGAATGCACGCGGCGCTGCTAGCCGCAGACGAAGATACTCGATATACGCTTCCCGATGGGCTTCGAGCGATGGGAACCTTGGATCAACGAGCCATTCGTCCGGGACAAGCTCTACAATTTCCCTAAGTAATTCCGGGGTGATCCGATGTGTCAACTCGGTATCAGCCGCTGCCAAATCGTTTGCCGCCGGCAACAGCACATGATCGCGGATCTGGTTGAACGGCGCGCGGGCGCGTTGTTGATAGTCGTGCCACGTATAATGCATATAGAGCGCTGCGCCATGATCGATTAAAAAGAGCTGCCGGTGCCACCAAAGCATATTCGTGTTGCGCGGTGTCCGATCGACGTTGGTGATAAACGCATCAAACCAGACGATCATCGAAGCCAGCTTGGGATCGAGTTTGCGGGTCGTCGTTGGTTCAAACGCTAACGCGCCGGGCAAAAAATCTACCGCTAGATTCAAACCGGCGCTGGCCATTACCAAATCTTGTATCTCGCCGTCAGGCTCATTACGCCCAAGGGCTGGATCAACCTCGATCAGGACGAGTTCGGGTGCCGGTAACCCTACAGCGCGGGCGAGTTCACCACAGATCAACTCGGCTACCAGCACTTTAGGCCCTTGTCCCGCCCCACGAAACTTTACCACATACAGGCCATCGTCATCGGCTTCAACAATCGCCGGCAACGAACCGCCTTCGCGTAACGGTTCTACGTAACGGGTTGCAGTGACTCGCCGTAACATCAGCGCTCCAATTTCAAGATGTATCCCGTCTGAGCGGGAATCTCGCTAAACGGTTGATAGTCAATAATTGCTCCATCACTGATGGTCAACGGTGCCGGTGTGGTCGGTGGTGTTCCGTACAATGGTCTCAGCCGGTACGTTCCTGTCGGTAGATCACTTCCACTCACCGTAAGCGTGAACGGTTCGGTTGATGTGACATCGAAATTAATGATCACAAGAACAAGATCATCGCCGCTGCGCCGAATATATGCCGCTACATCATCACCGTTCGCTTGCAACGGTATCAAATCGCCGTGCGCCAATGCCGGTGTGTTGATGTGCAAGTGTATCAACTGCCGGTAGGCGTTGAGTAATGAATCTGGATCTTCGTCTTGCAGCATAACATTCTTGACCGGATAATCGGGTTGTGGCAGTTGCCACGGAAAGCCGCTGGTGAAGCTGCCAAACTCCTCTTTCGTCCATTGCATCGGTGTGCGAATGCGCTCATCGGGTTTGACACCAACCATCCCGATCTCTTCACCATAGTAGATGAAGGGTAATCCCGGTATTGTCAGCAACGCGAGCGCTGCCAGTTTGGCCTTGGCAATATCATCTCCCAGAATCGACATCACTCGATTTTGGTCGTGATTGGTCAAAAACGGTGCCCAACGTTGGTAGGGGAGTTGGGTATAGGCATCTTGAACTGCTCGCATAAAGAGCTTGCTTAGCCCGGTATTGGCCGCTCCGACGATCTGTTTGGCGACCTCAAACTCGAAATAGTAGTCGAGCTGGTCAGGGTAATAGGGCGCTAGTGTGCGCGGGTTACCGTTAAATACTTCACCGACGGTGAATGTTCCCGGTAGCTCGCGTTCAAGAAAACGACGGAAATTGCGCAGCCATTCAAATGTCTCGGCAGTATCTTCTTGCAGGGTGTAGTATTCGATCAGATGCTTGATCGCATCGAGTCGAAAGCCGGCCACGCCCATCTCTTCCACCCAGAAGCGGGCAATGTTGTAAGCTTCTGCAGTGACCTCAGGATTACGATAGTTGAGATCGGGCATCCCGCTCCAAAAAACACCATAGTAGTACTCATCACGGAACGGTGATTTGTGCCAGACGACGTTATTGCCGAACGGGCCGCGATAGCCGGGATCGATTGCCGACCAAAGATACCAATCGCGATAGGGAGAGGTGGGGTCGCGTAACGCTGCTTGGAACCAAGGGTGTTGCGTACTGGTGTGGTTTAACACCAGGTCGATAATAATCTTGATCCCACGCTTATCGGCTTCGGCGACCAATCGCTTAAAATCATCGTTGGTACCGTAGTCTCGTTCGACCGTGTAGTAATCAATCGTATCGTAGCCATGATAACTGGCTGCTTCGGCAACTGGCATCAGCCAAATGCAGTTGATCCCAAGATCGGTGGTGGTCGTTGGATCGCCGTCGTTCAGATAATCGAGCTTGGCGATAATCCCGTTAAGATCGCCATTCCCATCACCGTCACTATCGTAAAACGAACGCACGAAGATCTCGTAGCAGACGGCACTATTCCACCAACCGGTTGCAAGCGGAAACGGGGTTGCCGTCGGGCCGGGCGTGATCCGGGGTGGTAGCGTTGGCAAGCGCGGATCACGGGTTGGTGTCGGCGGACGGGTATTGGTTGGGGTGGCAGTCGTGGGAGGAGACGCAACGGGACTAGGGACTGTAGCGGTCGGTAGCCCACACGCTGCCAAGAGGATTGCAGTCAATAAGAAGAGAGATATTCGGTGCATACAAAACCGTTTTACTGTCAATCATTTTGTCTGTCTGCATTATATCAGAAACGGTGTCTTTGCGTCGCTTGGCGTCGTTGCGATAAGTCACTTTGCTCCTTAGCGTTGCGTGGCGTCTTTGCGTATTTCAGCGCCTTTGTGTTCCTCTACTACGCAACCCCTCGGTAAACCGGCGGGCGCCACCTTGTGCGGGATGGCGAACAGCATCATGCGCGATGCCGAGTTTCGTCAATGCTTGACTTGCGATCCGGCCCATCGCCACGACCGGACAACCGGCAAAGAGCGCGCAAACTTGAGCTAAGAAGGGTAACCCAAGCGCTAACTCATCGTGCCGCGGGGTGCGATTGCTGTGTGGATTACCGGGTTGGTGTGGATGCAACGGGAACGCATTCCAACCAACTGCAAACAGGTTCAGTGCTGCGAGTTCACGATAGACGATGGTTGCCGTCTGTTCACGCGAGATTCGCCCATCATTGGTAGCCAGCCGGAATCCGCGTGCCACGCCAAATTGACCAAGTGGCTCAATCCCGTCGAGCAGAATCTGTTCGCTGGTAAACGGGACTCCGGTACGGCGTGCCCCTTTGTATCCCGGCGCTTCACCGATTAACAAGAGATCGGGTCCTCGCTCTAGCGCTAACGCTAAGGCAAGGGCCAAATTGGCCCGTCTCGTCGCATTACCGCGTTCTTCTTCGCTACTGGTGGCCTCCCAAGCGTACATATTCACCGTATTGACCGGTGCTGGTAACGCAGCCAATGCTTCGATAATGGTTCTAATACTTGTCTCCGTTGCGTACAGCGCCATAATTGTGACTTAGCAAAATTATCAACTTCAAGCATTGTGCAGACAACACTCTGTAACTGTTTGGGATTATAGTGGATTCAGCGAATAATATGGAGGTGGGTCATGTCAACGTCACCGACAATTTGGGAGATAGAAAGTCCGGTAGGGCCGATTGCGTTTCGTGTATCTGGGCAAGGGCGACCCCTGATCTTAGTGCATGGGTGGGGAGGTTCAAGCCGGTACTGGCTAGCAGCGCCGGCATTTTTGCCCAACCGACGGCTCATTGCGATCGATCTGCCCGGATGTGGAGCATCACCGGCACCGCTTGAACCGGTAACACTCGATTCGTATGTTAAAGCCATCGTAGCAGTCGCCGATGAGCTAGGTCTCGATCGCTTTGCCCTTGCCGGGCATTCGTTGGGTGCAGCGGTAGCGCTTGCAGTTGCCGGTCAGGTTGGCGAGCGGGTGGAACGACTAATCTTGGTCAGCTTTGGTTTTGGCGCCAATGTCTACGAAGATAGTCTGGTGACGGTGGCCGGTGCCCAGTGGCAAGTAGCTGCTGCATATTGGCGTCCGTGGTTGGTATGGTGGCGTCCATGGTGGAGCGTCACTCAGCAGTGGCGCGAGGCATGGTGGACGTTACCACCGACACCGGAATTGCTCGCTCGCCCGATGGTCCATCGCCCACTCGACCGATCACTGCTAGCACAGGGAATTGCCGATTTGGTAGCCATGGATCCCTTAGTGGCGATTGAATCGGCGGCGATTATGGGCCATCCCCAGCTCAAGCGTGCTGTTCGCCGTCCTTTACCACCAATGTTGTTGATTAGTGGTCAGCATGATCCGGTTTTTCCGCCGATCAATGTACGGGCCTTCAACCGATATGTCCCTGAGGCGCAGGTTGTCTTACTTCCCAATTGTGGTCATGTACCAATGGTTGAAGAATCGGCTACGTGCTATCACACAATTGCACGCTTCCTCGATGGAGAAAACGATTATTCGTCGTAACTTTTAAACCATAGATAAACCATAGAATTGAGCGTAATGACTCATTGCCGCATGATAAAGAGCAACATTTCTGTCACCTCTTGCCTGTGTATGCTATAATGGGCAAGGTAATGCGCGGAGTCGACCGACTTCGCTCTGAACAGGAAGGTTGCCTTCTATGCGGCGTGGCGCGTTACTGTTTCTACTCATCGGACTCATCATCATCATCGGTGGATTTGCGGCTTTCTTGTTGCTACGTGGTGGTGCGACACGACCTAATGCCGGAACTGAGCCGAATGTACCTCCACCGCCAACAGTAATCCCATTGGTGAAAGTCGTACAAGCGGCTGTCGACATTGAAGCAAATACCTTGCTGAATGATCCGACCCTGCTCGAAGTCGTTGAGGTACCGATTACCGAATTCGATGAGCAAAACGAGTTTAGCAACATCAGTGATGTGCTCGGCAAGCTGCTGATCAATCCGGTGGTCGCCGGTCAACCCATTACGCGCAACAATATACGTGACGCCGGCCTTGCTCAGCGTCTACCCACGGCTGCACCCAATCAGCCGCGTGTGAAAGCCTACCCGCTTGTGGTCAACAGTCTCTCCGGGGTTGCTGATCAGATTGCAATAAATGACTTTGTTGATGTAGTGGCGACCTTCTCGGTCGAGCGCCAGATTATTCGGCCTGTATCTGCCCAAGTTATTACCGCGAATGATGTTGATCAACCCGTCCGTGAGTATCAATACGGTGAGACCCAGAACTTATTGACTACCAAGACCATTATTCAGCGTGCCCAAGTGTTACAGATCGTGCGGCCGGCAGCACCGGTACAAGAGGGTGAAGCGGCGCAGGGGCAAGGTGCCGCCGGTGCCTCCAATTTGCAATCGTCATCAAGCTTGCCGCAAGTTGATGCTTCTGGTCAACCGATTACCGGGCCGCAGCTAGAAAATGCAACACCGCCGAGTACCTTGACGGAAGGGATTTGGATCGTTGTGTTGGCGCTGAACGATCAGCAGATCGAGCTGCTGGAGTTTGCGTTGCAATCAAATGCACGGATTGTGTTGGCATTGCGCAGCAGTGACGATGTGGCAATTGAGCAGACGACCGGTGTGACCATTGATTTACTGGTGCGTGAGTTTGGGTTGCCATTGCCACGCCCGTTGCCACCACGGGTGTATGGTGAAGCTGAGGTTTTCGTTCCTGAACCAACGCCAACTCCGCGGCCATGAACTATTCCAGAAGTGCTGGCTATAGGGTACAATTAGATAAGGTAGCAATGTTCGGTACTTGCGTCCGTTGCCAAGCAGACATATCATCATCCGAGGAGCCACCGCATGAGTGAGGGTGAAAAGATTCGAGTCATGATCGTCGATGATATTGTTGATACACGCGATCAGCTCGAAAAGTTGCTCTTCTTTGAAAAAGATATTGAGGTTGTCGCCAAGGCGAGCAACGGACGCGAAGCGATAGCTTTTGCCCGTCAATATCGCCCACAAGTTATCTTGATGGATATCAATATGCCCGATATGGATGGGATCGCAGCCACCGAAGCGATTCTTACCCAAGATCCGGGTATCCAAGTTATTATCATGAGCGTGCAGGGCGAGACCGATTATATCCGACGGGCGATGTTGGCTGGCGCTCGCGAGTTCCTGATTAAGCCGATCAGTGCCGATGATCTCTATCGCTCGATCCGTCATGTTGCCCGCTTGGCAGCAATGCGTCCGGTTGTGCCGGTGGCCGGCGGGGCAGTAGCCGGCGCGGTTGGTGCTGCTCAACCATCGGCCGATGGTCAGATCTTTGCCGTCTTTAGTCCTAAGGGTGGGGTTGGCGTTTCCTCAATCGCTGCCAATCTGGCCGTGGCTATCCGTCAGCAAACCAATAAAAAGGTTGCACTGGTCGATGGTAATGTTATCTTCGGTGATCTGAGCGTGCTGCTCAATCTCCGCGCCGATAAAACGATTATCGACGTTGCGTCGCGGATTGAGAACCTCGATCGCGATTTACTCAACGATGTAATGGCGACTCACCCAACCCAGGTGAAGGTGCTCTTGGCCCCCCCTGATCCGCAACGTGGTGAACTGGTCACAGCCGATCATATTCGGGCGATTCTTGAAATGTTACGGCAGGAGTACGACTATGTCGTGGTTGATACGCCGGCTTCATTCCAAGATCGCTCACTTGCCGCGCTTGATTTGGCTCAGCGTGTGATTACCCTTATGACCCTTGAGATGCATTGCATCCGCAATGTCAAGCTGTTTCTCGAAGTTGCCGATCTGCTTGGCTACCCGAACGATAAGGTCATGCTGGTGCTCAATAAAGCTACGAATCGCACCGGTATCCGCGCTGAAGAAGTAGAAAAGCATCTCCAGCGGAAACTCGCTCTGCAAATCGGTGATGCTCCTCACGAGATGACACTGGCGATCAATCAGGGTACACCGATTGTTATGGCAAAGCCTAATCATCAGGTGGCAAAAGATATTATGAATTTGGCCCGCGAGTTGGTGGTAAAGACCGACAAAGAGGCGGTTGCTGCGAGTAGTCCGAAGCCGAAGCTGTTCGGTCAGTGGTTACCACGACGTTAATGAAATCTTAGCTTCGTACAGTTACTTGCGCTTGTCAGGAGGTGATCGCGATGTCGTTATTGAAACGAATTGGTGGTGCAACTCCTCCGTCGGTAGAACCGACGGTGTCGCGGTCGCCGGTGCGCCCTGAAACCGGACGTATAGCGCCGGTTGGTGTGCCGAATACGGAAGACACCTTCCGGGAGTTACGTGCTCGTGTGCAGGATCGTCTCATCAACGAGCTAAACTCGCAAGTTGATTTGAATAATCAGGCGAAAGTGCGTAAGCAGGTTGAAGAAATCTTTAACTCGATTCTCGATAGCGAAAGTATTGTGCTCTCGCGGGCTGAGCGCCAACGCCTCTTCGAGAGCATTACCGCCGATATTATCGGTTTGGGACCGCTCGAGCCGTTGCTGGCTGACGAAGAGATTAGTGAGATTATGGTCAACGGCCCCAAGCAGGTCTATATTGAAAAGAAGGGTAAGTTGATCAAGACCGATGTGACGTTTGCCGATGATGATCATGTGATGCGGATTATCGACCGCATTGTGGCTCCGTTGGGCCGCCGGGTTGATGAATCATCGCCGATGGTTGATGCCCGCCTCAAAGACGGTTCGCGGGTGAATGTGGTAATCCGTCCGTTGGCGCTGAATGGACCGACAATTACTATCCGCAAGTTCCGCAAAGACAAACTCACCGTACAAGATTTGGTGCGCTTTGGCTCGATGTCGCAAGATATGGCTGATTTTCTTGCCGCTTGTGTGAAAGCGCGCCTCAATATTGTGGTTGCCGGCGGTACCGGTTCCGGTAAGACCACACTGCTGAACGTCCTGTCGTCATTCATTCCAGAAGATGAGCGGATTATTACCGTCGAAAATGCGGCGGAATTGCAACTTCGCCAAGAACACGTGGTGACCCTCGAATCGCGTCCGCCAAACGTGGAAGGTAAGGGCGAAGTCACGATCCGTGATCTAGTCATCAACTGTCTGCGGATGCGCCCCGAGCGGATTATTGTCGGTGAGTGTCGCGGCGGTGAGACCCTCGACATGTTGCAGGCGATGAACACCGGTCACGATGGCTCGATGACGACGATTCACGCGAACACACCACGTGATGCAGTGAGTCGTATCGAGACCATGTGCTTGATGGCCGGTATGGATCTCCCCGCACGTGCTATTCGCGAGCAGATCGCGTCGGCCATTCATGTGTTCGTCCAACAATCGCGCCTGAAAGATGGTTCACGTAAAGTGACCCAGATTACCGAAGTCGCCGGTATGGAAGGTGATGTGGTTGTTCTCCAAGATATTTTCGTCTTTGAGCAGACGGGTATTGATGAGAAAGGCAAGATTGTTGGTCATCTGCGACCAACCGGTGTTCGGCCGCGCTTCCTCGAAAAGTTTGAAGCGCTTAATATCTTCTTGCCGCCAACTATCTTTGGGTCGTCAGAACGATTTAGCTTCTGATCTGCTCACTGCTTACCGGCGCTAGAAGGAGGCGTTGATCAGTATGGATGCTTTGCTCTCACCCGAAATGATGCCGGTTGCACTCACTGTGTTGGGCTTGTTGCTCCTTGTACTGGTCGGAGCAGTGGTGATGCTGATGCGCCCATCGGCTACCGTCGATGTGTCACAGCGCCTTGAGACGTTTGCCGGCGGTAAGGTGCAAGAGCGCTCGAATGAACCAATTGCGCGACAGGCAATCGAACGGATCGACGCAGTGGTCGCCAGGAGTAAGCAGGGGAGTTCAATCAAGAATGAGTTGTCCCGTGCTGCTCTGAAGTTAACAGTGGCCGAGTTCTTCGGCTTGAAACTTGGCGCTGCCCTCCTGGGTGGGGTGTTCGGAGCATTTTTGGGACGGGCGAGTCCTTATGCTGCGCTCGCTTTAGGTCTGTTGTGTGCTATCATTTTCGCATTTCTCCCTGATATATACGTGAAAGTGCGTGCTGCACAGCGCGTGAAAGCATTCAATAATCAGTTGGGTGATGTGATAACGATGATGGCTAACGCCTTGCGTGGCGGCTATAGCTTTTTGCAAACGCTCGATATGGTTGCCCGCGAAGCACCGGACCCCGCTTCCACCGAGTTTCGTCGGGTTGTGCAAGAAGTTGGACTTGGTCGTTCAACCGAGGAAGCTTTGCAGAATTTGCTCCGACGGGTGCCGTCTGATGATCTTGATCTCCTCGTTACTGCGGTTAGTATCCAAATGGAAGTGGGTGGTAATCTGGCACAAGTACTCGATACCATCGGTCATACCATTCGTGAGCGCGTGCGAATCAAAGGTGAAATTTCAACGCTGACTGCCCAAGGTCGTATTTCATCGTGGATTATTACTGGTCTTCCAATCGGTCTAGCTGCGTTTATTACTGTTGTTAATCCTGAATATATGGCTCCTCTTTTTACATTTGGGCTGCCACCCCAAGCGTGGTGTTGCATGCCGGTAACGTCGCTGTTTATGATCGCATTAGGCTATTTTGCTATTCAGAAGATTATCGATATCGAAGTGTGAGGTGCAGCGATGATGGATATCTTAGTTCTCACCGGTGTTTTAGTGATAGGAGCTGCACTGATTATCATCGCCGTTAGGCAGATGAATCAGTCGCGTGCAATTAGTGAGCGTCTCGATCAATATACCGATGTTTCATTGTCGCTCGAAGAGTTGGAATTGCAGCAGCCGTTCCGCGAGCGTGTGCTTGTTCCAATGTTTCGCGCGTTGTTGAGTTATTTAGGTCGCTTTGGACTCAAGCAAAATCAGGAGCGCTTGCGGGCGAATCTGCAAATGGCCGGTAATCCCGGTAATATTTCACCCAATATGTTCATTGGGTTACGAATGGCGCTGGCTATTACGTTGGCGTTTGTCATCAGTCTCCTGGTGATAGGTCGCTTGCCGTTTATCCAGGCTCTGGCCGGTGTGGCAATTGTATTTATGATCGGCTATATTCTGCCTGGTATCTGGCTTGATCGTAAGATTAAAGAGCGCAAGAAGAATATTCTTAAAGCGCTCCCTGATGCGCTTGATCTGCTCTGTATTAGTGTTGAAGCAGGTCTCGCGTTCGATTTAGCACTGCAACGTGTGGCCCAAAAGTGGGACAACGAATTGTCGCACGAGTTTCAGCGTGTGCTGCAAGATATCCGGCTTGGCCGTACTCGCCGTGAGGCATTACGCGATATGGCAGTCCGTACCGGTGTCGAAGATGTGCAGACGTTCGTTTCAGCAGTGATCCAGGCCGATCAGTTGGGTGTCTCGATGTCAAAGATCTTGCGCATTCAGTCCGATCAATTGCGTACTCGCCGCCGCCAACGCGCTGAAGAGGCTGCCCAAAAGGCACCGGTTAAGATGTTGATTCCGATGGTCTTCTTGATCTTCCCGGCGCTGTTTGTTGTCATTCTCGGCCCCGCAGTGCCTCGGATTATGTCGGCATTGGGGGTGATGAATAGTGGCATGGGTAATTGAGTGTGAAGGTTCGAGTTGTAAACCAGACTCGGCGCGCTGTCCTCGCGTCGCACTGCGAGGTGGCGCGTACCTTTTTTTCTCGTGGCCGCGGTTTGTTGGGTCGCACCTCATTACCGGAAGGCGGCGGTCTGTTGATCGAGCCTTGTAACAGTATTCATATGCTGTTTATGCAGTTCCCGATTGATGCGATCTTTGTTGACTGTCATGGCAATGTGGTGGCACTGTATCCATCATTACCACCATGGCGCCTCTACGCCGGTCATCGCCACGCACGGTATGTGCTCGAACTTCCGGTTGGTGTGATCGCGACAACCCAGACGGCGCTCGGTGATCAGATCGTTATTCAGCCGACAACATAATAAGCGTTGTTTGAAGATGAGACAGCATCGTGTTGATTGGATTTGGCTGACGCCGGTGCTCGGCGTCGCTTTTGTTGTGTTGTATCTGACAACCCTCACCGGTGTCCATACGTATGATGCGCTTTCGTACATTCTCGATGTTGACCGTAAGCCGTGGCCGGAATTGTTCCATCCTCATCATCTCCTCTACGGTCCGTTAGGAGCTACAATCCGAGCCGTTGCCATTGGTTTGGGATGGCAGGGTAGCGCCGAATTGTGGCTGCAAGCTACCAACGCGCTGGTCGGTGTTGTCGGTGTGGTTGCAGTGTTCGTCCTCTGTCGTGTCGTGACTGGTACGACGGTACCGGCGCTGGTGGCAGCACTAAGCGTTGGCTCGAGCTATGCCTATTGGTACTACGCTGTCGAGGTTGAGGTCTATACGCTTGCTACTGTGGCCCTGATCGTTGCGTTGATCTTGTTGGTCCAATTGGTACGGACACCGCGCTGGCAGACGGCATGCTGGTTGGGGCTGATCAACGGGATTGCCGTATTGGCTCATCAAACTAACGTCTTGTTGGTCGTACCGGTACTGTTAACCATTGGATTAACGGTTTCCGATCTTCGTACCCGCTTGCGCTTTGCAATCGCTTATCTGCTCCCATTGGGACTTCTAGTTGGTGGGGCGTACCTTTGGGTCGCCTTTGGCGTGAGTGGGATGCGCCGTTGGCAAGATGTGTGGTTGTGGTTGACAGGCTATGCCCGCACCGGTTTCTGGGGAGGGGCGATTGATGCGTCTAAGCTGGCCGGCTTTGCTAAGGGCTGGCGTGAAACGCTGGCGATGAATGGTGGCGGTTGGGTGGGGTTGATTGCCCTCACCGTGTTACTAACCGGTTGGCGAGGAATTGCTCGGCTGCCCTTCCCGTTACTGGTTGGTGTCGTGAGTTGGTTAGTGGTGTATGGCCTGTTTTTTCTCTGGTGGGAACCGGACAATATCGAGTTTTGGATTGCTAGTTTACCACCGCTGGCAGTGCTGTTGAGTGCAGCATTGTCCGTTGATCATCCGCTTGAGCGGCTGCACACCGGTGGAGCCGGGGTGATCGGTTTACTGATCGCAGTCGTGCTCTTGAGCCTGAATCTGCCGGCAATTAAAGAGCGTGGAGATCCGACACGCGACCTCCAGCGTAGAATTGCGGCATCTTTGGTTGATGCCAGTAATCCCGGCGATCTGCTGATTGTTCCCGATGGAGTGCTCGAACTGTATTTACCGCACTACTGGCAGCGTGATACCGTTTACAGTCTGAATCAAGCAATGACTGCTGGCGGCGGTAATTGGTCTGTTGCTTGCCAACTTATTCGCCGACGGATCGACACAGCCTTAATGAGTGGCTACGCAGTGTTCATTGCCGATGACGCGCGACTGCCCTTGCCGGCGCCACCCGACCAGCCGCCTACCCCTGCCGAGCGGTTCGGTTTGGCTGCCGAAACGGTATCAGCTTGTTACACGCCGTTCGAGACAATGTTGCGTCCGTTGGGATTGGCCGATGATCTTCCTACCTATCGGATGATCCCAAGTGCAACGGCGCTCGCTGTCGGTGAGGGCTGGGATTTTCGTAATGGACGTTGGGGATGGCATGCAACCGGAGTTACGACTGAAACGATAATTACAACCGGTTGGCAGATGACACCGGCCATCGATCCAGCTTTGCTCAGCCCACCGGTGTCGTTCACGCTTGACCGAGTGACAGCACTAGAGGTTCGCATCGCCACCACGACGACGGCTCGTGATGCCCAGCTCTTCTTACTCGATCCGGCAGGTCAGACGAGTGAAGAACTCTCGGTGCATTTTACGCTTGATCGTGGGTCGGAAATGGCAACGTATCGGATTGATTTGACAGGATTAGCAGAACGGCTCGATCGGGTCGGTGGTTTACGCTTCGATCCGGTAGGTATTGGCGATGGTGGAACACTTATCGTTACGTCAATTCGGCTGATCTGGCGCTGAAGGGGGTGAACCGTCTCAAACTTCATGCCCGCTTAGGAATAAATACGTATAAAGTAACCCACCTGAACCAAGGGAAAGGATAAGTTTGAGCAAAAACGGCAGATCGGTTGGTGAGATAAATGCTTCGATCAGCCCTGCCGTAACTAATATCACGGCACAGCTGATCACGAGAATAATGGCGCGGCGCCTGGCGATCATCAGCGCATTCCGCCGGCTGAGTGTTCCCGTCCCGGACGTAAGATAGCCCACGCAAGTTGCAAACCGGCGCCACCGGCGATAAAAATGGCACTGAGTTCGAGCGCAAGATGGCCGATGACAAAACTCCACAAATTATCGGCGAAGGCGAAGCGTTGAGCAATCCCGGCAACAGTACCCAACAACAAGCCGTTTGTCAACAGAATATAGAAGGTGTAGATACCAAAGGTTATCCCACCGGCAAACGCGCGGATAGCAACATTCGTCATGATCTCGGCTGAAGCAGCAGCAGGCCCTTCGTTAATCCGTAACCACCACTCTTCACCGTTTTGAATCTGGGAGACAATACCGTCGATTCCGGGAACAAACGATTCACCCAAGGTCGGATCGCGAAATGCGGCGATAAACGCAATGATTGCCGGTAACAGAAAGACCAAGGCTGCGGTGAGCGTCATCAGCCAAGTTGCGCGAAACGTGCGCGGTAAGGTCGTGCGAAAGAACGTAAAAATCCGGTTTGGCTCGTTGAAACTGTAGCGATAGATAGTACCGTGGGCGCGGGCAACGAGCTGGTTGAGATACACAGTCTGTGGATGATCAGGGAAGTCGCGGCGTGCAATCGCTCGGTACAGACTTGGCGGTACAACTCACCCAATTCGCGTAGTTCCTCCGCCGGTAATTGGACAATGCTTTGATGCGCTTGATCAAGTAGCGCTTCAAGTCGCGCCCACGCGCTGCTGCGTTGCCGAATCTGACGGTCAGGTGTAATCATTGCTTGATGAGCGTACCGTTTGTTAACGGTTGGCCGAGCAGCGCTGCCGTCAGGAGTGACGGGTCTGGCCCAATCAGACGCACTTCAAGATCGGGAAGGGTCTCGACCAACTGCCACATCAATTCGAGTTTACTCCGCATCCCGCCGGTGACATCCGCAGCACGCGAGGCGCCGGCGCCGTGTAACACCTGTGCGATATTGGTGTGGTCGATCAGCGGGATTGGTTGGGCTGTCGGATCACGATGTGGATCGGCGGTATAGACTGCTGCTTCGCCGACGAGAATGATCCGTCGTGGGCGAATCGGGCTATGAAGGGCGAGAAAACGTAATAGTGCCTCGGTTGAGATAATCGCGGTGCCTTGCACGGTATCAAAGGCGACATCACCGTGGATCACGGGTACCAAGCGACGTTGCAATGCGGCACTAATAGGTCCGATCTCCCAGTGGGTAATTTGGCCGTGGGCACTGCTCAGGGAGGCCGATGGTTGCAAACAGACAGCCGGTACACCGGCTGTCAGCAGTGCATCAACCACAATCCGGTTGAGACGCAGGGCAGCGGCAGCAGTCAGCGCGAACCCGGTATGGTCAGCATCAATCGGTGTACCAAGATGGACACCATAGCGCGCGGCGTAGTGATGACCAAACGAACCGCTCCCGTGACCGAGCACGATGGCTAGGGTTGGATCGGCAGCGCGTGCTGCGGCAACTGCACCGGCCAATGCCTCGATTACAGCGAGATCGGCTGATTCACGACCGGTTTTATCGGTAATAACCGAACCACCGAATTTGACGAAGGTATACACAGCGTTTACGACGGAAAGATGATCAATACCCCTAATACGGTTATACCCCACAACACGATACTCAACGCTAACGGACGATCTTGCAACACCAGATCTTCGGGGGTGCCACCGCCGTCGCGCTGATAGATCAAATACAGGTAGCGAAAGATCGCATAGACCACGAATGGGATGGTGATCATGAGCATCGGAAACGGCTCTTTTGGGGCAACGGGTGCCGAAAAGGCTGTCATACTGTACGCCATCACGATGCTCGCTGTAACGATTGCCTGCATCTGATCGAGCAACGGGATCGAATACTCGTCAAGAATGCGCCGATGATTGCCGGCCCCATCTTCGAGTAACTTTAATTCGTGACGACGTTTACCAATACCGAGAAACAGGGCAAGTAGCCCCATACAAACGATCAGCCACGGGGTGATGATAATATCGATAACCGCAGCACCGGCAATCGCTCGTAAAATAAATCCGGCGGCAATAATTAAGATATCGAAAATGACGATATTTTTCAGCCAGAAACTATAAAGAAAACCCTGCACAATCACATAGATGCCTAGTATAAGAGCAAAATCGAGATCATTGTCAAGCCAGACGGCAAAGGGAAAGACGGTAATAATCAAAACAATGGCAGTTATCGTGGCGAGTGTCGGACTAAGTAGGCCGGCGGCGAGCGGACGGTAACGCTTTTTCGGATGAGCGCGATCTTTTTCGATATCGACAAGATCGTTAATCAGATAAATCGCGCTCGCCGCCATACAAAACGCGATGAACGCACCGATAACTCGCAAGAGCTGTATCGGTTCGGTATACCACAGTCGTTCTTCCGAAAAGGCAATTGCGGCGAAGAC
Source organism: Chloroflexus sp. (assembly GCF_056331925.1). Classification (NCBI taxonomy): domain Bacteria; kingdom Bacillati; phylum Chloroflexota; class Chloroflexia; order Chloroflexales; family Chloroflexaceae; genus Chloroflexus; species Chloroflexus sp. The sequence goes on from NZ_JBWGQH010000005.1 coordinate 145,252, forward strand.
AAAGATATTCTTGATCCACTGCCGTGGACGCATTGTCCGCAACAGCGCGCGGAGTGACTGGATACTCAGTGGGGTGGTGCGTTCAATTGATTGAGAAAAATCTTTCATTTCTACCCTATGTGACATCGCTGCGATGCGCATTTGTCTTAATTGTACCACGAGTAATTAACCGCTCGTGCAGGTGTCAGTGTTTGCTCAACTTCTCTCATTCGTGTACAATGGCGCATAGACTATTGTCAACTGTACAATCGGGTAATTAATCTTTGCATCATGCGTGAATTGTTAATCGCTACCCACAATCCGGGAAAACTACGCGAGTTTGCTGCGATCTTTGCCGATCTCAACTTGCGGCTCTACTCCTTGAACGATATCGGTATTACTACTGTGATTGAGGAGACCGGGCAGACATTTGCTGAGAATGCACGGCTGAAAGCCGAGGGTTACCGAGCGTTAAGTGGCTTACCGACACTCGCTGATGATAGCGGACTAGAGGTAGCGGCACTAGGTGGTGCGCCGGGTGTCCATTCAGCCCGTTACGGTGGAGTAACAGGTGCAGCGCAGTTGCAGTATCTGCTCGATCAAATGCGCGATATACCGTGGCACCAGCGCATAGCACGTTTCGTCTGTGTGATCGCTATCGCTCATCCCGATCATCCCACCGAGTTGGTCGAAGGTGTTCTCCCCGGAGTTATCGAATTCACTCCTCGGGGTAGTGGTGGGTTTGGATATGACCCTCTCTTTTACATTCTCGATGAAGATGCAACTTTAGCAGAGCTGAGTATCGAACGAAAAAATCAGATTAGTCATCGTGCTCAAGCGGCCCGCGCCGCACGTGAGATATTGGCTCGTTGGCAAAGTATGACCATCAACCCGTAGGAACGCCTGGTTGTGTGTTCCCTGGATTGGACACCCGGTTGTGCATGCTCGCAATAAAGGAGATGATCAATGCCGATCCAAAAAATGGATTACATCTGGTTCAACGGTGAGCTGGTGGAATGGGATAAAGCAACCGTTCACGTTATGGCGCATGTCATCCATTACGGCACCAGCTTTTTTGAGGGTATTCGCTGTTATGAGACGCCGCAGGGACCGGCCATTTTCCGTCTTACCCCTCATATGCAGCGGCTGATCGATTCGGCCAAGATCTATCGCACTACTATCCCCTATACGCTCGACCAGTTGGTTGCAGCAGTAAAGGAAACGGTACGCGCTAATCGTTTACGTTCTGGCTACATCCGGCCCGTCGTCTTCCGGGGTTATGGCGAGATTGGTGTAAATCCGCTGAACAATCCGGTTGAGGTTGCCATCGCTACGATTGAATGGGGAAAATATCTCGGTGCTGAAGCAATGGAACAGGGGGTCGATGTCTGCATTTCATCATGGAACCGCTTTGCCCCAAATACGATGCCGGCCTTAGCGAAGGCGGGTGGCAATTACATGAACTCACAGCTGATCAAAATGGAAGCGTTGACGAACGGTTACGCTGAGGGTATTGCCCTTGATGCTGATGGTCATGTGAGCGAGGGTAGTGGTGAGAATCTGTTTCTGGTGCGTAACGGTATCGTTTATACCCCACCGCTCACCTCTTCCATCCTGAGCGGTATCACCCGCGATACGGTGATGACCCTCTTGCGCGATCTGGGAATCGAAGTGCGTGAACAGATACTGCCACGCGAGATGCTCTATCTGGCCGACGAACTCTTCTTCACCGGGACAGCAGCCGAGATCACACCGATCCGTTCGGTTGATCGCATCCCAATCGGTATAGGCCGGCGTGGGCCGATTACTGCCGCAGTCCAGGCAGCCTTCTTTGGAATTGTTCAGGGTGAGCAGCCTGATCGCTACGGATGGCTGGAATACGCCTGACCGGATCATCGTTGAGTCGGTGCGTGTTCTATTCTAACCCGTCTGACTGATGCCAAGAGCGAGTTGCGCAACACTGATGCACCTCCTCTTGGCGTCAGTGTTGTGTGGCTGGAGACCATTGCCAGTTCTAGACAACATGCCGTATAATACAAATATATCTGTGCAAATGGTTTCTATATATAATGCAAATGCTTGACAAAACTGTCATCCGGTGTGATCGGGTTACGAAAACCTATACCGAGGGCGATGTGCAGCGCACGGTACTGCACGACATCACGATCACGGTCACTGCCGGTGAGTTCGTTGTGCTGCTCGGCAAGAGTGGTAGTGGGAAGAGCACCCTGCTGAATCTGGTGAGCGGGATCGATACCCCCACATCGGGGACGATCTGGGTAGCCGGTCAGCGGCTCGATCAGCTTAGTGAACGTGAACGAACGCTGTTTCGCCGTCATTCCATCGGGTTCGTGTTTCAATTCTACAACCTTGCCCCCACGCTGACTGCACTGGAAAATGTTCTGTTACCGCTGGAGTTGAACGGTCAACGCGGTGCGGCAGCGCGGTCAACAGCTTTAGCTATGCTCGATGCAGTTGGATTGGCAAATCGCGCTCATACCTACCCTGACCGTTTGAGCGGTGGTGAACAGCAGCGGGTGGCAATCGCTCGGGCGCTCGTCCATAATCCCGATCTCGTGTTAGCCGACGAACCGACCGGCAATCTGGATAGCGACACGGGTGCGCACGTGCTCGATCTGCTCGACCGGCTTACTCGCCAAGTGGGGAAAACACTCGTGATGGTGACCCACAGTCGCGAGATGATCGGGGTTGCCGATCGGGTGTTGCAATTACGCAATGGTCGAATCTTTGAAGATGCTTCATTGCCGACACGATGAGTAGCTTGTTAGCTGTAAACGATGAGATATTCAGCCGATCGCAAGGCGTATTGGTTACTGTAGCCTTGTTACCGGCATCTATATGATGAAGAGGTACAGTCAATTTTGAAATATAAGGAGGTACGTAACGAATGATCCATACCAACCACCATACAACCCCCAAAGCTCCACGCTGGATCAAGACCGAAGCAGGTTTGTGGGCGTGGGCTACGAATGAAGAGTGGCGCCGCTTCGCCGATCGGGCGCTGAGCGTGAGTGAACGTCAGCGATTGTTGGAAGAAGCTGAGCGGCTCCGTTCTCAGACGATGACTATTGCCGACCACGCTTAGTAGCGGGAATCGGTGCAATATAATTGCGGGTGGTACGATTGCCACCCGCATCATAGTTTAAGCAAAACATACGCTCATTCTTATTCCTCTGCTCTCACCCCTAGGACGATCCGACTACCGCGCGGAATGTAATCACCGTTGTTGAGACCAACATAACTATTCCCGGCTTCGCGTGCGGCGCTCACAACTTGATTCGGCGCATAGCGGTCAAAATCGGGAATACGATCACGTCCTTGCACATCAATAAATACGAGGATGACCCCCGGCGTATTGGCTAAAATGGCTTCTGCCTCTGCACGGCTGCGACCGATGACATCGGGAAAGCGCACGACATCGCCTAAGCTGACGTAGATCGTTACTCGATCACCCTGCGGAATACGCAGCGTAGCACTCGGTGATTGCCTGATGACGAAATCGGTATCAATCGTTGGATGTGGTTCCTTGACAATCTCCACGGCAAAGCCGGCGGCTTGCAATTGGTTAGCGGCAATATCTTCGCGGGTTCCGGTCACATTCGGTACTTCCACTAGCAATGGCCCTAAACTAACGGTGTACGATACCGGGCTGTTGACTTCGACAATGGTGCCGGGGGGTATGGTTTGCGTAATGACAATTCCCTGCGGTACATCGCGATTGTGTTCGCTGCTTGGCGCAGGGAGAAGCCGATTTTGCTGTAACCGTTCACGTGCTTCACCGTCACTTAGCCCCACGAGTTCTGGCACAGTTGTTGTCGTAACAAGGGTAGGTGTGGGGTCACTGTTCGTGCTTTGACCACCAGGCGATAGAGTTGTTGAGGGACGTATTGGGTTGTTTACAAACAGATTGTTAAAAACCCCGGTGCTGATCAGGAAAACGACGGCCAGTATTCCAACGAGCATCAACATGCCGACGAAAAATGCACCGCATCCCAAACCTTCTTGCCGAGAATTGCGTACCGCAGCTTGACGAGGGCTGGGAATAGCCGTCGGACGACTGGCGGTAATTTGCGCCGAACGCGGTGGGTTGGGATTGGGTGGGCGAGCCGGTGATGGTTCGAGTTGCGGACTGACAACGGTGACTTGGGTGACCAGTTGTTCGTAGTTATGCAATTCCTCGGCCAGCTCCAGAGCCGTGCGTTGGCGTTGGGTCGGATCTTTGGCGAGTGCCCGCAGAATAATCGCTTCGAGTGCCGCCGGGATGCGTGGATTATAACGCCGCGGTGGTGGGGGAGGCTCGCTGATGTGCTTCATCACCACAGCAACCGGGTTATCACCGGTGAACGGTAGCCGGCCGGTAAGCATTTCGTACAGCACGATGCCAACCGCATAAATGTCCGATTGTGGAGTTGCCGGGCGTCCTTGGGCTTGCTCAGGTGCAATGTAGTCGGCCGTACCCAACGTAATCCCGGTTTCGGTCATTGCCGTCGATAAATGACTTTTAGCGACGCCGAAATCGGTGATCCGTACTTGCCCGTCATCAGTGACGATAATATTTTGTGGCTTAATATCGCGGTGAATCAGACCGGCACGGTGGGCAGCGTGCAAGCCACGTGCGATCTGTTCGCCGATGCGAACGGCGCGTGGAACAGCAAACGGTGCTTCCCGGTTGATCAACTGCTTCAGCGTAACGCCGGCAACGTATTCCATCACAATATAATGTCGATCACCGTCCTGACCGACATCGTAGATGTCCACTAAATTGGGATGGCTGACCATTGCCGCAGCGTGGGCTTCATGCCGAAACCGGGCCAAGAAATCTGGATCGGTCATTAGGTGCGGGTGTGGGATTTTAATCGCAACTGGGCGTTGGAGGCGGAGATCACGGCCCAAGTAGACCCGAGCCATTCCACCTTCACCCAGCAGTTGTTCGATTTGATAGCGACCGTCAAGGAGTTGTGGTTGCATGGTTACATCATCATCAGATCAAAGTATTATGTTCATTCGATGATCACTTTCCGAGCCGGATTAGCCGTCGGAAGCGGGAGTGCATCGAGGTGAGCTTCAAGCACTGCCAAGTTGACCACATCATCACGATTGTACGTAAGAAGTGTTTGCAATGCAGTGTGATCACCGTACTGCTCATACCGTGCCCAGAGCTGAGGTGCATCGCGCCCACTAAGACCGGCAGATGCGCGTGTAATGCCGAGGCGATCTTCAACTCCTTTTAGCCCGCCGTGTAGCCCTCGCCGACGGCATTCGTATAATAGATCACGATGGTCAAATTCTGCTTTCAAATCGATATTCAATTGACGTTTGATCGTCGGTAAATCAAAGCTGCTGCCGTTAAATGTGACAATTGTTGAGATGCCTTCAAGCGCATCGTACAGTGTAAGATCGTAGATTCCACCGTTGATCAATTGGATCGTACCGCGATCATGTCGGTAAATCCCGATGACGCTGATCGTGCCGCTATATGTAGTTTCAATGTCGAGATAGGCACGCATGCTAGCTCCTCTGCCTGAGGCTTTCTGGCTTCATTATGGCATGTTACCGGCGAGGCGTCAATTGCACGTTGCAACTGCCTTGCAGAAAATTATTTAGAAATTCTAAATAATCTATCTAAGTTCCCTGACAAAATATGCTATAGTGATCAACGTTTGCAAGGTATGATTTGTTTCATGTGAGGCAATCGTATGAGTTCCACTGTACGCCGGATCATCCTCGATACTGACCCCGGGATTGATGACGCGCTCGCGATCTTGCTTGCCCTCGCATCCCCCGAAATCGAACTCATCGGTCTCAGTGTGGTTCACGGCAACTGCACGCTGGCCGAGGCCGTTGCCAATGGGTTGGCCGTACTGGAATTGGGCGGCGGCCACCATGTGCCGCTCTTTGCCGGTTGTGACCGGCCATTGTTGCGCCCGCTGACCACCGCTCACGACACGCACGGTCAGCGTGGGCTTGGCTATGCCCACTTGCCGGCAGCCACCATCCAGCCGGCGTCTGGGCACGCGGTGGATTTTATTATCGACACTGTCTTGGCGGCACCCAGTGATGTAACCCTCGTGGCGGTGGGACCACTCACCAACGTTGCGCTGGCGCTCCGGAAAGAGCCGCGTCTGGCCGGTGCGCTACGCGAGATTGTGATGATGGGTGGTGCCTTACGTGCCGATGGTAATGTGACGCCGCGGGCCGAGTTCAACGTTTTCGCCGACCCCCATGCGGCGCAGATCGTCTTTTCGGCAGAGGTTCCCTTGATAATTATGCCTTGGGATGTTACCCGGCTTGTGCGGTTGCACGAAAACGAAGTGCAGCGGTTGGCGGCTGCTGGTAAGCCCATCGGCCAATTTATTGCCGACGCGACTCGCTTCTACATCGAGTTTCACCGGCGGTATTTTGGGTACGACGGCTGTGCCATCAACGATCCGGCAGCGTTGGCGCTCGTGTTCTACCCTGATTTAGCAACGTATGCTGATGTGTTTGTCACGGTTGAGACATGTAGCCCATTAACGATGGGGTTTACCGTCGCGGATTTTATGCTGAGCGATGGCCGTCGTCCGAATGCACGTGCGGTGGTGGCCTTTGATACGCCACGCTTCCTCTCCTTGTTCACTGAGCGAATGCAAGCCCTTGAGCGACGGTTGTACGGGTAATGTAGCCTTACTTTACACCCGCCGTAAACGCATTCGGATCACGTTTGCTAAAAAGGTCGCCGCTTCGAGGCGTAAAGCGATAGCGAGTAAGGTGTAGAGGACGACACCGATACTTCCGGCCACTACCACCTGCACGAGCGGTGACCAACTACTCCCGAAGGCTACGATACCGCTAACCGCTAAGGTCATTAGCGTACTTGCCAACAATCCTTTCAGCGTTGCCTCGCCGAGGCGTAATCCGTTCAGTGGTAGCGAACGTTGCAAAAGCCAAGCAGTGATGATCGCATGACCGATCCATTGCGCTGAATTCCCCAAGACCAAGCCCAAAAAGCCTAGTGACGTCCATTCAGCCAATGGAATGGCCACGGCGACATAACCCAGAACGGCTGCACCCTGAATCAAGTTGGGTGTCAGCGTATTCTTGCGTGCATAAAAAGCAAACAGCAGTATTTGGTCGATGGCTGCTGCCGGTAAGCCGGGTAGATAGTAGAGCAGCGCCAATGCCGTAATCGCAGTATCCTCAGTGCTAAACGCACCGCGCTCGAAGAGGGTAGCCGTGATCGGTAAACTTAGCGCCGCCAAACCGGTTGTTGCCGGTAAAATGAGCAAGAGCACTATTTTGAGGCCCATCGCCAGGGTTGATCGGAATGCCGCTTCATCACCAATAGCACTTTGGCGGGAGAGGGTTGGTAATACAGCAAATGCTACTGCCGAGGCGACGAGACCTAATGGGAACTGGATCAGTGTCGTCGCAAAGCGCATTGTCGATAGGGCAGCCGGAAAACCGGAGGCCAGCCAACGGTCGATGGTGACACCAATCAGCGAGAAGCCGATTCCCAATGTGACAGGGGCGTAGAGACGCAAGATACGGCGTACCGCCGGATGGCTTATATCAAACCGGGGGCGGAATTGGGCATCACGCAATCCCGGTAACTGAATGGCCAGTTGGGCGCAGGCACCGAGCAGTGTTCCAGCGGCAAGGCTCTTGATGCCAATGTAGGGAGCAAAAACGATGATTCCTACGATCATGCCGGCGTTAAAAGCAGCAGCGACAAAAGCCGGTAATAAGAAGCGACGTTGTGCGTGTAAAACAGCCGTAACAACGCCGGAAATACCCATCAGCGTGACAGCCGGCACGAGCCAGCCGACAAGTGCAATCGCTTCGGCTTGCAACGCAGATTCGGCAGGACGTGAAAGCAAGGTGATGGCGAGTGGTGCTTGCCAGGCCAGCAGCGCGCTGGCAATGGTCAGCATAGTAAAGGCCAACGTGACCACTGTCGAGACAACGTACCAGAATTCAGTGCGGTCACGTTCGGCATACTCACTGAAGACCGGCACCAATGCTGCACTTACTGCACCACTAATCAGTAGCTCGTACAGTGCGTTGGGGAGTGTCCACGCGAGTGTAAACGCATCGACAGCCAATCCACGGCTAAAGTATGCGGCAATGATCGGTTCACGAATCAGCCCCAGCACACGGCTGGCGATATTTCCCAGACTAATGAGTAGTGCTGCCAGTGCGATGCTACGAAAGATACTACCGGTGGAGGAAGAAGTTTCTGTCACAGATACTACTCTCCGCCCGCCGTTGAGACAGCCTCACCGGTAAACTGAGCAACAATCCGCTTAAGCGCCTGTGGTTGGACACGGAACGTTGCCCCACCACCAAGCTCAACAATCGACGATGAGTCAATGGCATAGCGCAAGATATTCGCTTCGCTGACGGTGCGGGCAAAACTGACGAGTTCGAGCATCGTGCGTCGGTTGAGGTCGGTAAGGACATAACCGCGTAACGCCCCGGTATAATCGTCGATGCTGGTCACCTGTTGCAAGAGTCCGCGGTCACGGATCCGCTGAAAGATTGCCATTAATACCTGTTGCTGGCGTTGGTTACGACCAAAATCGCTGTCGGCGTGGCGTGTCCGGGCGTAGATCAGTGCGCGCTCACTATCCATCCATTGACGACCGGCATCAAATGACACCTCAATTGTGCCGTAATCTTCGGTGGGGTAAGCCGGGTCGTAAATCGGTCGTGGTACATCAATTTCAATACCACCGATGATATCAATGATCTTTTTGAACCCATCAAAGTTGATCAAGATAAAATTATCGACTGGAATACCGAGGAGTTTGCTAACCGTCGATTTTGCAAGCGCTGCACCTCCTCCCGGCCCAAAGCGATGTTCACCAATCGCGTAAGCGGCATTAATCCGCCCTTCGCCACCGGTTGGATAACTAACCCACAGATCGCGCGGAATCGAAAGCATACTTACTCGACCGGTATCGCGCGTGATATGCACCAAAACGATGGCGTCGGTACGAGTAGGTCCGGTATCATCCGGTCGTGCATCAGTGCCCAACAACAGAATATTGAGTTCAGGCCGACTGAGCTGCAGAGCTTCTGCCGTAGCGGTGGCCGATGGCGGATCGATCTGGGTAGTTGGGAGTGTCGTTGGCTGGGTGCTCGGAGGAGGTGGGGGACCATATAGTTCTTCTGGTGACGTGATTGGTTGTGCAGTCGGGAGCACAACCTCAGTTGGCAATGCCACTGGTGTAACAATCATTGCATCGATGTCGGCCAGCGCCTGACTCCATTCAAAGCCAATGCGTAGCAACGTGGCTACGACAATAACGCTTATGACGGTAGCGGCGCCGATCAGAATGCGCCTATGCAATGCTAACATATCCTCCTGCTCCGCAATCAGGTACCGTTCACTTCGGTGAACTGACGCAACATTGTGATCGGAGGTTGTATTGTTGCCGTCCACCTTGATCAGACGAGGATCGAAACGGTATCTGAACTGTCATCTTTTACACCGAGTGTTACTATACCATATCGAGCGAACCTCGTGAACTCTTGTCACAATGATGTGCGACTGAAAAATGACTGATGTGTGCAAATGAAGTCAGATAATTACGTTGATCTAACTTACCAATCCGACATCACCACTTTCAACCCGGTGGATGATCCCGTGCGGCGCACGGACGATCAGCGTACCTTGCCGATCAACATCGATAGCTTCACCGTGAATCACACTATAGCCAGTGTTGATAGTTACATTCTGCCCAAGCGTAAGCAGATGGTTACGCCATGTCGACCATAGGCTATCACCATCACCGGCGTACAGTCTTTGCATCCAGAAATCGTAACGGCGCAAAAGAGCTTGTAAAAAACGTAGACGGTCAACGTTGGGAGCGCCGGCTAGGGTCAGCGCGGTTGTCGGATAAAGCGTTGTCTGCGGATCAGGCGCGGCGCTGATATTAATTCCGCAACCGATGATTGCCCAGACCAATTGGCCTTCATCCCAGCCACCTTCAAGCAAGATACCGGCCGTCTTGGCCCAGCCGGCCGACGTGTTGACCAATACATCGTTTGGCCATTTTAAGCCGACAGTAAGCGATGTTTCGGCTTCAATCGTTTCGAGCAACGCTACTGCTGCGAGCCAGATCAAGGCCGTTGGGGTACTCGTGGCAGCGGCCGGTGGTTGTAAACCGAGTGAGAAGAGTAATGCACTGCCCGGTGGTGCGACCCAGCGCCGGCCAAGTCGGCCGCGACCGGCCGTCTGTTCTTCGGCGACGACTAAGACCGGCAACGCATTTGGTGGAAGGGTGGCAATGGCAGTGCGGGCCAGATCCATTGTCGAACCGACTTGGTCATAACAGTAAATGGTTACCGGTACAGTAGTACTCGGTGGTAACCCAGCCCGGATTGCATTGGGATCGAGCATGATGCATCCTCGGTACACAAAATGAAAAGTCACTAAAAATCCATCAAATGGTATGGACTCGGTAACAATTTTTCGTTATACTACTCACTACTGAAACTATGCACTTGCTCAGCGGGTGCTGACCTCTTCGCAGCGGAAAGGATTTGCGTATGATGACACTCATTCTACTGGCGGCAATGATCGTCATTGCCGGTGGAGTATGGCTATCGCTGCGTCAGGTGCAGCCCGAAGCGATACGGGTTCGGGTCCGCGATCGTGTTCAGCCGCGCCGTTGGTACCGCTAAGCACTGCTTATTGTACCGCAGCTTGTTCCTCCGCGCCTCCCTGTTGCGGGTAGGCGCGGTTGTGTTGTAACGGAACTTTTTGTCTGCCGGTACCGTCTTTCTCTAGAGTAGCCGCCTGACAGGTGATGGGAAAGGCATAATCGTATGGGTGTAAAGCAGGCGTGGCGTTGGCTAATGGTTCTCGTCGTGCTCACAATAGCGGTTGTCGGACAGTTTGCACCGGTAGCTGCTCAGAACACCGACGTGAGGCTAACGGTACGACCGGCATTTCAAGGATTCTTCCACCCCGGAACTTGGTTACCGGTCGAAGTTGAAGTAGCAAATGAGGGTGTCGATCGAACAGCAGAGATTGTCATCGGCCCGACCGGTGGCCCTTTTTTTAGTACTATCCTTGATCTTCCCGGTGGTAGCCGGAAAGGCGTTACGGTTTACGTCTATCTCTATAATCAACCATCTCGGATTCAGGCACAGTTGTTGGTCAACGGTACCGAAGTAGCAACTGCTACGGCTCAGGTCCAATCGGTACGCGAAGGGTTATTGATCGGAGTAGTTGGTACGCAGCAGCCGCGTTTACCGGCCCAGTTGGAAGATGGGACCCGAATTACGACGGTGCCGTTAACACCGAGTGATATCCCGGCTGATGGTCTTGGCCTGTCACCGTTCGATGCTTTGATCGTTACCGATGTTGCGTCAGATGAATTGCAATCTGATCAGCGTGAGGCAGTGCGAGCATGGGTGTTACGCGGTGGTACCCTGTTGATCAACGGTGATTCCGGTTTGGCCCATACCCTCGCCATCTTATCCGATGATCTCATTCCAGTAACGCTCGACGGTTTCTTGTCTCCCTTGGCCGATCTACCCTTGCGGCCACTGCGCCTAATACCGCGTACCTTTACGGTCGATCAACCATTTATGGTACCGTTGCCAAAATTACCCAACGGATTGGCATGGGGGCGTTGGTATGGCGATGGTCAGAGCATTGTGCTCGGCTTCGATCTTGCGACACCGGAATTGGTGAACTGGTCGGGATGGCATGCGTTGTGGCAAGTGCTCTTGCCATCTTCACCATTTGTCCCACCCAATTTGGCATCTATTACCAAGCTCTATCCTACCTTTCTCGAAGAGAATCTGGCGAATGCTTTGATGAGCTTGCCGGCATTCGATCTTCCATCACTCAATCTGATCGTTATCTTACTTGGTTGTTATGTAGTGGTGGTCGGTCCGGTAACGTATCTAGTGCTGCGCCGGCTTGATCGACTTGCCCTGGGGTGGATAGTCGTTCCGGTGGTAACACTCATGTTTGCGGTGATTGCCTATGGTATTGGTTACAATCTGCGTGGCGGTGACGTGATTATTAGTCAACTGTCGCTGATCAATACCTATGCTGCACCGATAGGACGTGAACGAAGCTTTGTAGGTGTCTTTTCTCCTGATCGGTCAACTTATCGTTTGCGTTCAACAGATGATGATGTGCTGATACGCCCCATTCAGGTCCAAGGGCCGTGGAGTTCAGAAGTACCGGCGAATGGTCGTTACCTGCAAGGAGTTTCTGATACAGTAGTAGAGGATCTTGAGATACCGCAATGGTCGTTGCGGGCCGTTGCAATTGATCGAGTCGTTCCTATCGATGTGCTCGAGGCACAGCTCATTGTCAATGGTGATGAGGTACAGGGGACGGTAGTCAACCGGGGAGAGCGAACTCTTGAGGATGTGGTTGTTGTGTACGGTGATCTCATCAGTCGTCTCGGTTCGCTTGCCCCTGGTGAGCGGTGGGTTAGTCGGCTTGAGCGTCCGGCCCACGCCTACGATGGCATCTCACTCAGCTACTTAATCTACGGTGAGCAGTTTGATGCGATGGCACGACTGGCGCGACCGATGCCAACAGATTTGCAATTGAAGAGTCGCGTGTTGGATGCGCTGTACGGGTATGGCACGGCGATCCGCGGCAAGCAACCGCTCGTATTTGGATGGTACACGATGCCAGAAACCATGATCACGCCGGTGGATCGTCGTGCTACAAGGCAGCAAATCGTGTTGCTGCATAGTTTGGCTCGCCTGCGTTTGGAAGACGGAGAAGAGGTGGTCCTGACCAATGGAGGCTTTGCAGCAACGTTTGAACGTATCACCAACGCAAGTAGTCCGTGCTATTCGGGTAATGTTCTCGGTGCTGCTCCTAACGTAGAGCCGGTCGTGTTACGGTTTACGTTACCCCGTGATCTGATCGGTCTCCGGCCAGATAGTATAACGATTAACGTGCGTGCGGATATGTTTTGGAGTGGGCAAATCGAGGTGTACGATTGGGTTGATGGTGTTTGGGTGCTGTTACCTACCGAGGCGGTCTTTCAGATGAGTAGTGTTGAGGTTCCGCAACCGGAACGGGTATTAGGCGGCCATGGTGTCTTACGGGTGAGGATGCAGAGTCGCGATCAAACGCAGGGAGTTAGCTGTATCTACCTCGATCCGACTGTGCAAGGACGACTACCATGACATTAGCAATCGAGACGATTGATCTCACCCACCGCTACAAGAAATTCATCGCGCTTGATCGGCTCAGCGTGCAGGTCGAACGGGGCTGTATTTACGGATTTATCGGGCCTAACGGGGCGGGCAAAACAACAACACTGCGCATTGTCGCCGGTTTGCTGCAACCGACGAAGGGTGAGGTGCGCTTACTGGGTGAACGGCTGACAACACGCACGGCGCAGCGTCTGGTTGGCTACATGCCCGATTTCTTCGGCGTCTACGATGATCTCCGGGTGTGGGAGTATCTCGACTTTTTTGCTCGCTGTTATGGGTTGCACGGATCACGTCTGCGCCAGGTTGTTAACGAACTACTCGATTTAGTCGATCTGAGCGAAAAGCGTCATGCGTTTGTGCAGACCCTGTCACGTGGTATGCAGCAACGGCTCTGTTTGGCCCATGCGTTGGTGCATGATCCACCTATCCTTCTGCTCGACGAACCGGCGAGCGGTTTAGATCCGCGAGCGCGGGTAGAGTTGCGTGAATTGTTGCGTACCCTGCGCGAGATGGGGAAGACCATCATGCTCAGCTCACATATTCTCAGTGAGCTAGCCGAAGTGTGTGACGCAATCGGGATTATCGATCATGGGCGAATGGTGTTCAGTGGCCCACTTGCCGAAGTACAACAACAACTTGCAACCGGCTCGCGGGCGCGCATCCGTGTGGCACGTACCGATAGCGTTGGGTTGGCCCTGACACTCCTCCAACGTCAGTCGTCGGTACGCACTGTGAGCGCTGCACCTGCCGATCCGCGAAGTTTAACCGTCGAGTTTAGCGAACCACTGAGTGAAATCCAATGTGCAGTGCTGCTCACCGAGTTGATCGGCGCAGGCGTAGCAGTCAGTGAGTTTAGCGCGCGGAGCGAGAATCTCGAAGAACTCTTCCTGCGGTTGACAACGCAAACGGCTGAGATGAAGGTATAGGAGAATACGTATGGCGACATCTATTCGTCGGCCATTGCTTAATCCGATCTTGGTGCGTGAGGCCCGCACGCGGATGCGCGGGTTTCGGCCGTACCTGATTTTGACCATCTTCTTGTTGCTGCTCATCATGACTGCGTTGGGTATCTATCAATACATGATCTTGCAGGCACGAAATGGTACCGTAGTGTTAAGTTCACATATCGGTCAAGCTTTGTTTCGTGGGCTGGCCTTTACCGAGATGCTCTTCATCGTTCTCGTTGCGCCGATTTTAACCAGTGGAGCAATTAGTAGTGAGCGCGAGCGTTTGACCTACGATATGCTGCTAGCCACACCGTTACAGCCGGGGCAGATGCTCTCTGGGAAGTTAGTCGGTGCGTTAAGTTACCTCTTGCTTTTGATTGTAGCATCGATCCCAGTCTTTAGTACGGTGTTGATGTTTGGTGGGGTCGATCTACGCACACTGGTATGGATTATCGTGCTATTAAGTAGTGCTGCACTCTTCTTTGGCACTATCGGCTTATGCTGTTCGGCATTATTTAAGCGCACGGCATCGGCCACGATTGCAAGCTATGCGGTTGTGGTCCTGTTATGTGGAGTTCCGTTGCTGATTGCGACGATTTGGCCACAATTTAGTAATCCGATGGGGCAAAGCCCACCGCCATGGTTGCTGTATCTCAACCCACTCAGTGCGATTGTGGCAGTAACGACAGTTGTTCCGATCATCAACCAGCCTGATATTCCATTTTTTAGCGTCAGCGATCCGTTTATGGTCGTACCGTTTCTGTCGCAATTTAGTGTTGGCGTTGTGCGCCATACAAATACAGGGCCGGTATTGATGCCGGTCTATCGGGCGACATTGTTAGGGTACTGGTTAGGGACATTTATGCTGCTCTGGCTGAGTTCGCATTTGGCACTCCCGGCACGACGTTGGCGACCGCGTTGGAGCGATTTAGGGTTTGTAGCGGTGGTAGGTGCGATTGCACTTTTAATGTGGGTGAGAATTGAATGGTGGTGGATTATACCACCGCCTGATCTATGGTTGGTACCAGACCAACCGGTACCGTTGCCGTAAGGTAGGTTGTTAGGAGGTGATTGAGCTTAAGGGTTATGACGCTGTTGTCGTGTTCACCGACAATGAGGTCGCCGTAAGGTAGGTTGTTAGGAGGTGATTGAGCTACCCCTTGACATCACTCTACGTTGAGTGACGGTGAGGTTTGCAGCATACCCACGTACCACTCGTCGTTTGGTGAGGGAAGCGGTGTTTCGCAGCGGCGGGGCAGGTACTCTTGCTTGGCGAGGGGCGAGATGGGTCGCAGCGGGGTATGTACCGCTCGTCGCTTGGTGAGGAACGCGGTTTGCGGAGTGAAGCTTCTTTGTCGTGATAGGGTCACGGCGTACCGTGACCGTTGCGCAAACCATGCCCAAACCTATTTCACCGACGGGGTGCTGGGGACCGGCATGACGCGGTTCCGCAGCAGGGCAAGCTCCCCAGGTGCGACTGCGTGAACGCACGGTAGTGTGTGCCGGGCGCTCCAGCTTCCTTCGTGCATCTACTAGCTGGTCGGCGCGTGAGCCTCGTGCATCCACAGCAACGCTGGTTGTGGTCGCTCGCGCAGGAGGTGGATGCAGAGTCACGTTACCGGTTGGCCGTTGTTCAGCGGGAACCGGGAGGTTGCTGCACCAGCCCATCCGCTATGCGGTGTTGGATGCGATACCGTGCTGGTCGATCCACGCGATCCGTTGTTTGGCGATGGTCTCGGTTCACGCGGGTAGATAATGCCACGGTAAAGTACAATATTGTCAACAGATGGCAACCCTATTGTTCATGTACGTTGTTCGCTGCCGCTCGTCGAACGCCTTATCCTGGTTTGTAAGTCAATGATACAACTACCGAAGCAGTTTAATCTGCTTACCGGATCCGCACGGCTCATTTGACGTGCCGACTATCAGACGTCGCCACACCGTACTGTGGGCACACGCCGGGTATGAACCAGACTATAATAAACTGCGCAGCACGCCGATCACACGGCCCTGAATCTGCACATTATCGGGCGCGGTATAGATTGGTGGCATCGTCGCATTAGCGGGTTGAAGACGAATCCGATCGTCTTCGCGATAGAACTTCTTTAGCGTCACTGCGTTTTCGTCAATCAGGCGAGCAGCAACCATCTGGCCATTCTCAGCGGTCTCTTGCCAGCGCAGCAAGACAATATCACCGTCGTCGATTAAGGCATCGATCATCGATTGGCCGCGTACCTTCATTGCATACACACCGTTGAGTCGGTTCGGTGGGATAACATCAGCCGGAATAACGATCTGCTCGGCACTGTTCAGATCGATCTCTTCGGGATCGGGTAATGGTGAACCGGCAGTAATAGTGCCGAGCAAAGGTACACGGCCAATGGCCTGGTCAAGACGAGCCGGTGTGAGGCCCGGCAAGCTGATGCCGCGTGAAATCTTGTCGTTTCGGATAATTTTTCCGAGGCGCTCAAGCACGTTAAGGTTATACGAAACGACCGAGGTTGACGAGATGTGCAGATCGTGTTGGATGTCTCGGATGGATGGCGAAATGCCACGCTCGCGGATAAAATCGACAATGTATTGGTAAATCTCCGCTTGTCGATCAGACATCTCACGTCTTCGCATGGCCGCTATCCTTTCAGTAGGCCGCGGCCCTAGCGGACTGCGGCAGACAAAACTAGAACTTATGAGCAATTATAACTTCCGAACACTTGTTTTGTCAAGTACGGATGTTCAAGTATATGCCGATGGCGCTGCCTATTGCAGTTTTGCTGAGTTGTTAGTCGCTTCGAGTATAATAACAAGGTATGGGAACACCAACAGTAATTTCGCATGATCGCATAACCGCTCAACGTCGCACGTTGCGAATTGCGTGGCTAACCCTGTTTGTTTTTTTTGCACTGTTCCTTGCTATTGTCACGATGGTCGTTCTGAGCCTCAGACAATGGTATCTGACGGTTACCGATGTCCATCGGGCAGTGTTAATTGTGCGAAGTTCTAATGAGAGTATTGTCTGGCAACCGGTCGGACGCACGATCTTTCAGGGGACGCGCGATCAGCAAGAGTTAGGTGAAGGCGACGTTTTGCGTGCATTACCGAATGTCGGATACGGCCAGGTCGCTTCGTTACGTTTGTTTGAGGGTAGCCAGCTCGATCTCTGGGCCGGGGCTGAGTTGCGCTTAGTCGAACTCCGTACTACGCGCTGGCATAGTGGAACGTTACAGATTATCCTCGAACAGACAGGTGGCTACATCCGGTACGACTTGCGCGGTGATCAGCCGTTTCAAACGGTACGATTTACCGTGCTCGTTGGTGATACGCGCGTCGAGTTGTTGCCCGGTGGTAGTTACAGCATCGGGATGTTTCCGCCCGAACGGCGGGTTATTCGGGTTGACGACCGTCCGGCATTGGTAGCCGATGTCGCGGTGCGGGCCGGTAGTGCAACAGTGATCGGCGTGGTCGGTCAGGCGGTACGGCTAACTGCCGGTCAGCGGATCGAGATTGATCCGGCCGATTTGCCCGGTCTTCCGGTGCCGGCACGGTGGGAATTGATCCGCGATGGTGGCTTCTCCCGCTTTTCAGAGGTAGAGTATAACAATACGACGCGCACCGATGACCCAACACTGACACGCGCAACGACGTGGCAGGTGTCGGGAACCCCGAGCTTGCCATTGTCCGAACGAGGCTTCTTTCGGCTTGCACCGATTTGTCGACCACCGAACGAGACGCTCGTTTGTCGCCCCGAAGATTGGCGTACTGCGGCATGGTTCTACCGTGTCGGTGGGCAGATAAACGGCTTTGTTACCAGTATTCGGCAAAACTTAGGCGTACAGGGAACCGGGGTAGATGTGTCTGAATTCCGGTCGCTCGTCTTTTCGTTGTGGGCGCGGGTCGATTATCAGTCGCTCACGGCAGCCGGTGATCGAGGGACCGAGTGTCCGGTTATGATTCGGATTGTAGCCCGTCGGACCAGCCCAACCGATCCTGATGAAGAACGGGTAGTGTGTATCTACACGGCGGTTAGTGATGATGCGTTACGGGTACGGGCTGATGGTGTTTTCTACGTGCGGATTGAGCCGTCGAAGTGGACTCAATTTCGGGTAGATTTGCGCGATCCGGGTTGGTTGCCCGATTATCGGTATCTGCGCAGTGTTGAAATCTATGCCAACGGGCATGACTATGACTCGCGGGTCGCAGAAGTCTCGCTGATCGGAACGCAGTAGGCCGTGTGATGTTGTACCACGGAGTTGATCTGGTTGAAGTGAGACGGATCCGGCAGGCGGTGACACGCTATGGACAGCGTTTTTTGGCCCGTGTCTATACCGCTGCCGAACGAGCCGATTGTGAGATTGCCCCTCAGGTGATGCGCTATGAGGCGTTGGCAGCACGGTGGGCTGCCAAAGAGGCGTGCGCCAAGGCGTTGGGGATCGGGTTGCGGGGTTTGGGGGCATTTGCCGTGGATCATCGGCCGCGTGCCGGCTTACATGATATTGAGGTAGTGCGTGATGCCGCCGGTCGTCCTACATTGCATTTGATCGGGGTAGCCGCGCAGACGGCCAACGCCTTGCAGATCCGTGCGTTGGCAGTAAGTTTGTCTCATACCGATGAGTTGGCAATAGCGAGTGTTGTGGCTTGGGCGGATCGTAGTGGGGTGTAACCGTATTTGTTGTTTATCCCACTATTGGGGAATTGTCATCTACGCCAGACCTACTATAACAATAAGTACGATGGACAAACCGGAGAGCTGTTAACCAAGAGCAATATCAGCTTTCGTTTGGGAGCAGCGAATGGAAACGGATTTGCCATTTGTCGTGACCGCAGCACAAATGCGAGCGGCTGAAGAGGCAGCAGTAGCTCGTGGCGACGATTGGGCAGTGTTGATGGAACGAGCCGGTGCCGGGGTGGCGACTGCGGCATTGCACCATTTTGCACCGTTAGTCGGTCGTGATGTGTTGGTGTTGGTTGGGCCTGGTAACAACGGTGGTGATGCGTTAGTTGCAGCGCGTCATTTGGCCGATGCCGGTGCGCAGGTCATACTCTATTGCTGGCGACGTACAAAAGTCGATGCAAATTTGTCGGCGTGTCGCGCACGTCAGCCGTGTGAAGTACACGCGGCCGATGATACCGATGGCAAGCTGCTGAGCGCCGCATTGCAGACGGCGGTCTTGGTCATCGATGGACTGCTGGGGACCGGCGCGCGCCCACCACAAGCCGATCTGGCGGCAATTATTACTATGGTGAATGAGGTGCGTTCCCGACGCACCGATCTGCGCGTCCTGTCAATCGATATACCAAGCGGGGTTGCTGCCGATGATGGTCGGGTTGCGACTGTAGCGATTAAGGCCGATCTGACGGTCGCAACCGGTCTGCTCAAACGCGGGGTATTGCTCTGGCCGGGCCGTGGCTATGCTGGGACACTCGTCGTTGCACCGATTGGGTTGGGGGCGTTAGATGGAGCATTGACTATGAGTACACGATTAACCGGTGCACAGGCTCGTTCGCTGTTGCCGGCACGCCCGGCTGATGCGCACAAAGGAGTGTTTGGCAAGGTACTGGTCCTGGCCGGTTCGATAAACTATCCCGGCGCAGCGGTGTTAGCTTGTGCGGGTGCTCAGCGGGTTGGGGCCGGCTTAGTCACCTTGGCAACCGGGCGGAATGTGTTGGCGCTAGCTTCGTTACCACCGGAAGTAACCTTGTTACCGGTAGCCGAAGGTGATTGGGGAGCGATTGGGCCGGCAGCGATTGAAGAACTAGCCGATGATTTACCGCGCTATCAAGCTCTCTTAATTGGGCCGGGGCTGGGGCAAGCTGAAGCAACCCGTTCACTGGTGCTGCGCCTATTTGGATTAGATCAGGTACGTAGCCGCACGCGGGTTGGGTTTGTGGCGGTAGGTGAGACCGAAGATCATACACCGCCCCACACGGTAGAATTGCCGCCTACCGTCATTGATGCCGATGGCCTCAATTTGTTGGCGAGTGCTCATGGCTGGTTCGAGCGCTTACCGCTGGAACGGTGTGTACTGACCCCGCATCCTGGTGAGATGCGTCGGTTGCTCGGTGTGGAGGAATTGCCGCCGGATGTCGTAGCCGTAGCTGCGGAGGCGGCCCAGCGCTGGCGGCAGACGGTGGTGTTGAAAGGGGCAACAACGGTGATCGCCGCACCCGATGGGCGTACTGTGATTCACGACGGTGCTAATCCGGCGTTGGCGACTGCCGGTTCGGGTGATGTGTTGGCCGGTGCAATTGCCGGTCTGATCGCCCAAGGATGTGGACTATTTGATGCAGCAGTGTTGGGTGTCTATCTGCATGGTGCTGCCGGTGCAAAGGCCCGGTTGATGTTGGGTGATGCCGGTGTTGTGGCTGGCGATCTACTCCCGCTCTTACCGCAAGCGATCCGTGATTTGCGTGCAAACGCAAGCACCGGGTAAGCACGGTGGAAAGGAATGATCATTATGCGGATGGTTGAGATTATTGCCGCGAAACGTGATGGTCGCGCATTGACTACGGCGGAAATTGAGTGGCTCGTGCAAGGATACGCTGCCGGCGAGATTCCCGATTATCAGATGGCGGCCTTGGCAATGGCGATAGTATTGCGCGGCATGGATGATCGCGAAACCGCCGATTTGACGATGGCAATGGCTCGTAGCGGCGACATGCTCGATTTACACGATGTCGCACCGCTAACGGTTGATAAGCATTCAACCGGTGGGGTCGGTGATAAAACAACGCTCGTGTTGGTGCCGATGGTGGCGGCGGTCGGGTTGCCGGTGGCGAAGATGAGCGGTCGCGGGCTTGGCTTTAGTGGCGGTACTATTGATAAGCTGGAAAGTATTCCCGGGTTTCGCGCCAACCTGAGCGCTGAAGAGTTTCGCCGCGCCGTCCGCGAGCTAGGTTTGGTCGTTGCTGCGCAAAGTGGTGATCTGGCACCGGCCGATAAAAAGCTGTATGCGTTGCGTGATGTGACTGCAACCGTTGAGTCTATTCCTCTGATCGCGGCAAGTGTGATGAGCAAAAAGCTGGCTGCCGGGGCCGATTGTATTGTACTTGACGTAAAGTATGGGCGTGGCGCCTTTATGCATACTCTCGACGATGCGCGGCAATTGGCACGCACAATGGTCGCGATTGGGCGACACGCCGGCCGGAAGGTGACGGCCGTGATCAGCAGTATGCAGCAGCCGCTCGGTTTCGCCGTCGGTAATGCGCTGGAAGTGCGGGAAGCAGTGGCGGCATTGCGTGGCTCAGGTCCCTCCGATTTGGTGGAGTTGTGTCTCGTACTTGGCAGTGAATTGGTGTGCATGGCCGGTTTGCGGGATGACACTGATACAGCGCGTGCCTTGTTGGTCGAAGCGTTGAACAATGGTGCAGCATGGGAAAAGTTCCGGGCGATGGTCGCCAATCAGGGTGGTGATGTGACAACGCTTGACCATCCTGATCGATTGCCAAATGCACCGGTTCACGTTGATCTGGCAGCACCGCGCGCTGGATTTGTCACTGCAATTGATGGTCAAACATTGGGGTTAGTCGTGAATGCATTAGGTGGTGGTCGGGCGCAGAAGGAAGATACGATTGACCACTCAGTCGGACTAGTTTTGCGGGCAAAGGTCGGAGCGAGCGTTGCCGTCGGTGAGCCATTGGTGACCATCCATGCAGCTCGTCAGAGTGATGTAGACGCAGTTGCCGAACGGCTTGTCAGTGCCTATACTATTCATGACACGCCACCACCACCGTTACCACTCGTCGAGGAGATTATCCGGTGAAGTGCGTGATTGTTGGTGAGCATCTGCTGATCGCAACCACACACTGAGTCGTGCGAGGTTACCCATGCCGATCTATGAATACATATGCCCGGCTTGTAATGGGCAGTTTCAAAAATTAGTACACGGGTTTAGCGATCCGGCCGGTTTGGCCTGCCCGCGTTGTGGGAATACCGAGGTTCGCCGGGCGATTTCGCGTTTTGCGACGCTCAAGTCAGAAGATGACCGGATCGAAGCACTGGCCGATCCGGCAAACTTTATGGGGCTTGACGAAAGTGATCCGCGATCGATTGCCCGTTGGGCAAAACGTCTGGGGAAGGAGCTAGGTGAAGATGCCGGTGAAGATTGGGACGAGATGGTCGATCAGATGCTCGAAGAAGAGCTAAGTGGCAAGAAGGACGAGGACGACAGTGGTTCGACCGGTAAGCCCGATGATCTCGGCTGGGCTTAAATCTCGCTTTGCACAGTTTTGCATAAAAGACAATTTAGCGGTATTATAAAGTAAAGTCGCTTTTAGAATGAACGGTCGAGTATGCGCATCCTCTTCTATACCGGCAAAGGTGGTGTTGGTAAAACGAGTGTTGCAGCGGCTAGCGCCCTCCGCTGCGCCCAACTCGGATATCGGACAATTGTGCTCTCGACCGATGCAGCTCACTCATTGGGCGATTCGCTAGGGGTCGATTTGCGCGCAGAACCCTTACAAGTAGCGCCCAATTTATGGGCGCAAGAGATCAATGCCCTCCACGAGCTTGAGTCGAGTTGGGGTGTCGTCTCGCGCTATCTAGCCGATCTATTGGCATGGCAAGGGGTAGAAACGATTGCACAGGGCGAGTTATCGGTTATTCCCGGTACCGAGGAACTTTTTAGTTTACTTCAGATCAAGCGTCACTACGATGAAGGGAAGTACGATGTGATCGTAGTCGATGCGGCTCCAACCGGCGAAACGCTACGCTTGCTGTCTTTGCCCGATGTAATGAGATGGTGGATTGCCCGCCTGTTTCCGATTGCACGGGCCCTGTTGCGCGTCGTTCGTCCGGTGGCGCGACGGGTGACCGACATGCCGATTGCCGATGATGATGTGTTGGCTTCGGCGCAGCAAGCAATTGATGCCTTGATCGATGTGCGTCAGTTGCTGACCAACCAGCAAATCTGTACGGCGCGGATCGTGATGAACCTCGAAAAGATGGTTATCCGTGAGGCGCAGCGCTCATTGACCTATCTGAGTCTGTTTGGCTACGCCGTCGATGCGATTATCGTCAATCGAATTTTACCGCCGAACGTTGATGCTCACTTTGGGCAGTGGCGCGAGATGCAGCAACAGTATGCACCAATGGTGCAAGAGATGTTTGAGCCGTTGCCGATCTTACGTGCTCCGCATTTTTCGCAAGAGATTGTCGGCGTAGAATTGTTATCGCAGTTGGCCGATCATCTGTTTGGGCGGCGTGACCCGGCGGCATTCCTATACCAGGGTCCAACGCAGCGTCTCGAGAAGACGCCGGATGGGTACGACTTGATCGTGCCATTGCCGTTTGCTTCGGAAGATCAGGTGCATTTAGCCCAAAGCGATGATGAGTTGCTGATATCCGTTGGTTGGCATCGGCACCGTATTGTGTTACCACAGTCGCTGGCGCGGCTGCGGGCCCAAGATGCTTTCTTCGAGGACTCGTCGCTGCGGGTGGTCTTCCGACGCGAAGCGGCGGCTTGATACGTGTCGTTGTTGCTACAGTTGCTTGCGCTAGCCCAGTTATGGTATACTAGATGCCAGTGCGCCGTAGCGGCGCAATTTCGTGTGTAGTTCTGGGAAGAGGGATCGCTATGGCCAGCAAGAAGGGTAACCGCATCGTGATTAAGCTGAAGAGCACCGAAAGCGGTCACACCTATACCACCGAGAAGAATCGGCGCAACGATCCGAACCGTCTGGAGTTGCGCAAGTACGATCCGATTGTGCGCCGCCACGTGCTCTATCGTGAGACGAAGTAGGTGGATACAGGTTCGTCCGTCAACGGTACTGCGGGGGCACAGCGATGCTGCGCCCCCGCCGAGTTTTGAATACTAGATGATGCTCCGTCTTGTACGTATCGTTTCGCTGGTAGCTTTTGAAGCCACCGTGGTTGCGCTACCGTTGTTGTCCCTCACCGGTGTCGCTTTGCCGTGGCTGGGATTGGCCGGTGCAGTGTTGGTCGGTTGGCTGGCCGATACTGCGAGTCGGCGGTTGCGTTGGCCATGGCATCGCCTCGTCCTGGCGGTGGCTCCTCCGGTGGCTGCAACCGGCTTAGTCGGGTTGGCGTTCGGGCTAGCGCCGGTGGCCGTATGGGCCGCGCTGCTGCCGGGCCATCCACAGAGCGGCCTTGTCTATCTCACCGTCCTTTGTGCCTTTGTTCTGGTTTGGCGTGGGGTTAGGTTGGCCGAACACGACAGTGCCACACTGCTATCACTGGCCGGTAAAGTAGGGATCGTGGTGGTAGCTGCACTCTTGCTTGGCCCGCTGCTCCGCGCCGGTGCTGTCCCACAGCGTGAGTTGCTGCTGGGGTATGTGGTTACGCTGGTCGGAACGGGCTTGGCAGCTTTAGCACTTACCCACCTGGTTGAGACGGCAACCGTTCACGGGCAAAAACTCGATCTGCGCTGGACGATGTTGCTTGTTGGGATTATCGGCAGTGTCTTGCTAGTAAGTGTTGTACTGACTGCAACACTCAGTGGTGATGTGACACTAGATGCGATCGTGACCGTCTTGCGCTGGTTGCTGTTGCCGTTTGCGCTTGTCGGTGCGGGACTTGTCTACCTCTTCACAACCGTCTTTGGTGATCTGATCCGCTCACTCTTTGCGTTGTTAGGACAGGCATTGGTGCAGATGAATCTTCGCCCTGAGCCACCACCAACACCTGATACAGTACCGGTCGATGAGAGTTCGGTATCGGCAGTGATCACGTTGGCGCAGCAGGCAACATTTGTGTTAGCGTTGATCCCACTGGCTGCACTGTTGATTGCTGTGTTGCTGTGGCAGCGCCGAAGACGGTTTGTTGCTATAGATGAAGAGCGCGAATCGCTGGATGTCGGGCAAAGCGTGTTGAACGATCTACGCGATTTGTTGGGTTTGTTGCGTAATCCTTTTCAGCGTCGGTTGCGTGGGTTGCAGGCTGTGTTAGCGGCATTGCGTGGGAACGATCCGGTAACGCGAGTCCGCCGTGCGTATGTGCAGGTGTTGTTAGTGCTAGAACAGCGTGGTTTGCGTCGTGCGCTAGCCCAAACTCCGGCGGAATGGTACGCTACTGTTGCGCCAACTTTATCCGACCCAGCACCGCTAGCCGACTTGACAGCGGCTTACGAGCAGGCGCGATACCGACCTGATGGTGTTGATGCGGCAGAGGCCGGGCGGGCGGAGCAGGCAGCGCAAGCGTTGTATGATCAGAAAGATCAGATACGGCGTGATGAGGGGGGATCGGTATGATCCCCCGTCTTTGACGGTGTTGCCTAATCGGTCACTACTCAACGGTGACGCTTTTAGCGAGGTTGCGCGGCTGATCGGCATCGCATCCGCGTAGTACGGCGACGTGGTAGGCGAAAATCTGCAACGGGATGACGTTCAGTACCGGTTGCAAGAGGGGCAACGTCGCCGGTACACCGATCAGATGATGAGCTTTTTCGGCGAGCAACTCATCGCCAAGGTGACCGATAGCGATCACCTGACCGTGACGCGCACGCACCTGTTCAATGTTACTCACCATCTTCTCGTAGATGTGGTCACGCGGGGTGATGCAGATGACCGGCATTTGCTCATCGATCAGCGCAATGGGGCCGTGTTTCATTTCGCCTGCCGGATACCCTTCGGCGTGGATGTAGCTAATTTCTTTCAGCTTGAGCGCGCCTTCGAGGGCAATCGGATAATTGATCTGGCGGCCAAGGAAGAGCGCATTATTCGCCTTGTGGTAACGTTCGGCAAGGGTAATACAGAGCGGCGTTGTCTGTTCGATAGTTTGGGCAGCCTTACCTGGCAATTCGATCAGGGCCTGAATGTGTTCGCGGATTTGGGCCGGGGTGAGTGTACCGCGCGCCTGCGCGAGCCGTAACGCAAACAGGTAGGCCGCTACCAGCATTGAGGTAAAGGCTTTGGTCGAAGCTACCCCGATTTCTGGGCCGGCGTGGAGATAGATCGGGCCACCGTCGGCCAACCGCGCCGCTTGGCTACCGATGGCGTTCACAATTGCCACGCTCGGTACCCCTTGGTTACGCGCCTCCTCCATCGCAGCCAAGGTATCAACCGTCTCACCACTTTGCGTGATCGCCAGGAGCAAGGCGTCACGCTCATCATCACTCTGCAAAACTGGGTTACGGTAACGAAACTCGCTGGCGTAATCGACTTCAACCCGCACTCTGGCGAGTTGCTCGATTAAAAACTTCGCTACCAAGCCGGCATGCCACGCAGTGCCACAGGCAACTGCATAAATACGACGCACCCGACGCAGATCAGCATCGCTCAGGCGAATATCCGTCAGTGTGATCCGTCCGTGCTCTTGGTCAATCCGCCCACGTAACACGTCCATCAGTGCGCGTGGCTGTTCATCGATCTCCTTCTGCATAAAGTGGCGATAATCGCCTTTCGCAGCCGCGACCGGGTCCCATGGAATGGCGTGGATTGTGCGTTCGACCGGAGTTCCATCGAGGTGCGTGATAGTGACCTCATGGCGGCGCACCACTGCAACATCCCGATCCTCAAGAAAGATCAAATTGCGGGTATAGTCGAGAATAGCCGGAATGTCTGAAGCAATAAACTGCTCATTATCGCCAAGGCCGATGACTACACCACCCGCATTGCCAAGCCGTGCTGCTACCAGGGTGTCCGGCTCGTGGATGCAGAATGCGACGATAGCGTTACCACCACGCAATTCCTGGAGGGTCTGGCGCACCGCAGTAACTAGATCGCGGTACTGATGGTAATAATGCCCGGCTAGCTTAGCAATCACTTCGGTGTCAGTCTGCGACTCGAACTGGTAGCCCAACTCGATCAGCCGTCCCTTGAGAGACAGATAATTTTCGACGATCCCGTTCTGAATGACCACAATGCCACCGCTCGCGTCACGATGCGGATGGGCATTGATTTCGGTCACACCACCGTGGGTTGCCCAGCGGGTATGGCCGATCCCAATATGCCCGCGAGTTGGTTCAGCGACCAGTCGCTGCCGCAAATTGTGCAACTTGCCGACGCTACGGCGTAATTGCAAGCCGATGGTAGGGTCGTAGATCGCAATACCTGCCGAATCGTATCCGCGATATTCCAGACGTTGCAAGCCGTTAATTACGACTTCGGTCGCGTCACGTGTACCAACATAGCCAACAATGCCACACATTGCAAACACTCCTCGTCTAGGCCGCACATAGTGCGGCTCTACACCATTCGTCGGCATCATCAAGCGGTACGGCGAACACCTCTGAGTAAAACGCCGTTACTGTGGTGATGCAGTCACGAGAGATAAGCTTGGGTGGGGGAAGGCTAGGTGGTGGGTCGCTACCGATGGCTTTGTCCTTGCCCGTTACCGGGAGGCGTTGCCCCATCGGTTTACCGGTGGCGCCCTGCACCGGGGAGGCTTCCGCTGATCTCTCGATGTTCCGGGTGGCTATCACCCGTTAGCTCCGGCTCGCACCGGGAACCTCCGTCCTCGTCAACTTCACCGTGGTGAAGTCCATGCGCTAGACTTATTAGTAGTACGTTCGGGTGTTTCTTTCCTCCCGGTTGCGCCCCCGCGCAACCATAACCGGCTCCTTTGATGCTCAGAGTATACCATGCTCTATGTCGGTCATCGTGACAGTTTGCTCATCAGATAGCTGATAATTTCCTTATAATTTGACTGTTGCTTTGTTGAGAAATTAGGTGCTTTGTCTCATAAATAACCCACACTAATCTAAAAGGACTACATACCCTGTCGTCAAGCCATTTACACCTTCAACTATACTTAAACCCTTAGCAACATATTCACCAAACCATCGTGTAAATCCAGTTGCCACCAGCTCCCTCTTGTCAGTTCGGGCGCAGCGAGACATCTTTGTCAGTTCGAGCGTAGCGAGAAATCTTCGTCATTCTTCCCCACACACAGGATTTCTCGGGCGCTGGCGCGTCCTCGAAATGACAGGTGCGGTGCTCTCCTTCCCACGCGCAGATTTCTCGGGCGCTGGTGCGCCCTCGAAATGACAATGGGGTCGTGTGACGGGTAGGTCGCGCGGAGTACGGTTCTTGTGCGCAAACCACTGTCAGTTCGGGCGCAGCGAGACATCTTTGTCAGTTCGAGCGTAGCGAGAAATCTTCGTCATTCTTCCCCACACACA
>NZ_JBWGQH010000006.1:0-53112 GCF_056331925.1 Chloroflexus sp.
GGCGGTGGTATACTCCGTTCACGATGACACGGGCAGGGTTCGCTCCCCCTTGTCATTTCGAGCGCAGCGAGCAATCTTACCCATTCATCACGCAGCACTCGCGATGACATTGAGAATGAAGATGTCTCGCTTCGCTCGACAGGACAACGAGGGTGGCGGTGGTATACTCCGTTCACGATGACACGGGCAGGGTTCGCTCCCCCTTGTCATTTCGAGCGCAGCGAGCAATCTGATAGAGTACGATGTGCAATACGCGAGTCTTGACCCTCAATTGCTCACGTGCGGCGCTACTCCCCCACATACAGCACACATTGGTGGATCACCGACTGCGAGCGCCCACACCTTGCAAGTCGGACAACGAAAACTGAGCACTTGCGGCGAGAATAATGGCGGGATAGGAGGCAAACGTCGTGCTGCCTGTAAATCGGTAAACCGGGCTGCACCAAGCAAGGTTGCCTGATCGATCCGCTCACCAGCCCAGTGCAATTCGAGGATCATTCCCGGTGTCAACAGATGGCGTGCAGTCACGTTACGTAACGCTGCATCATCGATGGTCAATGTCTGCTCAGGACCGCCATCGGGCCATGGTTGTGCGGTCAAGGTCACCGTCTCACCGGCAAAAAAGCCGCCAACATTCAACACTTCGCGGATCACCACTCGCATGTTACCACCCGCCTGATCGTATCGCACCGAAAGTGGCGTGACCGGTTCACGGATGCAGAAACAGTCGGTCAATTGCTGTTGCCAACTGACGTAGCGTCGTCACCTCATGCATTGCATCACACATCGGTGCATATTTGTAGATGTCACTGCTCAGTGAGCCGGGATCGTAGACACCCCATTTCCATCGTTCTTCAGTTGCGAACCAGACAATCCGCCGTGCTCGCCGTCGAATCTGCTCAAACGCCGGCAAGTTCGGATCATTCTCGTTGTTACGCCCATCACCAAGCACGATCACCGTTGTACGCCGGTCAACCAGATGCAGTTTATCGCGGCAGAACTCGGCGAGAGCGTTACCAAGATCGGTACTATAACTGCGGGTAGGACGAATTTCGGTCAATACTTGCGTGATTGCCTGTTCGGGGCGTGATTCGGCAAAGTAGTGCGACATGTCGTACAGCCGGTCGATGAAAGCAAACGAGCGAGTACGGCTCACCTGATCGTGCAGGGCGTAGATCATCAACAGCATACACGACATGACGTGCTGGGTACTCACGCTGCGATCGCACAGAATGACCAGCTTCGGCTTGAGATGACGCTTGCGATGACGTACTAACATCGGGACGCCACCGAAGCGCTGATTAGTGCGGATGGTAGCCTTCGCATCGAGCGTACCGGTCTTTCCACGACGCTGACGTAACGCCAGTCGAGTACGGAGACGCGCAGCGAGTTTGCGCACAAGGGTACGCATTTCGGGCAACAGACTCTCATCGAGCTGTTCGAGCGGCACATCGAGCAATTCACGCTCACTTGGCCGCCCCCTTCCCTGGCGTGGCCCTTGCCCTTGGGCCTGTTCTTGCATCTGTTGGGCAACCTGCTGACCAATCTGCTGTTCGAGCGTCGCGAGATTCTCACGTGCAGCTTGTTCAATCGCCCGCAGTGCCTCTTCGCGTATCCCTTGTGCGCGCAACTGTTCGAGCAGTTGGCGCAACATCTGCTGCAGCCGATTCATCTGCAATTCACGCATTGCCTGTCGCGCCATCCAATCGCGGTAGCGCGGATTGGTCAGATGAGGCGGCGAGACGTTGGCCAACATCGCCCGAATCTGCTGATTACTGAGCGGTTGACCACTGACCATACTCTGAAAAAGTTGGCTCAGTGGGCCGGGGGGAAACTGGGCAAGGATCTGCTGCAACTGACGCATAAGTTGCTGCTGCTCTTCAGGCGAGAGCTGACCACCACCGGCCTGCTGCAAAGGTGGCGGCGAGTCTTTGCCAAAGTAGAGTGGAAAGAGTTCGTTAAAAATGGCTTGATCTTGTCGTTCCTTGATCAATGCCGTCTGCAACGCCAAACGAAAGATATTCCGATCGCTGATGCCGGCCTGCTCAATTGCCCGCAACGCATCGGCCGATTCGGCAACACTAATTCTCACGCCGGCAGCGCGTAACCCGGCAATAAACTCGGTAATTCGTCGATCCATATCTACTCCGTCAGTTGTTCGTCCAATCGCTCCCCCGGTAACCGCCGCGCGGTCGATCCGGACGATCGGGTCGATCCGGGCGATCACCCTGCTGTAGGAGCCGGCGTGCCCGCTGCAAATCGCTCTCGTACTTAAGCAGGACATTCAGCGTCGTATCGAGGGTCGCCTTATCGAGCTGACGCGCATTCAATTCGACTAATGCCCGCGCCCAATCAAGGGTCTCGGAAACACTCGGATGCTTCTTCAGATCGAGCGTGCGTAGACGTTGTACCAAAGCCACCGCTTCACGGGCCAACTTTGGCGCCAAACCGGGCACTTTCAACTGAACAACACGTAGTTCGGCTTCTAAATCGGGATAATCGATATGGATGTAGAGGCAGCGTCGCTTCAGCGCTTCACTCAACTCGCGGGTATTATTCGAGGTAAGGATCACGGTAGGAACATGCTTCGCCTTCAGCGTTCCCAATTCAGGCACCGACACCTGAAAATCACTCAAAACCTCGAGTAAAAAGGCCTCGAATTCAGCATCAGCCCGGTCGATCTCATCGATCAGGAGTACTACCGGTTTATCGCTGGTAATCGCGCGCAACAATGGACGCGGCAGCAAAAAACGCTCCGAGAAGAAAACATCTTCCTGTGCAGCTAACCGGTCGGCAGCTTCACAAAGACTCTGCGCATCACCGAGCAGATCGGACAACTTATCGCGGAGGAGTTGGGTATAGAGCAACTGCTTGGCGTACTCCCACTCGTAAAGTGCTTTTGTCTCGTCAAGTCCTTCGTAGCACTGTAGACGGATCAACTCACGACCGAGTGCTGCCGCCCACGCCTTAGCCAGTTCGGTTTTGCCTACTCCAGCCGGCCCTTCGGCCAGCAACGGCTTACCGAGACGTTCGGCAAGGAAGACTGCCGTGCTGATCTCATCGGAGGCGATATAATTTTGCCGCCCCAACATATCGCGAACATCAGTCATCGAATGAAACATGCCCATGGGCCTTTCTACGTTGCGTGATAGCGGAGGTAAACCACCTTGAGGGTGAAAAACGCCGGTACGATCGCGAGAGGTTGGTAACACAAGGCCAGGTTGCCGTACAACGTCAACAATCACCGTTGTGCGAGGGTATCGTTACGTGCTACTTGCGTATGTACACCCTCCTGAGTTAACCACCGGATACAACTATTATATCACCGTTTT
The DNA here is from genome assembly GCF_056331925.1 of Chloroflexus sp. Classification (NCBI taxonomy): domain Bacteria; kingdom Bacillati; phylum Chloroflexota; class Chloroflexia; order Chloroflexales; family Chloroflexaceae; genus Chloroflexus; species Chloroflexus sp. The sequence goes on from NZ_JBWGQH010000006.1 coordinate 3,333, forward strand.
ACGCTGCATACCGGGAATTATTCCTGCGGTATACTATGGTTATGAAACGACATTATCGCTTTCGTGCCATCCTGTTTGATCTTGATGGAACTCTGACCGACCCATTTGTCGGCATTAGTCGCAGCGTCAACTACGCACTGACACAGATCGGTCACTCGCCCCTCGGTGATGAAGAACTGCGCGGTTGGATTGGGCCATCGTTGCACGCCTCCTTCGAGCAGGTGCTCGGCGACCCAAGATTGGCCGATCAAGCCGTCGCCCATTATCGACAACGCTACTGGGAAATCGGGATGTTCGAGAACAGCGTGTTTCCCGGCATTCCCGAATTGCTGTACGATCTACGGGCAGCCGGTATCCGCTTGTTTGTTGCCACCTCGAAGATACGCCCACCAACCGAACGGATCTTAGCCCACTTTGGACTACGCACCTATTTCGAAGCCATTGCCGCCGTTGATCCCGACGATCGCGATGGCAACAAAGCCATGGTTATCGCCTCACTGCTGCCGCGTCTCGGTATTGATCGAGGATGGGCTGTCATGGTTGGTGATACCATCTACGACATTAGCGGCGCACGAGCGCACCGTATGCCATGTATTGCGGTAACCTATGGATACGGTGCATACCGTGATCTCTATCTCGCGGCACCATTAGCACTGGCCGACTCGGTAACAGCATTACGTCACTTGGTCCTAGAATAGTTACGGTATGGGCAAGCGAGCAGCCGGATCACCCAACAACATATAGTTACGGGCATCGTTACGAGCCATCCACAGCGTTGACAACTCACGCGGTTCCGGTTGCTTGCCGAATTTGATATTCTCAAGTTCCTCGGCTAAGGTCATCGAGCGCGCCGCTTGAATAATGTTGAATTGATCGGTTGCGCTCCCTAGCCGCTTCCCGGCCACCAACCGACCGATCACATCTTCAAACGCTTGGGTCTGACCACGCGCGCCGTCTATGCTGAAACCGTATGTCCATGCCCGTTCCACGTGACCAACTACCCCAAGCGCACCGCGCAACAAGAGCTGCTGCGGTAGTTGGGCGACGAAGGTAAACGGGGCGATGACCGGCCGGCCTTTTTCTGGGTCAAAGATAAACTCATCTCGCTGTGGGCAACCGGCACCATAGCAGGCAAACAGCAAGGCAACCATACCTTCAAGCGAGAGGTTACTCGGCAAATCTTCGGCAGCAAACCAATGCTCGCGCTTAATCCCCCCAAAACCGGTCCAGTCTTGCGTCACCAGTGCTCCTTGATAAGGGATCAATTCGCGGTCGGTGACCGGCAGGCCTAGACCATGCGTCGCGCTAAACCAGATCGCCGGTGGCCGGTTTTCATCACGCAGAGCTTGCTCAAGGTTACTGCGGGTTGCGTCGTTTGCCAACAACAACCGCTTCCCGTAGCCCAATCGCTGTGGTAGACCACGGTCGTGCCACTCGGCCAGCGGCTTAACTAACTCAAGCGCACTGCGTTCGGTCGATTTATCGAGATCGTGACGGGTACCAAAATATACAATCTCGCGGCGTATCCGAACATCGTTGACCGACCTTCGTTCGTAGTCAATCAGGCGCTGCGCATAGGTGGTGTAATCGGCATAGCGATGTTGACCGCGTTCGTCGGTGAAACAGAGACGACCCACTCCCCAGAAGATATCGAGTTCGTATTGGACATTGAAGCTAATAAATGCCTGATCGTTCGCTGTAAGCGGGCCGGGGCGCGCTGCAATCAGGATGTAGAAGGGAACGCCTTGGCTCGGCTTGACCGGGCCGGGCATCGTGCCATGGCGGGCGAGCCAGCTATTGACTCGCTCACCCGGACGATACACTAAGACCGGTGCCCGTTGTTCCCACGGTTGCTTGAGATCGGCGTAGCGACTAGCCCATTCAGCACACGTCTCACCAGGACGGAAGTCAACTAGTGGGAGGGCAATACCCTGCTGGTAGGCACGATGCTCGATGAGCGGCCACAACGCCTGAATAATCCGAGCATCGTCAACCGCGTTCACCATAACTGCCCACCGCGCTTGCGCGAGGTCTTCTTGATCAACATCGGCAACCACACCAAAATGTCTTTCTTCAGCCTCGTTACGGGTCTTGTGGAGTGTCTGCAATTCTTTCGGATCATCGCTACGTTGGGCCAATTCACTGGCGGCTTTAGCATCGATCCGCAACAACGGTTCGCCTCGGCGGCCATCGATCCCATTCGGATACAACTCATCACTGCTTTGCTCATCGGCAATAAGGATCAATGGGCCGCTATAGCCGGCCACAACCGTTACCGGTTCAGGTGATGGTGGTAACGCCGGGGTCGGCTCAACGGCTCTCATGACCGGTTGCGGTTGCCCACCTACCAGCGCCTGCAACCGATTGATCAACGTCTCAAGCCGGGCACGGATCGCCTGGGCTTCGGCCAGAATCGCCGCCAATTCCGAGGTAGTCGACGCACTCAACGTCACTGTCGACGCAGTTGCTGCTTCAATGATCACACTAGTAGCGATCAACGCTGCCAACCCTTCTTCATAGATGAGTTGATATGGGACATGGCAATAACCGGGACCATCAGGATTTTCGTTCGCCCACTCGCTCCCCCACGAATTCCGCACAATAAAATAGCCACCGCCGGGAGCCGTCGGATCATCACGGTAGCCCAATACACACATCGCATGGCCACCCAACCGTTGCTCACCGGGCAACGCCTTACGCACCCGCCCAATTCGACGAACCTGCCCACTACTCGTCCAATGCTCACCGATCATCAAACCGATCAACACCGGTCGGCCGGCGGCCAGTGCGGCCTTGATCTGGTTCACATCACGGGGAGGTAATTGTTCAACCCCGCTAATCCGACGCTGCTTAGCTTCCTGAAACGCCCGGTCACTTGGCCGCTCGTGACCGGGGTTGGTGTGGTCTACCGGTTCGGGGCGATAGGGCCACGTCTCCTCACGGCAAACCCCCAACTCGGCAACGGCGCGTAATGCAACCAATGGGTTCGTACCGACATCACCGGGGATACCATCACGCGCTTTACTAATCCAGTAAATAAACTGTTTGGAGAGGTCGGTGGGGTCGTTGCTAAGTGCCTGCACCATGGCAGCCACCGTAAACGCGACACACGTATTGCGTGGTCCTTGACTGATTGGCGGAGGTAGAGTCGCAATCGGTGGTACTTCGGCAGGCAAGCCGACCGGTGGACTAAACGAAGTTGCATCAACCTCCGGCAAATCGGTGAAGATTGCACCGGTACCGACCGGCTCCATCGCGACATCAACGCTAAACGAGCTGGCATCAGGCGCCACTTCCTGCACTGCCATCACCATTGCCCGCACATCGTTTTCACTTCGCCCCAACACTTGAGCAAGCGCAGCAAGCCCGCTCCCAAGACCGGCATTACTCGCACGCGCCGTTGCTACCAACTCTTCGACACTAGTAATCCAGTAGTCGGCCAACACCCTCCGGGTTGCCTCATCGATCGTAGGCACTGCGGTAAGCGGGGTCAAGGCACGCATAGCACTTCTCCGAACGCAACGACGCAAAGGAGCGAAGGGGCAACGAGTCTGTAGGTGATAGTCACATTCGCGCCAAGATACCGCGCAGCAGTGCAGCAAATTGAGGCTTTGCTGCCTCACCGGCGGCAATAACTTCTTCGTGATTAGCCGGTGGACCGTCAGGCAAGGCGAGGTTGGTAATCAGCGAGAAGCCAAGCACGCGCATTCCACTATGCACCGCAACAATCACTTCCGGCGCTGTCGACATGCCGACTGCATCGGCCCCCCACATGCGCACCATCCGTAGCTCAGCAGCGCTCTCGAAATGGGGACCGCTCAGCATACAATAGACACCTTCGCGCAACACCACACCCAACTCCGCAGCGACAGTGCGGGCAAGTGGAACGAGGTTATTCTCGAATGCGCCGACCATAGCCGGAAAGCGTGGTCCCAACCGCTCATCATTTGGACCGCGCAACGGATGATGACCGGCCATCCCCGGTAAGAAGATTTGATCGCTGATCCGCATAATATCGCCGACCTTCCAATCGGGACGCAGACCACCTGCCGCATTGGTGACGATGAGTGTATCGCACCCCAATGCTCGCAAGACGCGCACCGGGAAGGTGATCTCTTGCATGCTGTACCCTTCGTAAAAGTGAAAGCGGCCACGCATGACTGCTACCTGCTGTCCGGCCAGCAGACCAACTGCTAACTCACCGCGATGCCCGATTACCTTTGGCTCGTGAAAGCCAGGAATATCTCGGTACGGAATGACGACCGGATCATCCATCTCGTCGGCCAACGCACTTAACCCCGAACCAAGGATGAGGCCGACTCGTGGGGTATGACGTAACCATGGCATAATCGCTGCGCGAGCTTGTTCGATGTCGTTATACATGAATCACCACAATGAAAAAGCGACAGAACCTGTAATCGACCATCACCATAGTGATGGCGGAATGGCAACACAACACTACGATTTCACTCCTAGATTCGGCTTAATAAATCGCGCTTCTTGGCCTCAAACTCCTCTGGGGACAGAATACCGCGATCACGCAAACGAGCTAACTCTTCGAGGGTACGCTGAATATCGATTGCGCCGCCGACCGGACGACCGGGAGTGTAGCCATCGGTATCGAGATAGCCATAACCGCGGTCGAGGTTGTGCTTTGCTTCGAGTAATGCACGTTTGAACTCAAGCGGTGCTTCAATCCGATCTATGACGTTTGCACCCTCTGCCCCTGAGGCCGTCAGAATCTCAATAGTACCAAAATTAAAGATTCGGCCTAGAATACTCTGACGCAATTCGATATCATTAATCTTTTCCAACGATGAATCGATCACCCGTTTGTTAAACACGCCACGAATTTGTAACACGCGCCGGTCGGTGATCACAATTTGTTCAGAATTCCAGCGTAAAAAATCGAGAAATCCACTGATCAGCACCATCACACTAATCACAATACAGATCAGGAGGATCAGACTACTGATGCTGATTCCACCGATCGTTGCCGTTGGATTATTGCGAAACGCCACATTGGAAGCAACACCCGCTGCAACTAACACGGCAATGAGGCTCAGTTCAGTCAAAATATTGATAATCAACACAAAAATATGCTGGCGGGCAATATACAGAATCTGTTCGCCCCGCCCGAGCAGGCTTTCAACATAACTCATGGCCCGCCCTCCTCTGATGCAGACAACGTTGTTGACATAGCCTTCTACGATAACGATAAGAGACGATCAAGAAACTCAGCCGATTTCAGATCACGTTCGAGCAGGTGCCGCAAACTGGCCCGTAGCAAATCGGTAACTTCACGACGGGTCTCCGTCGAGATGCGTAAATGTTCACTGACGGTTATCGGTTGCGTCTGGAGATAGCGGAGCAGACGAAACGCCCCTTCGCTCATCGATAACGCAGCCGGATCGGCGGCCCGATCGCGCGGGCAGAGCACACCACCCAGTGTCGGACTATACTGATCGGCATCAGGTGTCAAAACATCGTCACAAACGACGCAACGGTGCAGTTGTGGGCGATAACCAAGCAGGTGGAGGAGATGTAGCTCGAAGCTGCTCAGGGTGAGATCGGGCTGTGGGCTACGATCGAGTGACATGAAGGTCTCGACGAGAAGCTGGAACAGTGGCGGGTTTTCGTCTTCTTCAACGGTGAAACGATCGTACAATTCAGCAGCGTAATAACCACAGCCGAGACGGTTCAGTTCGGAGCGTAAGGTTGGAAAAGCATGTACTATCTGACTTTGGGTGACAATATCAAGATTACGACCGACGGCAAGCATCATGTGTACGTGCGTGAAGAGTTCGATGTGACCGGCCAGTCGGCTTTTTGTTTTACGCGCGCCTTTGGCAATGACCCATCGCTTACCCTTTGGGGTAGCAATGAGCAAGAGACGATCGGCTTCGGCAACATCACTACGGCGAAGAATGACAGCTTCGCTGCGATAAACTCGCTCTCGCATGGAATTGGTCGCCAGTGCGCGCCGTCGGTCTTTGCCGGCGATGCGCCTTATGCGGGAATCGGTGTAAGGTTCTCCGCTATCCTAAATTGGGTTGACCGGTTCGTTCTTCCCTTTCAGGGCCTAATTGTATCTTTGCACGCTGTATTATAGCCGTTCACAGGGGGTAGATCAAGCCTCTGAACTTTACTGCTTTACCGGTCTGAAGTACAATTGTCGGTCGGCACATCAGCTATAGGCTGGTCAATGAAGCGTTACTGATACAATAATGTACCTCAAACGATTAGAAATTCAAGGCTTTAAGACTTTTGCATCACGTACCGTTTTCGAGTTTCAGCCGGGTATTACCGCCATCGTTGGCCCGAACGGTAGTGGCAAATCGAATCTGGCCGACGCAGTACGCTGGGTACTCGGTGAGCAGAGTATGAGCGCACTGCGTTGTAAGCAGGCCGGCGAGTTGTTGTTTGCCGGTGGCGGACGCCGCCCTCCGGCGGGGTTGGCCGAGGTCGCTCTGACGATTGACAATAGCGACCGGGTGCTCCCGCTCGATTTTGATGAGGTGACGATTACTCGTCGGGTGACGCGCACCGGTGAAAATGAGTATTTCATTAATCGGGCACGGGTTCGGCTCCGCGATCTCTTGGCGGCAGTTGAACCGCTCGGTGGGTCGTACACGATTATCAATCAAGGTCTAGTTGATGCAGCTCTGACCCTGCGCCCTGCCGATCGGCGCCGATTGTTTGAAGATGCAGCAGAAATCGGTGGCTTTGAGTTGCGCAAGACCGAAGCACTGCGCCGTTTACGTGAAAGCGAGATGAATTTGCAACGAGTCGCCGATCTGCTGGCCGAACTCGAACCACGTCTACGCACGTTACGTCGGCAGGCCGGTCAGGCTCGTCAGTACCGCGAATGGCAGACCGAATTACACCATTTGTTGACGCATTGGCATCACGCCCAGTGGCACGAAGCGCAAGCGCTGGCGCAGCAGGCACAAACGCTCGCCCAACAGGCCGACGACGCGGTGGCCCGCCGGCGTGCGATCCACGCCGAGACGGTCGCCGCGGTGCAGACGAAACGCGCGGCTCTCCGTGAACGGCGTGAAGCACTCAGCGCGCTGCACCACCAGGCTGCCGTCTTGCACCAACAGGCTGAGACGCTGCAACGCGATTTGGCGATTGAGCACGAGCGATTAGCGGCTGCGGCCCAACGTAGCGAAGAGATGGAACGGCATCTGATGACATTGGCCGAACAGTATCAAGCCGCACTTCACGAGCGTGATCGTGTCGTTGCGATGCTGACGCAGCTCGCACAAGAGATTGCTACCATCCAAGACGAGCTTGCACGTACCGATCATGAACGCGGTGTTGACGAACAAGCACGGGCTGCGTTGGCGGCTGAGCTGCAAGCAGCCCAAGAGCGCGCATTACAAGCCGCCCGCGCCGAAGCAACCGTCGTCAGCCAGATCGAGCAGCTATCAACCCAACAGGCACGACTACGTACCGAACTGGAACGGTTAGCCACCTCATTAACTCAGGCAACCGGCGCCACCGACACCGCTCGGATTGCAGTGACGGACGCCCAAACCGCATTGGTACACGCCGAACAGATGTATCAGGAGATCAGCGCTGCGGTACAAGCTGCGCGCCAAGAACTTGACCGCCTCCGTGCTGCCCGTACCGCTATCGATGAGCAGCGCGCGACTTGTCGCCACACAGTGGCCGAACGTGAGGCGCGTCTCGAAGCCCTTACCCGCCTTGCCCGTTCTCACGCCGGCGCCTTCGCCGGCGTTAAGGCAGCGCTCGAATGGGCAGAACGAAACAGACGAACTGGTTTTACCCTCGTTCAACAGATCATTCGCGTCCCTCCTCTCCTAGAGACGGCGATTGAAGTCGCACTCGGCGCCCGCTTGCAACACATTGTGGTCGAACAGTGGCGTGACGCCGAAGACGCTATCGCCGAACTCCGCCGTAGTGGCGCAGGACGAGCGACATTTCTGCCACTTGATACACTGCGCCGACCGCAGCACGATGGGCGTCGCCCGACTTTTTCCACCAACGTCATCGGGATTGCAGCCGAGCTTGTCGAGTATGACCCCCACTATGCCGTTGTCGTTGAGCAATTGCTCGGTCGCATGCTTGTTGTCGCCGATCTGGCAACAGCACGGTCTGAATTGCGCCATCTTCCACCGGGTTGGACGATTGTCACCCTTGCCGGTGAACAGGTTCAGAGCGGCGGCGCCGTCACCGGTGGTGCCCCAACTCGCGAAAGCGGTGTGTTACGTCGTGAACGTGAACTGCGTGAATTACCAACCCTCGTCACCGAGGCTCGTGCGCAACTAGCCGCTATCGATGAACAACGGGCAGTGATCGAGGCCGAGTTACAAGCCGTCACTCATCGTTTGCGGCAGACCGAGCAAGCGGAACGCGACGCCCATCGCCGCCGCGAGACGGCACGCAACGCACTTGATCAGGCTCAGCACCATGCCCGTCAGGTCGAACAAGAGCAGCAATGGGTAATCACGCAACAAGAACGACTCCTTAACGAACTCAACGCACTCACCGAACAGATAACGGCATTGCAAGCACGCCAGGCAACGTTGCGTGACGAGCACGCTGCTGCCGAAGCTGCACTGGCAGTGGTGCGTGAACGCTACGAGCAGCACGTTCTCGCCGGCCGCACCGTCCAAGATCGGTTAGCCAACCAACGGGCAGCGCTCACCGCTGCCAGGAGCCGGCAACAGATGCTGACCGAACTGCGAAACCGACACGAGCAAACCATAGCCGGTATCGAACAACAGCAACGCGAATTGGAGGTGGCATTACAGGCGTTACAGACGGAACGTGCGCAACGGGAAACGACCTACGCTACCGGCCTTGCCCGTCAACAACACGTACTGGCTGAGCTGAATAGCCTACGGGCGCAGATCGATCCGGCAGAGACTGAACTGAAGACTGCTGAAGCTGAATTAGCCGAGTTAGAGGCAGCCGAGAGCCGTGCTACCGCCGAATTGCTGGCCGCCGAAGCCGATCATAGCCGTTTCGTGCGAGAGGCACAACGAGCCGCCGACCGACTCGAAACCCTGTTCGAGCGTGCAGTTGCCGATGGTGTTGATCTGACAAAGCCACCACCTACTAGCCCCGCACCACCCACAGACGAACTACCGGCGGCTATCGAAGCGCTACGTGCGCGCATTGTGCGGCTTGGTGTTGTGAATCCGTTGGCCCTCGAAGAGTATGAAGAAGCGGCCAAACGCCATACGTTTCTGACCGCTCAAGCCGACGACTTACGCGCAGCCAGTGCGACGTTGCACCAACTGATCGTCGAACTCGATGGAGCAATGAATCATCGCTTCCAGCACACGTTTCAAGCGATAGCAGCGGAATTCAGCGCCACTTTTCAAGAGCTGTTCGGTGGTGGCAGCGCTCGCCTTGAACTAATCGATGCCGATGATACCGGCGATGAAGGCAATGGCAAACGCACGACGCTAGGCGTCGAGATTATCGCTCGTCCACCGGGTAAACGGCCCCAGAACATTGCCTTGCTCTCCGGCGGCGAACGCACACTGACGGCGGTAGCACTGTTGTTTGCCATTTTGAAAGTCAATCCGAGTCCGTTCTGCATTCTCGATGAGACCGACGCAGCACTCGATGAAAGTAATGTAGGACGCTTCCGCACAATGCTGCAACGGCTTACCGATCGAACGCAATTCATCTTGATCACACACAATCGTGGTACGATTGAGGTAGCTGATACGCTCTATGGGGTCAGTATGGGCGATGATGGTGCGTCGCGCGTTGTTTCACTGCGCGTCGAAGAGTATGTGGGAGCTGCACACAATGATCCACGCCGCTGAATTAGCCGATATTCTCAACGGCTGCATCGATTCACTGACGATTGCCCCTGATGGCACCTTGCGCATTGACGATCCACCACCGGGAGCCATCTTTCCCGGCAGTTTTAATCCGTTGCATGAGGGCCATATCGGGTTGCAGCGGGCGGTGATAGTTATGACCGGTCAACCGGTCCATTTCGAGCTGACCATTCGCAACGCCGATAAAGGTGAGTTATCGCTAACCGACATCGAACGGCGGGTCGCCCAATTTCGCGGTCGCTATTACGTCATTCTTGCCGCAGCACCACTGTTTGTCCAGAAGGCGCGTCTCTACCCCGGACGAGCCTTCGTGCTTGGGTATGACACAGCCCTCCGGCTGATCTCACCAACGTACTACGGCAGTAATGAAGCTATGCAAGCCGCCTTCGCAACTATTGCCGCTGCTCACTGCCGCTTCTTCGTCGCCGGACGCCTAATCGACGGGCGTTTCTGCACGCTCGCCGATCTAAACCTCCCGATTGGTTACGAAAAGCTCTTCATTCCCATCCCCGAACATCTCTTTCGGCGTGACATCTCTTCCACCGAATTGCGATCGCGGGAGACGAGCGATACACCGAACACGACAAATAAATAACGGAGCCACGTATGTCCCAACCCTCGATACGTGAAATGCACGAGGCGCTCGAAGCGCGCATCCTCTCACCCTACGCCGCCAAAAGTGCTGCTGCCGTGCGTGAACAACCGGAACCACCGTGTCCGATCCGCACCGCTTACCAGCGTGACCGTGACCGTATTTTGCACTCCAAACCGTTTCGGCGGCTTAAACACAAAACACAGGTATTTATCGCACCCCTCGGTGACCACTACCGTACTCGCTTAACCCATACCCTCGAAGTGACGCAAATTGCTCGCACCGTGGCGCGTGCCCTGCGGCTCAATGAAGACCTGACCGAAGCGATCGGCCTTGGGCACGACATTGGTCATGCTCCCTTCGGGCATGCCGGTGAGACGGCGCTGAGTCGGATCTGCCCTGGTCACTTTCGCCACAACGAACAATCACTGCGCATTGTGGAAGTACTTGAAAACGGGGGAGCTGGCCTGAATCTCACGTTTGCGGTGCGCGAGGGCATCTATATGCACTCAAAGGGGCGACGCGACATCACAGCCAAAGCCTGGGGGGTAGCCAGCACGCTTGAAGGTCAGATTATAAAAATCTGCGATAGTATCGCCTATATCAACCACGATATTGACGATGCCATCCGTGCCGGCATTCTGCGTACCGAAGACTTACCTGCCGATTGCATCGCCATCCTCGGCGACACCCATAGCAAACGACTAGCCACCATGGTTAGTGACATGATCTACCACAACTGGTGGGCAACCGGCGAGGGCACTGCTCCCGATACCCTTACGTTATCGATGAGTCCGACCATCTTAGCTGCTACCAACAAACTGCGTCATTTTTTGTATGAGACGGTCTACCACCGGCCAGAAGCCAAAACCGAGGATGAAAAAGTTCGTTTCATTATCGAAACGCTGTACGACTATTTCATGCACCATCCTGAAGCGATCCCGGCTGAACTGATGGCAATCGTTGAACGGCGAGGCGAACCGATTGAACAAGCGGTTGTCGATTACATTGCCGGTATGACCGACCGGTACGCACTCACCGTTTTCAAACGTATCTTCGTCCCCCGCACGTGGGGCACGCTCTAGCATCGGAGCCATCAACCCATCGCAAGGGTAACACCACGATTGCGGATACCGGAGCAGCTAGCGCCCGTAGCGCAACGCTGCTAGCATTCGCTGCACCAGATCGATAGGCATCACTCCATCGGTCTGGAAGGTTAAATCGGCCAACTCGGCATAGAGCGGCGTGCGCTGAGCACGTAATTCGGCCAGACGAGCCGCAGCGTCACCGCGCAGCAAAGGGCGCTGTTCGGCATCAGCAGCGAGGCGCGCAAGAATAGTGGCATCAGTCGCATCGAGCCAGATCACGGTCGCCTGATCGTGCAGCATTCGACGGTTTTCAGCCTGCAAGACAATCCCGCCACCGGTAGCGATCACTTGTGGCTCACGCAGTGCCTCGGCCAGGGCCACCGATTCGCGAGCACGAAACTCGGCTTCACCATACACCTGAAACAGATCGGCAACACTCATACCGGCCGAGGCGGCTACTGCGGCATCGGTATCGTACCACGGCCAACACAAAGCGCGGGCCAACAAGCGGGCCAACGTTGATTTGCCACATCCGCTCAACCCGATCAACGCAATCGGTCGTTCGAGCCAATTAGGATCCCAGACCATACCCCTGCTCCTATGCAGCCGTCTGCTCTGCCGATCGTTGCAGACGCAGACTCCAAATCACCAACGCCGAGAGGGCATAGGCCAAAGCAGCAGCAACAATCTGCGGCCCATACCCAAAGATCGGTGTTACCCAGCCCCAAATCACTGCCGAAATAGCCCAACCACCGGCCCAGAGCAAACTCATCAAGCTCATAGCAAGCCCACGCTGAGCGGTTGGGGTAGCCCCCATCACCAAGGCATCGTTCATCGGATAACTGGCAGCAATAAAAAAGCCACGGGCAAAAAACCCAATAATGGCGAGCGGCAACCATGGCGTTAACATCAGCAACATTGCCGGTGTCGCACCTAACCGTAGCAGTGCGGCGCCGCGTTGCAAGCCGATACGGCGGACTACCGGCGCACCCAGCAATGCCCCAACGCCGGCGCCAAGTGAAGCCAGCGATAAAGCCAACCCGACTCCGGCGTCGCTCAAACCAAACTGATCGCGAAAAAAGAGATTCTGGAACGGCAAAATTGCGCCACCGCCAACACCAAGCAGAAACGAGGGCAAGGCCATCCAGAGCAGCATGAACCACGAGAGCCGGTGTGATCCAACAGATTCCTCCTCACCAGTGGCACGTGTCTCCGCCACCGCCGGGAGCTGCACCAGTACCGGCCATAACGCCACAATACTCAACCCTATCACTGTCGTGAGAGCCACCCGGTAAGCCACAGTAGATCGCGGCTCAACGGCCATCATCAAGGCTGCCCCCATCGGCAACACCCCACCGACAGCACTGCCGAGCAAGCCGACTATCAATGTCGCCGAGGCATTCATACCGAAGACGAGAGGACGCTGCTCTTCGGTGGTCACCAACGCCAGCAACGGAGTAACTGCGGTAGCAGCCAACAGATAGCAAGCCCCAACGACAAATTGAGCAGCAATAAGCCACGGCAATGCCGGCGCCTGTAAGAGTGCCGCCCAGCCAAGCGCATATCCTATCACACCACCGATCATCGCGCGTTGTGGCCCGAACCGATCGATAAGCCAACCGATCGGTAACCCCATTACCATACCAGCAGCCCGGCTCACCATCGAGAGCAAACCCACGTCATTGATGGTATAACCTTGACTAACGAGGTAAAAATTGAACAAAATATCGGCAATACTGAGGGCGAAGCCGTAAATAAAACTGTGGGCCAAAATACGCCAAACCGCAGCCGGAATCTTGAGGATCGATACGCGCAGGTTGGATGTGATGTGAGTCATAACCGCTCCACACTGGTTCGGCATGTGCCGCCAAACGTCTAGCATACCACAACTTATCTGCCCCTCCGTCGGCTCCGACAAAGCTTGTATCTTTCAACTGTTGCAGATGAGGCATCGGTGCGCTATACTCAGATATAGTTTTAGAGATTTTGTTGTATGCCGATCATGCAGGTGGCGTGTGGATATCGTTCGTGCTCATGTCTTTATCTCCGGCCGCGTTCAAGGTGTCAGCTTTCGTGCGTATACCCGTGATCGGGCACGCGAAGCAAACGTCAAAGGCTGGGTACGCAATCTGAGTGATGGTCGCGTAGAGGCAGTCTTTGAAGGAAGTCGACCGGCCGTCCAAAAGCTTATTAGTTGGTGCTATAGCGGTCCTAGCCAAGCGCAGGTCGAACGGGTGGAAGTCCAATGGGAAGAACCGACCGGCCAAGAGAGTACTTTTTCCATTGTCTGGTAAGGGACATCGTTGTAACATAAGGCAAAGGACCTGTGGCAAGCATGCATAACGATATTTCATCGTCACCTGCACCGAGTTCACACCCTAACCAACCGCCTGATCCCTCATGGAATGAAAGGTCGTTTATGGGCGTGCATCGCTGGAAACTGATAACGAGCGTTTTCATTAGCCTAGCCGTCATCGCGCTAGCTATTGCTAATCGGGCGTGGATTGCCGAAGCGTTCAGTTTGCTGAACGATGCCAAACCCGGTTGGCTATTCGCCGCTTTCGTCCTGATTGCCTTGAGCTATCTCATCAGTGCGCAAGTTTTTAATATCGTGCTCCATTCCCTCGGTTATCGCATGAACCTCTTACGCCTGTGGGCAACTGCACTCACTGCAATTATCATCAGTCAATCAGTGCCTGCCGGTGGCGTTGGTAGTTATGCCTTTCTGATGAGTAACTTCAACCGCCGTGGGATTCGGGCCGGCGAATCGGCGCTGATCGCTTCACTGGAAACACTGAGTTATGTTGTTGCCATGCTGCTCATCTTCTCGTTTAGCCTCGGTTACTTCGCATGGCATGGACTCAGAGCTGCCGGGGCGAGCTATCTTGCGGGGCTGATCGGATTATCAGTGATCGGCCTTGCGATCTTTATCCTTACTCGCAGTGAAGAGACATTGCGGCGCTGGCTGAGTAGCCTACAAGATCGGGTAGCTCATCTGTTCGGTCAACGCTGGAAAAGCACATGGATCGACCGCATTGTCGCAGATTTAGTCCGTGCTCGTTCCTTACTCATTCACCGACGGCGTGATGTGATCCTGCTGGTTCTGGTCCAGCTCACCGCCCTCAGTGGTCATAGCTTGGCGATGTTGCTTGTGTTACACGCTCTGGGTACGGATGTAACCTTTGCGGTGGTCTTGTCCGCCTTCGGCGTGGCATTGGTGACGTCTACCTTTAATGTTCTCCCCGGTGGTGGTGGGACGGTTGAAGCGGCGTTGGTCGCCGTATTAAGCCAGATGGGAGTAGGACCGGCGGCAGTACCGGCAGCCATTATTTTTCGACTGTTTAATTACTGGTTGGCGGCCCCAATCGCAGCAATTTGCTATTACTGGCTTATGCACGAGCCGGTGACACCGCTAGTTCAGGCGAAGTTGTCACGTGGGCAACGTGAAGCCCCTTCACACGATTAAACTAATTGCTACACCGATCACAATGAGCGATGATAGTTACAGGGGTGACATACGTGTCGCCCCTGTGCATCGATCAAGAATACGATACACGATAGCAAGATGGGGGGAACATGCAGCAAAACATTATTGAAAACCTGCGGCGGGTTGAGTTATTCGACGGCTTGAACGACCAGGAGTTGTTACAGATCGCTACCATCTGTAAGGTGCGACGATTAGGAGCCGGGCAGACGGTGTTCAACGAAGGTGATGAGGGTGATGAATTGTTCATTATCCACGAAGGGTGTGTCCGGATTGCGATCAATACCCGTACCGCAAACGGCACATTTGCACCTTCGACGATCAATTTGCTTTACAGCGGGCAAAGCTTTGGCGAAATGGTTCTGCTCGGCGGAGCTACTCGTTCGGCAACGGTAACGTGCGTTGATCCATGCGTGCTGTTGGTGATCCGTGAACGCGATTTCGCAGCGTTATGCGACCGTAACCCACGCATCGGCTATTTGGTCATGCGCAACATAGCCGCCGATCTAGCGTATAAGTTGCGCTCGTCCAACCTGTTGCTGCGCGGCAATATCCGTTGGCAGGAGGGAGAGCTAGGTAGGAGGTGAACGGGGTGTCCTCCGCTGACGCCCCGGATGCTGGATTCGGATAGAAAGGTACGACTTCCAATCTGGCACTATCGAGAGCCTACCGGCGACCAGAGCCGCACGAAAGCTTGCCTCAGCGCATATTGCCACAATGCACGATGTAAGCTTTGGCGCGCCGTTTCCGGTGGAAGGTACGATCCTGCGCCACGGCGATAACGCTCGGTAACATACGCGGCGGCAATGCCGTAGATTGTTGATGCATGCTCTGGTAAGATACGGGCCAAGCGTTGCGCATACTCACTCGGCGTTTCCCAGCTCTGCTGACCAAGACCGCTGAAATACGCCAACCAGCTCATCTCAGTGTACGCTGCTGCCGCCAGTCGCAAACCACGGACTTCACGAGCCAACCACCAACGAAAACCGATCATGAGACTACCAACCAAAGCCAAAGTGCCCAGGATCATCAACAGCCAGTTACGCACACCATCATCGGCAACGGTTCTGCGCTGAGCTGACTCGGGTGTCGTGGCGGCACCACTACTCACTCCACTCGCCGTTAAACCATCGTCTTCCAAATCCTCAAACCGTCCGGGATTAGGGACAGCACTATTCGTACCACCCCATTCCTCTTCGGCTTCGGTACCGAATACCGACTGCAACGGTCGCTGCGGTTCTGAGGTATAACTAGCCGCTGTCGGTTCAAACCGCTCCCAGCCAATTCCGGGAAAATAGACTTCCGGCCAACTATGAGCCACATTCTCGCGAACAACATACACTCCCTGCTCAGGGTCAAACTCACCGCTTGCGTACCCGCGCACCCACCGCGCCGGCACACCAACCGAGCGCAACATAACGACCATTGCCGAAGCAAAATAATCGCAATAGCCAGACCGCTGCTCAAACAGAAACCAATCCACCAGATCGGCATTGGTTGGCGGGGGTGGAATATCTTCACTATACGTCAACCGACGGAGATACTCTTGTATCGCAATCGCCTGATCGTAGGGATTTTCGGCATTGGCAGCAGCAATCACCCGCGCCGCTTCAGCGCGCACCCGTGCCGGTAGGTTAGCCGGTAGTTGCAAATAACGTTCGCGCACCCACTGCGGGTAATCGGTACCGGCCGTCCGTAAACTTTGTACATCGGCGAGCGACACCAGCGCCGTCACGGTGTAGGTCGTCCCGGCAACAAGTGGTACCGTCGACGTTGCTAAGGTCAGATCATCGTACAACGGAACAACGCCACCATTCTCATCACGGACAATCAGGTGTTCGAGTCGGGCCGGCACACTAAATTGGAGTGGTGAACCGCCGACCAATAATAGATCGTCATTTCGTTCTTGAGCAAGCGTAATCGTTTGGGTAATGACACGACGCAGACGTCTATCGGTCAGTGGAATCGTCTCGCCAGCAGCGAGCGGCGTGCGCGCCTGCTCAGCGGTAGCAACTTGTAAGGCAGCGCGTGCCAGTTCGCCGGTGGTATTTACCCAGCCGGTACCATCGTAACGATCAAAAGCTACTGCCCGCCAATAGTCGAGCTGCGTCGAACGAACAGTCATCACCTCATCAAAGCCGGCGAGACGCGAGCCACCGAGAGACGCAACACGCGCTGTAAACGAAACACTACCGGCGCCGGGCGGCGCATTAATCGTACTGAACGCATCTTCCCACGCAGCCCGCACCGCCCGAAATGGTGCTCGGATCATTTCCCACGTCTGATTCGCTTGATCAGGTGGAATCTGAGCCGGCAACACCGCAGTGCCCGCAATCAGTACCACACCGACGATCGTCGCCGACCACATCGCTTGCAACGGCAACAAATCTGGGTAACTGATCTGCTGCGCTTCCCAGACGGTACGGCGTTGCATCACGTGCTGATAGACGAGCAGGAGTAAAGATCCGGTGATAAATACAATTGCTTCCAGATCGGGCTTGGGCAACACGTAGGTGTAGTTCACTAAAAACACTACACCGTTGGCGATGATCATCAGCCATAGACGTTGCTGACGCACCACTGTCCACACTGTCAGATACATCAGCCACCAGCAGAGCAGGGCAAGCGCCACCACAAACAGCACAATATCTTCACCACGCCCACCGCTTGCCAACACACGTCCCCAGCTTATCAAGCGGATCGTCAACTCCACGGCACGGTCGCGCCAACTGACAAGCCGTTCATCGAGCAACGGCCCCACCTGTTGCACTATCCACACCCATCCCACCACCAATGCAACAGCATGGGCAGCCCAGTTGGAAAGGCGTTGCCACAGGGCCAACACCAGACCAACAACAAACGCCATGCCGGCGACGACCGGGAGGATCGATAGACCGTTGGCCCAGCCCGATTCGGCAAGACTACGCACAACCGCGCCGGTCATGAGCACTACCAAGCCGAGACCGGGCAGCAACCACCAGAAGTCGGTCAAGCTCAACGACGGGGAAACACGCACCTGAGATGTCATACTACTCCTATGCTGCGGCTAACCGCGGAAAGGCACACATTGCATTGTGCCAGAGCTGTGGTGCTAATTCGGCAAGCGACTGCTGGCGCAACTCGGCTAATTTCTGACCGATATAGAACAGGCGACTCGGCTCATTACGTTGACCGCGGTGCGGATGTGGACTGAGATAAGGGCTATCGGTCTCAATCAAAAGTCGATCAACCGGTGCCTGCCGCGCTACATCGTGCAATGCCGTCGACTTCGGGAAGGTCAGAGGGCCGGAAAACGACAGATAGAATCCAAGTTCGAGACAAGCCTGTGCCGCCTCCCAATCACCGGAGAACGAGTGCATCACGCCCGGACCCCGTGCCGCATCGCGCAGCACGGCAATTGTCTCACGCATAGCATCGCGAGAGTGGATCACAACCGGCAATCCCAACTCACCGGCCAGCGCCAACTGCTGCCGAAAAGCAGCTTCTTGCTCGCTGGGGGGCGACTTCATCCAGTAGAAATCAAGCCCGATCTCACCGATGGCAACCACTTTGGGATGGGAGGCCAACACTCGAATCTGTTCGATCCAATCCGGCGGCAGGTCATGCAAATGATTAGGCTGGATACCGACCACGGCAAAAATCGCCGGATGGGTGTTCGCAAGGGCAATCGCCGCGTAGCTAGAAGCAAGATCGTAGCCGATCTCGATCAGAGCGGCTACTCCGGCATCCAACGCGCGAGTGATAACCTCGCTGCGATCGTCATCGAACTGCACCGAGGCAAGGTGAAGATGAGTATCAATGAGGCGAATTTGCGTATTCATAAGCCTTCTCTTGCACATTGTAGCATACCTCCTCATCCTGAAAGTATTATAGCGGTACAAAAGCGTGCAACCAATCCGCCTATCGTCACATACTCGATAGACCAAACGCAAAAAGCGTTACCCAACCGCTACGCACCAACCCTCGCCGACATCATGTAAGGACAAACCGTCCCGATAACTCACGCGGGCAACCCATCATCAGTAGTGTCGCATGTAACCGGTTGTCAGAAACCATCTCGGCCCATTCGACCTACGATTACCCATTCCTAACATTACAAGCACACCATTTTTGTGATAAATATCACGATTTTCTGAACCGTTCTGAACGACTAACATACTTTTTAACTCTTCAGAACTCTTTAAAACCCGTAGAGAACCTTGTGACACCTGGTTGACAAAAACGCGAAATCGGGCTATAAACTATGTGTATAGTAAATGTGAGGTATGTCACAAGTCGAAGGCTAGCAACACAGCGACCTTCCGGTGACAGACATTAACTGAAAGTAGCTGCAGTAACAAACGTTCATACAGGTGAAAAACTATGGGACACCTGTCACGCACACTCTCTAACTAACCACATCGCAGCCGGTTAACCGGCAACACTGCTTGTCTTTCCAGACAACGTTGTCATCATTGCGGTAATGAAGCCACGTCCGCTTTTCGTCCACAACATCGGGTGATGTTGTGTTAGCTGGTTATTGTTTCGTATCACAAGAAAGAAGGAATAGAGCTATGAACCTGCTCGGCCTGCCTATCCTTTCGTTGTTGCTTTGGCTGCCGACAATCGGTGCCCTTATTCTCCTCGTGCTGCCCAATGGGCGACCTATGCTCTACCGCTGGACGGCTATGAGCATAGCGCTGGCAACCTTACTCGTTGCCGGAACAGTAATCGGTCTCTTTTACACAGGACCTTACGGCCCAGCAGCAGGCACAGTTATCGGTCCGCCGTTGCAATTCGTTGACACGGTAGCGTGGCTACCGGCAATTGGTGCCAGCTATTTCATTGGTGTGGATGGGATCAACCTATGGCTGGTTGGTCTGACTGCCTTCCTCACCCCATTTGCAATTGCAGCCACGTGGCAGCGACAGACGCGCAGCTTACGTCTGCTACTGGCCCTCTTGCTGTTTGCCGAAACGGCGTTTCTCGGCGTATTCCTTGCCCAAGACATGCTATTGTTCTACGTCTTTTACGAACTAGCCCTGATTCCGATGATCTTCTTGATCGGGATGTGGGGGTATCATGGGCGGGTCACAGCAACGTTGAAGCTGTTTCTCTACACGTTCGGTGGTTCACTGTTGATGCTCTTTGCAATTATCGGACTGCATATTTTGCATCGCAACGCTATTGCAACGATTAACCCCGGTTTTACCGGTACTTTCGCGCTTAATCAGATTGTTGCCGATCTGCGATCAGGTCTCTTTAGCCTCGACCCCTTGATGGCGCAATTATTGTTCGGCGCATTCTTCCTCTCGTTTGCGATTAAGCTAGCACTGTGGCCGTTACACTCGTGGTTGCCTGATGCTTACAGTGTTGCGCCAACACCGGTCGCTATTATCTTGGCTGGGTTGATGGCAAAGTTTGGGGCGTATGGATTCATCCGCTTTAACTTGACCCTCTTCCCCGAAGTTGCGTCGTGGGCTGCGCCGGCGATTGCCGTGTTAGCAGTGATCGGGATTATCTACGGCGCATTGATTGCCTTCACGCAGCATGATATGCAGCGCATGATTGCATATGCTTCGATGAGCCATATGAACTTTATCGCGCTTGGCATCGTAACGATGACGACAATCGGGATCAACGGTGCTCTTCTGCAGATGGTGGCACACGGCGTCATTATGGCTGCCCTACTGCTGATTATCGCTGTGATCGAAGAGCGGCGCGATAGCCGCGAGCTTGCCTCGTTAGGCGGCTTATGGCGCGTGACACCGGTTTATGCCGGTTTGACCCTCCTCACGCTGTTAGCGATGGCAGGCTTACCCGGCCTGAGCGGATTTGTCGGCGAATTTACGATGTTGCAAGGTGTCTTTACCTCACCGCTGTTGGGATGGCCATTCGCCTTTGGCGCAGTGATCGGAATAATCTTTGCTGCCGTTTATGCGCTGAACCTGTTCCGTATGGGCTTTATGGGCGAAGTACGCAATACAGCCAATCTCGACCTGCCCGATTTACAGCGCCGCGAGTTGATGACACTAGGGGCGTTGGCCGTTGTGATCGTCGCCATTGGCCTATTCCCCAACGTGTTGCTCAGCGGCATGAATAGCTCGGTGCAAGGGCTAGTCGATGCCTTAACACCGGCAGTACAGGCAGCAGTGCAATTGAATAGTTGGCGGTAAACCCAATGCACTGTTACTAAACCGGAGCGGCAGAGTCCGCTCCGGTTTTATGCTGCGCGACACACCATCAACGCCCAGAGCACCCCTATCCCGCTCGATATTGCCGCACGCAAACCTTTTTGTTATAGTAATACTATGGCGGAACCACCAGACGGTCGGATGACAGCGGCGCTTCACGATTTTCAGCGACTGCGTTGGCGCGCAGATATCGAACATCTCCTGACCCGCTTGCGAGGTCAGTCTGATGATCTATTGCCGTTTGAAGAGGTGCGCCAACGAGTACGGGCAACAATCGCCGGTGACCGTCAGTTACGCGACATTCCGCTGGATGCCATTGTCGGTAGTGTAGGCCGGTACCACGACTTCAATCGCAGTTTTCTCCCTCGTCGTGACGATGACTGGCAGCGCTGGGCACGGGTTATGGTATCGGTCGATAATTTACACGGCTGGCCACCGATTGAGGTGTATCAGATCGGTGACGCTTATTTTGTCCTCGACGGCAATCATCGCGTGTCGGTCGCCCGTCAGTTGGGAATGGATCACATTCAAGCGTATGTGACACCACTGCGTTCACGGGCACCGATCGATCCTTCTATGACCCTGGAAGAGATTATCATTGCCGGTGAATATGCTGCCTTTCTTGAACTAACCCAGCTCGATGAGCGGCGACCTGGCTGTGATTTGCGGGTAACCATCGCCGGTCAGTACGAGAAGCTCTTACGTCACATCGAACAGTTCCGACAACAATCGAGCACTGCCGATCAGTCTGCATCGCTCCCAGAAGCGGCCTGTGCGTGGTATGACCAAATGTACCAACCGATAGTCGATCTGATCCGAGAACGCGGTCTCCTACGCGACTTTCCCAAGCGAACCGAGACCGATCTTTACGTGTGGTTATGTGATCATCGCGATGAACTGACAAAACAGTCCGGCTGGGAGATCAGCTTCGCCCAAGCAGCGGATAACCTTGTCACGACTCCTCGGGGTACCGAGCAACTTCTCGAGCGGGTCATTCCCGATAATCTTGAGCCGGCAGTTCCGGCCGGTAGTTGGCGCCGTCATCGTCGGATCGATCCGGCATCTTGGCTGTTTCATGAGATATTGGTACCGGTCAGCGGCAATGCCGACGGCTGGAAAGTGCTCGATCAGGTATTGGCGTGGGCGCAACGCGAGACGATCCGACCATTAGGCCTACATGTAGTACGCACCAAACACCAGCGCACCTCAGCAGCAGCCCAAGCAGTAGTACAGGAGTTTATCGAGCGCTGTGCCGCAGCCGGAGTGCATGGAGAATGTGCTGTGGAAGTCGGCCCGATAGATCGAGCTATTCGTGAGCGCACGCGCCTGGTCGATCTGGTTGCGATACAGGTTAATCATCCCCCCCGCCCCTCACCAATGGCCCGATTAGCATCGGGCCTACGCACCATTCTACGCTGCTCGATTCGCCCCGTCTTGACCGTACCATGCGTTGTAGATCGTGTCGAACGAATATTATTAGCCTACGACGGTAGCCGCAAAGCGGAAGAAGCGCTCTATCTTGCAGCGTACCTGGCAGTGCGTTGGCATCTGGTGTTGAATGTCGTCACCGTCCTCGACGGACAAGCTAGTGCTGAAGCAGTTCGGCTCCGTGCCTTTAGCTATCTCGAACAACGCAACATCGCTGCCGGGTATATCGTCGAACGTGGTGAACCGGCTTCGGCAATTATCTTCGCTGCTGAACAGACCCGATCTGACCTTCTCATCATGGGCGGATACAGTCATCGTGATCCGTTCAGCGATCTGGTGATCGGCTCAACCGCCGAGGCAGTATTGCGCACCCGCCGTCTCCCCACGATCATCTGCCAATAATCCAACAAAAATGGCAACATTCGGCGCATCTTTTGGCGCGCTCAAACGGTGTATATATAGAACCGGAATTGCAGCGCGAGGAATGCATGGTATCACTACGGATGCACGAACTGCCGGTCAATGATCAACCGCGCGAACGACTGGCCCGTCTAGGCGCCGGTGCGTTAAGCGATGCTGAGTTACTGGCTATCTTGTTACGAGTTGGGATCAGTGGCACCAACGTCTTGCAGCTAGCCCAACAGCTTCTCGGCGAATATGGCGGTTGGGTAGGGTTACAGGTTGCCGATTACAACGATCTCTGTCGGCGCACGGGGATCGGAGCGAGCAAAGCAGCAACCATCAAAGCAGCGCTTGAAATTGGTCGGCGTTTAGCCCGGAGTAGCGTCGAAGAACGCTATCCCATTCGCTCACCCGGTGACGTCGCCGCGTTATTGATGGTTGAAATGAGTCACCTTGACCAAGAGCACCTCCGCACTGTTCTGCTCGATACCAAGCACCGCGTGCAGCAGATCAACACGGTATATATCGGTAGTCTCAACTCGGCGACCATCCGCATCGGAGAGGTCTTCAAAGAAGCGGTACGACGCAACAGTGCTGCGATCATTGTAGTACATAATCATCCTTCCGGTGAGGCAACACCTTCACCCGAAGACATTCAAGTGACACGCCAGCTCGTAGCCGCCGGTCATCTGCTTGATATTGAGGTGCTCGACCATCTTATTATTGGGCGTGGACATTATGTGAGTTTGCGTGAGCGGGGATTAGGGTTTGAGTAGGGAATGACAGAACGGTAACGCGAAGGCGCGAAGGTGCCTAACGCAAAGACGCGAAGATAGTAACGCAGAGGCGCGAAGGTGCCTAACGCAAAGACGCGAAGATGGTAACGCAGAGGCGCGAAGGTGCCTAACGCAAAGACGCGAAGATAGTAACGCAGAGGCGCGAAGATGGTAACGCAGAGGCGCGAAGGTGCCTAACGCAAAGACGCGAAGATGGTAACGCAGAGGCGCGAAGATGGTAACGCAGAGGCGCGAAGGTGCCTAACGCAAAGACGCGAAGGTGCTAAAGCTATGAGCGGTTATGAAGACAGCGGCGATATTCACATCATCACCACCCCTTCGCTTTGAGAGTAGAGAGATTGAAGCATACGGGTATCAGATACGAGCTTGGCAGGCAACAACCTTAACTCAGAGCCGGATGGCGACGGTGTTGGAAAATTGTATCAACACTGACTCCACTATGGATACGCTGGATCACCTCGGCAATCAACGTACTGACCGAGAGGATGGTCAAACCGGGCCAACGCCGTTCGGGAGCCACCGGCAAAGTATCAGTAACGACAAGCTCACGGATCGAGCTAGCACGCAGACGTTCAACGGCATTACCGGCAAACACCGGGTGAACGCAGCAAGCGTAAATCTCGCGGGCACCTTCCTTCTCCAACAACTGCACCACTTCGAGGATCGAACTACCGGTAGCGATCTCATCATCAACGATCACACAGCGTTTTCCGCGCACATCACCGATCAGATTCAGAATCTCCGGCACCGTCAGCGAACCATCGGCACGGTCGAAATGCTGCATACGACGTTTTTCGGCAATTGCCAACGGCGCATTGAGCGCCTCGGCGAAATTACGTGCGCGCTTGGCAAAACCCACATCTGGCGACACGACAATCAGATCGTCCCAACCCTTATCGGCAAAATACCGCACCAACAAATTCATCGCCGTGAGTTCGTCCATGGGAATAGAAAAGAACCCTTGGATTTGACCGGCGTGGAGATCAATTGTCATCACCTGATGAGCACCGGCCACCTGGATCATATCGGCGAGCAAGCGGGCGGTAATCGGCACCCGTGGTTGATCCTTCTTATCGGTACGGCCATAGGCATAATACGGAATAACCGCAGTAATCCGACCGGCCGAAGCCCGTTTGCAAGCATCAAGCATAATCAATAATTCCATAATTTTATCGCTCAGATTGGGCATCGATAATGACTGAATCACAAAAACATCTTTTTCGCGCACGCTTTCGTTAAGTTTGACAAAGATGTTTTCGTTACTAAACTTGACAATCGTCACATCACCAAGTGGCACACCGAGGCGTTCGCTGATTGCACGCGCGAGCATCGGGTTTCCACTCCCGGTAAAGATCCGCATCTCATCGAAACGGCTGCCCATTCTTCTTCCTCCTTATGGTGTGGGTACCGGTTAGGCAGGATTAGCCTCGACAGCAAACAACGCTAAAACATCTGCACGCAACAAATGCCAACCATTTGGCAAGCCGTTCGTTGCCGGCATATCATCATACGCAATATGTAACGCGACAAAGTCAGGTTGACGAATAAACACTGCTAATAACCGTGCAGGTGAGAGAGCGACTAATCGTGGTGAACGCGCCAAGCCGGTGCATTGGGCAAAACTAACCGCAGCATCAGCACTGAGAAAGGCGAGCAAACGACGCACCCGCGGTTGGGTGGATGCGGTTGTCGTTTGCGATGTCGTTCGTTTCTCTGTACGATAGACATACAACAGATTTGGAAACACTTGACCATCGGCGATCAACCGCTGCCGTAACCGATCCAAGCCGCTCGGCACACAAGCCGGATCACCACCGGCTTGCTTTACTACAGCGACCAATAGCGCTATATCGGTGTACACCGTCATTCGTCTCTCCGTGGTGATGCGCTCCTATGGTACCGGTGTTGGTCGGGGTTGCACCGTCTGCGGACGCGGCTCACCGAAATAGAGCGCCGAACCGAGAAGGCCTAACTGAACGACATAGGGCGTACCGGCTGCTTCGGGATGCAACTCAAACCGCGCCCGCTCAAAATACTGCACACGGAAAGCTCGACCATCGGGTTGTACTTCATCAAACTCTGCACTAATCGGATAGCCAAACGATTGCAGACCGCCATTCTCTTCCCAATACTGTAAGAAGAGTCCACCTACGCCAAAGCCCGTCTCTGGAAAATAACGGAGATCGGGACGTGACTCAAAGGGATCGGGACGGAGAAAGGTGCGTCCGGCAACATATTCCACACCAACTAACCCGATTTGAAACTCGTAAGGTGTACCGCTCAGTTCCGGCCAATACTCAATGCGGGCGCGTTCAAACCACTGCACCTCGCGCCCGTTGTACAGCAGCGCCGGGCTAATCGGCAACCCTAGTCGACGCAAACCACCGAGCTGTTCGTAGGCAGCGGCGAATCGCGGTGCCACATCAACGACAGTCGTTGGCACCGACGGTACGCTACCGGCAACCGGAGCAACCGTCGGCGGTTGCAAGATGAGATCCCGCGGCGTCAACCGACTTTGGGGGCGTGCGGAAAGCGACCAGCCGGTGATACCGAACACCAACAGTACCAAGATGACGATTACCAATACACCCAACAGCACCAGCATCCCGGCACGCAACCGATCGTTGAGCAGGAAACGCCGACGGATTGGGCGAGTTTCGGTCGTAACCGATGCGTTACCGGCACCGCTGCGTTCTCTACTGGACGGCGATGGATTAGACGAAGGTGAGACGGTCTCACTCATAGGATGCTCCTAAAGATGAGCAACAATCTCATCAGCAACCACGCGCAGATCATCAGCGGTCGCAGTGCCAGGACGCCACAGTTTTACCGAGCGATCACCTTCCCAGCGCGGGATAATGTGGATATGAAAGTGAAACACCACCTGACCGGCAGCCGAACCGTTATTTTGAATAATATTGAAGCCATCGGGTTTCAGCGCAGCGACAATCGCCCGTGCAACTCGTTGGGTTGTCAGCGCAGTTGCGGTAACCAATTCCGGCGGTAAATCGAGCAAACCGGGTAATTCAGGCTTGGCAATCACCAGTGTATGGCCGCGAGCCGCCGGATTAATGTCGAGAAAGGCCAGCGTCAATTCATCTTCATATAACTTAAACGCCGGAATCTCACCACGCACAATACGGGTAAAAACCGATGTCATAACACCTCCGAAATATCTAGTACTGTCCGATCATCCTGTGGTCCAGAACGACGACCTAGCCATGCCAATGCTATCATGCCAAGCAACACGCCGAACCAAAGGGTACAAAAGCGAATCACGATGGTTGCCGTCGTCGCCGCACTCGCACTTACGCCAACCAATGCGAGTAACAAACCGACACTACTAACCTCTGAGGCGCCCAAGCCACCGGGTAAGAAGGAAACCAAGCCCAACAGCGTACTGGCGGCAAAAATAAAGGTTGCCTGCAACAGCAGCAACCACGATGGTTCACTCCCCACCCCCATCAGTACAAAGAAAAAGGCAAGACACTCAAAACCCCATGAGATCACGCTGAGCAAGGTGGAGACGAGCAAAATCCGCCAATCGAGAAGTTGGGCCGTTGTGGTATAGATCGTCTCCAGACGCGGCGCAATCCACCGACCAAACGGCAGATGGGCCACCAGCCGAATTATGGCCAATGCCAATGATTGACGTTGGACAACGATCACCCCGGCCACTGTCAGCACAACGAGCACGACAAAGAGCGGGCGCGCAGGCGGGTAGAGTGTCAATCCCAACCCCATCAGCAAGAGCATAGCAATACCATCAGTAAGCCGTTCGGCCAGCACAATGGGCGCCGAACGACTGATCGGCGTACCGTTACGCTGACGCAAGAGAAATGATTTAAGCACCTCTCCCATCTTACCCGGCGTTACCGACATCACCAAGCCCGCGGTAAAGATCAGGCCGCTGGTGATATGATCGATACTGTGATCGAGTTTGAGGTAGCGGAGGTAATAATCCCATTTGAGCCACCGCAGCCAGTAGTTGATAACGGTACCGATCAAGATCAGCGGTAAGAGCAGCCAATCGAAGGCAAGCAGATCATCACCCACAGCACGCAGGTCGCTGAACAGACTGATCAAGATGATGACAGCGATCCCGATCACCAGCGAGGTAAGTATCGATTTGCGCAGTCCGGCGCGCAGCGAGGTTGTAGCACTTTTTTGTTCCATAGCGGCTCAATTATAGCACAAGGGTACTGACAGCAGTTGACCGGTGATAGTACTTTGAGGTCATGTAGGAGACACGCCAAGAGGTGTATGATGTAGAATGGAGCCACATAACATGGCCGTATGCACTTCGGGAAGCCCGTATGCGTATCCACCTGATCTGCTTATACTTGATCGCCTTACTCACCGGTGTGATTCCGCCTACCCCTGTACAAGCCGCCGATACGACCGATCTGATCGTCAAAGTTACCGATGCACGCTACACCTCGACTGTCGGGCGCATGCTTGGCGCCTACCAGATCAGAAAGCTCGGCGAACAGACCTATTTAATGCGCTTGCCGGACGGCATGCCGGCCACATTCGCCGAGAGGCGGATACGTAATGCGGAGGGAGTTATTTACGCCGTCCCTGACTATGAACGCACGGTTAGCCGGACACCGAACGACGTGTTGCTGGCCCAACAATGGTCACTCGGCACGATAGGTGTATACGATGCGTGGGAGATCACCACCGGCAGTCCGTTGCCCATCGCCGTGATCGATACCGGGATTGATGCCGGTCATCCTGAGCTATTCGGGCGGGTGCTCGGTGGTTTCAATGCGATCACCGGAAGCACCGATGCCAGCGATGACAATGGGCATGGCACTGCTGTCGCAGGGCTAATCGCTGCCGCCGGTGACAACGGTGAAGGCATTGCCGGGCTGTGTTGGAGCTGCTTGATTATTCCGGTCAAGGCTTGTTTGAGCAACGGACGTTGCCGTGATTCGAGTGTCATTAGTGCCATCCGTTGGGCTACTGACAACGGCGCACGCATCATTAATCTGAGTCTGGGAGGAAGTTTTGACTCGCCTGCACTGCGCGATGCCGTGCGTTATGCGAGTGAGCGAGGTGTCTTGGTGGTAGCAGCGAGTGGTAACGAGCGTGCGGATGGCAATTCACCCAATTATCCGGCTGCCTACCCTGAAACGATTGCCGTTGGTGCAACCGACTATAACGATGAAGTTACCGGTTTCTCGAACACCGGCAATTTCATCGATCTCGTTGCACCGGGGATCAATATTGCGACGACCTTACCCAACAACAGGTATGCCATCGTAACCGGAACTTCCTTTGCCGGGCCATTCGTTGTGGGAGCGGCAGCGCTGGTGATGGCGATTCGTCCCGACCTATCGCATAACGATGTCCGTTGTATTCTCGCTATTTCTGCCGATGACCGTGGGACACCGGGCCGTGATGACGAGTATGGCTACGGGCGCTTGAACGTTTGGCATGCCGTTATGACGGCAAGTACCTACGGCGGCTGCCCGCTCGGCGTACCAACGACAACCGGTAACCGCGATTTCGATCCCTTTGCCCGGGTAGACCCACCGAGTGATGGACGTTCCTACTTCCCGGAAACCGGTCATACACTCGGCGGTGGCTTCCGCACGTATTGGGAACAGAATGGTGGGCTGCCGATTTTCGGTTTTCCAATCAGTGAAGAGTTTACCGAAATCGGCAGCGATGGGAAACCGGTTACGGTTCAATATTTCGAGCGTCATCGTTTTGAGTGGCGGCCAGAGAACACGCCACCGTATCACGTCCTGCTGTCACGGATGGGTGATGATCTCTTGCGTCGGCAAGGTCGGGATTGGTATACCTTTGAACGGAGCGGTCCGATTCAGGGTTGCCTCTACTTTGCCGAAACAAATCAGGCATTATGTGAGCCGTTCTTGAGCTATTGGCGGAACCATGGTCTTGAATTCGATAGGAAACCCGGCAAGAGCTATGCCGAGAGCCTCGCATTGTTCGGTTTACCACTTTCTATGCCGCGCATTGAAGAGACGCAACCCGGCAAGGTTTTGATCGTGCAGTGGTTTGAGCGCGCCCGCTTCGAGTTACATCCCGACGGAAGTGTGTTGTTGGGGTTGTTGGGGAATGAGTTGGTCGGACGATAACGGCCTAACCGGTGACCATCGTCATAGCCAGATCAGGACGTGCGCTACTCGTCGGAGGTATTCTCGATCTGGTATCTTGAACATGGATAGCTTTAAGATTTGGAGATAACTAATTGATACGTATGTCCCAACACACACCTTCAGAACACTTTTCACCTGACGAAGAGCGGATCAACGTTATCACCCATGGCGCCGGCGCGGTGCTTAGTGCAATCGCCGGTATCGTCTTAGTCGGTGCGATCTGGCAACGTGGTGATGGCTGGCAACTGGCCGGCACGATGACCTTCTGCGGTACACTCACCTTACTCTATCTTGCTTCAACGCTGTACCATGCCAGCCGCGAACCGCGTCGACGCGCGATCCTCGAAATCTTCGACCATAGTGCGATCTTTCTGCTGATTGCAGGCACCTACACACCGTTTACCCTGATCAGCTTACGCGGCACATGGGGATGGATCTTGTTTGGTCTGGTGTGGGGGTTGGCGCTAGTCGGAGTTGTCATGAAGCTCTTTCTCACCGGACGGTTCCGTATTCTCTCCACCCTCGTCTACGTCGCACTTGGGTGGATCGTTGTTGTCGCGGCTGATAAAGTGCTTAATGCATTGAACCCCGCTACTATCAGCTTATTGCTTGCCGGTGGGATTGCGTATACTGCCGGGACACCATTCTACATCCTTTCACGACGCCGCTACATGCACAACATTTGGCACGTGTTTGTCCTTCTTGGCAGCTTGTGTCACTTTGCAGCAGTTGTGTCAATTGTGTTGTAGGAATATGGATTACCTGAAGATACAGCGATTACGTCCACTGCGTTTTGCATCGTACAATGCGTGATCGGCGGCAGTGAGAAGATCGGTAGCATTGGTCATCGTTGCATCATGACAAGCACCACCGACACTTATCGTTACCGGAATGTAGGGCCAGGCTGCTTGCTGTACTGCTCGACGGATCCGTTCACCAAGTATCGGGGTGCCTTCACAACCGGTAGCCGGTAAGATAATCGCAAACTCCTCTCCGCCGTAGCGCGCCACAATATCGTGGCGCCGCACGTTTTCACGTAACAGTTGCGCCACCATACGCAAAATCTCATCGCCGATCACATGACCAAAGGTGTCGTTGATATCCTTGAAATGATCGATATCGACTATCAACAACGCCATCGGCACGTTATACCGCAGCGACCGGTCAATTTCTTCTTGTAGTCGCTGTTCAAAACCGCGCCGATTGAGAAGGCCGGTGAGCGGATCGGTCAGCGCCTGTTGCTGAACCTGTACCAACTGTGCTTCAATGCTGAGCAAATACGCGCGTAACGATAACTTCTCTTGTTCGTTGGTGAGTAATCGCTGTTCAAGCGCCAGCACATCGCGACGCAATTCGAGTTGACGCACCACTTGTCTCGCCAACACGCGCAACATCTCGATCTGCTCCGGTGTTAGCTGATGTGGCCGGACATCAACGACACATACTGTGCCTAATGCATAGCCATTCGGTGTCACTAACGGCGCGCCGGCATAGAAACGAATGTACGGATCGCCGCGAACAAAGGGATTGTGAGCAAATCGCTCATCGCACGTAGCATCTGGAACAACAAACACGTCATCGGGATAGTTGATCGTATAGGAACAGAAAGCTAACTTGCGATCAACTTCACCATCGGTAAAACCCAATCGTGCTTTCGACCATTGGCGGTCGTGGTCGATCAGGCTGACCAAGGCCATTGGCGTTTGGCAAATGTACGCTGCTAAACGGACAATATCCTCATAAAACTGCTCAGGTAAGGTATCGAGAATATGGTAACTCTCAAGTTCGCGAAGCCGCTCGGTCTCATTTGCCGGGATTGGAGGACATAATCCATCTGGATGTTCCAACGGTGCATCACTCATAAGCATACCCCTTATCGAGCATATCATACAACATAACATATTTGACAAATCCATCGCATAATATGATGGTAAGGAGTACGCCCGACCGGTACAATCACTTTTTGTGTGGTTCTATATGCTACAATCAGTGCCATACCGAGAACGAGAACAAGCTCAATTTGAAAGGAACGAGGTACAACAATGAGGTTGCTGAGACGGATTGCTGGCTGGATAGCGGTCGTTGTCGCGTTGGTGTTGGTGTTAGGGAGTGGTGGTGGGTATCTCTGGTTACGTCAATCGCTCGCGCAGACACGTGGGGAGATTCGCGTAGCTGGAATAAGCGGACCGGTCAGAATTGTTCGTGACCAGAACGGGGTAGCGCACATTACCGGTACAACCGAGACCGATGGGGTATTCGGGTTAGGTTTTGTTCATGCCCAAGAACGGCTATGGCAGATGGAGGTGCAGCGTCGGATCGGACACGCTCGACTATCAGAAATTTTTGGGGAACCAACTCTACAGACCGACAAATTTCTCCGCACGCTCGGTGTAGCTCGAGCGGCACAACGTACATTAGCGAAGCTAGACCGCGAAACAATTGCCATACTAGAGGCATATGCTGCCGGTGTAAATGCTTTTTTGGCAACTAAGCCGGTGCTACCGCCAGAGTTTCTCGTTCTCGGTGTACAACCAGAGCCATGGAAACCTATTGATTCTTTGGTCTGGGCCAAAATGATGGCGTGGGATCTCGGTGGGACGTGGAGCGATGAGATTAGACGTTCGCTGCTCATCGCACAGGTCGGCGCCGAAGATGCCGATTTTCTTATGCCGGCTTTCACACCCGATGGACCGGTAATTTTACCGGAAGGCATGCCCACCAGCGCACCGTCGCCAATCAGTGGTCAGAGTACGCCGTTGCAACTGACTACTGCGCGTGCAATGTTCGACTTGTGGGCAACTGTCTATCAAACAACCGGCTTGGGCGACCAGCTTGCCGGCTCGAACAATTGGGTCATCGGCGGTTCACGGACGGCCAGCGGTAAACCATTGCTGGTTAATGAT
Source organism: Chloroflexus sp. (assembly GCF_056331925.1). NCBI lineage: Bacteria > Bacillati > Chloroflexota > Chloroflexia > Chloroflexales > Chloroflexaceae > Chloroflexus > Chloroflexus sp. The sequence goes on from NZ_JBWGQH010000006.1 coordinate 36,161, forward strand.
CCACATCTCAGCCTGCGTATACCATCCATCTGGTATCTGTCCCACATTACAGGAGGCGACATCAACGCTATCGGCGCGACGTTTCCCGGTTTGCCAGCGGTTGTGATCGGCCACAACGAGCGGATTGCGTGGGGTGTTACCAATACCGGCCCTGATGTGCAGGACTTGTTTATCGAGCGGATTGACGCCCAAAATTATGTCGAGTATAACAACACATCTTGCCAATATCTATCGTTGTCGCATTTACACTGACTACCACGAAATGTTGGCAAACGAGAAGCTAGATCTGGTTTCGGTCGTAGTACCAACGAAGTATCATTTTGCCGTGGGAGGAACTGTGATCGCCCACGGTGTACACGTTCTGATCGAAAAGCCGATTGCCGCAACAGTTGAACAGGGCTGGATGTTGATCGAGGCAGCGCGTCGCCAAGGTGTTTTGCTCACGGTTGGCCATATTGAGCGCTTTAATCCGGCGATCATCGCTCTCAAAGAGCAGCTTCAGAACCATGAACTCGGCAACCTCTTTCAGATTATGTCACGTCGAGTTGGTCCCTTCCCGGCACGTATTATGGATGTGGGGGTGGTGATCGATCTGGCAACACACGAGATCGATATTCTCAACTACCTGATCGGTTCGCCAATTGTACGAATGTACGTCGAACTCCACCGGCACCTACACCAAAGCCACGAAGACATGTTATCGGCACTCTTGCGGTTTGAGAACGGGATGATCGGCGTGCTCGATATCAACTGGCTCACACCGACCAAGATTCGAGAACTGAGCGTCGTTGGCGAGCGCGGGATGTTTGTCGCCAATTATCTTACACAAGACCTGACCTTCTATGAAAACGATGCGTGTCAAGGCCGTGCATGGCCCGAATTGGCGCTGATCGGGGTTAGTGAAGGTCGTAGCATTCGGTTGAAAATACCACGCCGCGAACCGCTGTACGAAGAGTTGCGAAGCTTCTGCGAGGCAGTTCGCTACGGAACCGAACCGCTTGTGAACGGTGAGGAAGGTGTGAATGCGCTTGCGATTGCTAATCAGATGGTCGAGATTGGCTTACGTAACCAACCGGCAGCCCGCCTGATCGAACGTGCATTAGCATTGGGCGGGTGATGTCACGCTGAGATGCTAATCATCAGAACGAGCGGACAGATTGTCCCCGCTCTGTCCGCCCTTCATTCCTACCGTTTCACTCGATACCCGGCAGCTTCCCGATCCCACGCCTTGCTTACACCTTCGGCTTTCAGCTTATACTTCTCAACTCGCTCGGTTGCCGTCTTCGGTAAACTTTCGCGGAACTCGATATAGCGCGGTACGGCGAAGTAGGCCAGTCGTTCTTCACACCACCGCACCAAGTCGAGCGGATCGAGGGTAGCACCGGGGCGTAATACCACCACGACCTTAACCTCTTCCTCGCCTAGTTCGCTCGGTACACCGACTGCCGCGCTTTCGAGCACTGCCGGATGAGCATTAACTGCCCGTTCAACTTCCCACGATGAGATATTCTCACCCCGCCGCCGAATCGATTGTTTGAGCCGGTCGATGAAGATGGCGTAGCCGGCTTCGTCAAGACGCCCAAGATCGCCGGTATGGAACCAGCCACCGCGCATAGCAGTTGCCGTCTGTTCGGGCTGACGGTAATACCCCATCATGATCAGGTTGTCACGCTGTGGACGAATCACTATCTCACCGGGGACACCGGGCGGTAACGGAGTATCGTCAGGGCCAAAAATCGCCAACGCAAAACCGGGCATTGCCGTTCCGAACGTACCCACCCGCACCGCATCACGCGGATTCGCAACGCAAAAACCGGTCGTTTCGGTCAGACCATAGCCCTCGATAATCGTCAACCCAAATCGTTCCTCAAAGGCACGCCACAGATCAGGTGGTGTAGCCGCACAGGCCGCTATCCGCACCCGATGAGCACGGTCGTCGGGTGACGGTGGTTGTTTCATCAAGATCGGGATCATCGCGGCCAAGAGATTGCAGATAGTCGCCCCTAGATCGGCCAGTTGTCGCCAATAGCGCGAAGCGCTAAACTGCTCAAGCAGGGCAACGCTCGTCCCACGATAGATCGCCGGTAAGACGGTATGCGCCTGAGCATTGATATGAAAAAGTGGTAGGCTGGTTCCGAACACATCATCGGCGGTTGCGCCGATCATCACATCGGCGAAGAGGGCCGCCGAGTGGAGATAGGCGTGATGGTTGAGCATGACACCTTTTGGTGGACCGGTGGTGCCGGACGTATACAAGATACTATGGAGATCGGTCGCGTTTCCGGGGGTAGGTTCGGCCATCCTCGCACCGGCCAATGCGGCAGGCCACGCAAGCATTCCGTTTGGCCCAGACTCACCCCGCACGACGATGTGGTGCAGGTCCGGCAAACGGTCACGGAGGACGAGCACGCGCTCGAGTAATGACGGTTCGATCACCAACACCTTCACTCCGGCATGCTCGAGGATGTAGTGGAGCACATCCCCTTTGAGGTGTACGTTGATCGGTACCGTCACCGCACCAAGACAAGCACAGCCGAACCATGCCCACAGATAATCGGGCGTATTACCGAGCATCAACCCGACCCGATCACCGAGGCCGATCCCGAGGTCGGCAAAGACGCCGGCAGCTCGTCGAGCGAGAGCTACCGCTTCAGCGTAGTGCCATTGCCGGTCGGCAAAACGCAGGAAGATGCGATCAGGGTGTTGTTCGGCTTGAGCAGCCAGGGCATGCCATATCGTATCCATAGGCGTGATGCACATTGCTTTCAGTTGATGAGCACTATTGTACTCGATGTTTGTGCGATGATGCAAACGACACGCCAACGTTCCCGACTACCGTTCACGTTCGCCCATCGCCGCGAGCAATTGCTCATCACGACAATCACTACCAATGCTGAGGAAGCCAAGCCAACCAACACCAGCAGCCACCAGCACCAGCGGTACCCAACTTTCCCCAAAGATTGGCCACAGAGCTCTCAGGATTGCGATAGCTCCACCACCGTGTAATTGGTACCATACTACGCCTAAGCCCATCAACCCGAATGCACTGACCTGGAACGGACGCAACCGCGGCCCATCGATCCGGCAGGAAATAGTATCTCGTTGGCGCCAATGCGTCACTATCCCTCCGGCAATGACGCTCATGGCAATTGCCAGCCCAGCACCGCCGGCGCCGAGTAGCGACTCGCAACCCACGGCCAAGAGGGCAATCCCTACCACGACACCGCTCCACCACACCCATCGTTTCACATCCATACGCTACTCCAGCTCAACAACTCCCAACTCAGACTCTAACACATCAACCGCTGTGCGCAACACCTTGATCCGAGCAAACTTCTTATCCTCCGCTTCAACAATCGTCCAAGGGGCAAATGGTGTACTGGTGCGCAGTAACATCTCATCAACTGCCGCGAGATACGCCGGCCACTTCTCACGATTACGCCAATCTTCGTCGGTCAATTTCCACGCTTTGTACGGCACATTCTGTCGTTGCTCAAACCGACGTAACTGCTCTTCAGGGCTGATGTGCAACCAAAACTTCGCAATGATGGTACCGAAATCGACCAACTGGCGTTCAAATTGATTAATTTCGGCGTAGGCCCGTCGCCATTCCTCAGGTCGCGCGAATCCTTCGACCCGCTCAACCAGGACCCGACCGTACCACGAGCGGTCGAACACCGCAAACTGACCACGCGGTGGCAAGCGTCGCCAAAAGCGGTAGAGGTAGTGGCGCGCTTTGTCATCGCCGGTCGGTGCTGCAATCGCATGCACGATATACGCCCGTGGATCGAGTTCAGCAGTCAGACGCTGGATCGCCCCACCTTTACCGGCGGCATCCCATCCCTCGAACACTATCACCACCGGTCGTTTCTGATGGTAGACTTGCAACCCTAGCAAGTACAGCTTGGCCTGCAACCGTTTCAACTCACGATGATAGGTCTCATCGTCGAGGCGCAGACTGAGGTCAACCCGTTGCAACGGACTAGCCGCGTAGGTTGGTGACCCTACCGGGACCGTTACCACCGCCGATCCGTTTGACATTGGTGTTGTGGTGAGCTGATGACCGGCCTCTTCCGCCGGTGGTGACGGACGAACCGTGTCTGTGTTGGTCGCACCACCCAGCACCGGTATTCGGATCGACAAGTTGTAGCGGCGGAGTGCTTCACCACTATCATCAATACTGGCGCCCCGATCAACCGCAGTGATACCCAGGCGACTTTCCAGCGCACCGACAATCGTCTGCAAAATGTGCAAACGCGCATAGTATTTATCGGCCGCCGGAACAATTTGCCACGGTGCAAACGCTGTATCGGTGCGTACCAGCATCTCCTCGACTACTTGGTAGACACGCTTGTAGTGACGGTGTTGCCAACGATCCTCATCGGTCACCCGCCACGACTGCAACGGATCGGACAACAACTTCTTAAAGCGACGAGCCTGCTGTTTTTTGGTAATATGGAGCCAAAACTTAAGAATGAGCGCCCCATCATCGGCCAATTGGCGCTCGAAAACAACCGCATCTTCGCAGCGCGTCCGCCAACGGTCTTGATCACCGTCGGTCGTATAGGCAGCCAGTAATTCACGATACCACGACCGATCGAAGAACGTCATCTGACCATAGCTGGGAATCTTGAGCCAGAAGCGATAAAGCCACGGATACTGCTGCTCGTAAGTTCGTGGCGGCGTGATCGGATACACCCGAAAACCGCGCGGATCGAGCCGACGGGTAAGCGTCGCAATCGTGCGCGCCTTGGCCGTTCCGGCCCAGCCCTCAAACACGAAAATGGTAGGAATGCGCGCTTCGAGTAGCATCTGCTCCAGATCAAAGAGCCGCGCTTGCAACTCAGGGACCAAACGCTGGTACTCCGCTTTAGAGAGCGACACATCGGTAATACAGCGATCAAGCATGGTATGAATCCTTACTAGCCGACTGCGAGACAAGACTCGCTTGTGTGGCGAAGAGCGAAACAAACACTTCTATCGTACACATCAACAACCGCGAAAATACGAGCAGCGAGCGGTATTTCCTCACCACGCAAACCGCGCGGATAGCCGGTTCCATCCCATTTTTCATGATGACACCACGGAATATCGAGTGCCGGTGCAAGGAAGGAGATCGGACGCAAGAGTTCGACTGCAAGCGTGGGATGGGTACGCATAATCGCCCATTCTTGTTCATCGAGCGGGCCGGGTTTGCGCAGGATGGCATCGGGAATCCCCATTTTGCCGATGTCATGCAACAATGCTCCCCATCGAATATACACCAATTCCTCGGCACCGAAGCCCATACGGGCAGCAATCTGCATGGTTAGCTCCGTGACACGCCGAGAATGGCCTTCAGTCTCGTGGTCACGTAGATCGAGTGCCCGTGCCCAGCCCTCGATAGTGGCATCGTAGGCTTGGCGCAATTCGGCATTAGCCTGCTGCACCTTCTCGAACAGCTCGGTACGGTATAGCGCATTCCCGATTATCTCGGTGGTGGCACGCAACAGTTCGATGGTCACTGCGGAGAATGGCTCGCTCGCGAGGAGGGTTATCGCTACCCACAACCGATATTCAGGGCAGACACTACCCGTCAATGGGACGACAACCAATTCTCCGCCGGGTAAGACGATCGGTGGAGTTGGCTCGGACGGTATCGTATCACTACCAACTGTGGCAAGCCGATCGGCGACCCAATCAAACCGAATTGCCTCACCTGCAAGCTGTTCGATCTGCCATCCTTCGTCCTTAAAACGCCAGAATACCACCGACTGCGCCGCTGCCAATGCCTGCAACTCATGCACCACCGTCTGCATCAATTCAGCACAGCTTTGAGCCACACGCATCGCCGCACTCAATTGCCTCAGGGCACGCTGTTGCTGTTCACGCTGTACCCGAACGGAAATATCCTGCTTAACGGTGATAAAGTGAGCAATAACGCCATTCTCCTGCTTCACCGGCGTAATCGCCAGCTCTTCGTGATAGCGTGAACCGTCTTTACGGCGGTTGATCAAGGTGCCACGCCACGTCCGACCACTCAGAATCTCTGCCCACATGGTGGCATAAAACGCCTGGTCTTGCTTGCCCGATCTCAAGATGCGCGTATGCCGACCGATAGCTTCCTCGGCGTGATAGCCGGTTAATGCCGTGAAAGCCGGATTCACCCACTCGATCACGCTATTAGAATCGGTAATCACTATCGCCTGATCGGAGGCAATCAATGCCCTGCGCAACAGATCAAGTTCTGCTTGCACCTGTTTACGTTCGCTTATATCACGAATGACACTGAGCAACACCCGTTCACCATCAATATCGGCGCCGGTTGAACTCACTTCTACCGGAAACACGCTCCCATCGCGTCGAACATGCAGAGTTTCAAACAGAATCCCCCCATATCCGCCTGTCGCATCTGATCAAGAATGTACGGGTGTGTTTCCGGCGCCCGCAATTCGAAGATGGTGCGAGTACAGAGTTCGTCCCGTGAATATCCATAGGCACGTTCAGCCGCCGTATTGGCTTCAAGAATGCGACCATCGCTGGCCCGAATAAACAACACAATATCACGGGCATGGGCACTGAGCAGCTCATAACGCGCGAGGCGCGCAGCGGCCAACACCTGATCGGTCACATCACGGGCAATACCCTCAATCACCCTGTTCGCAACCACAAACCGGAGATCAAGCCACACATAGTTACCGTCGCGCCGGCGAGTGTGCAAGAGAAGCTGCCCGCGCCCTTGCTCGATCAACCGTTCGACCTGCCCAATTTGGGAAGGATCGAGAAACGAGGGAATACCCGGAAATTGGTTAAACAATTCGTCCAGTTCATAGCCCAAGATGCTGGTTACCGCAGGATTAACAAAATCGAGTTGGGGGTTGGGCTGCAACCGGTACCGAAAGATGATGTCGGATGCCTGCTCGGCCAAACGTCGAAAACGAGCCTCGCTCTGGGCCAATGCAGCCTGAGCAGCATCTCGTTCGATGACACGTCGTCGTGACTCAATAAGCTGTGCCACATTCGCAGCCAGGATCATCCCTAGCTCGACAACCGCGTCGGTAAAAAAGTGCGGTTGGTCGGCATAGAGATTGAGTGTTCCGATCATCTTTCCATCGATGTGGAGTGGCAAGGCTGCCGAAGAGCGCAACCCCCGCGCTAATGCTGCTTCACGCCATGGATTCATACGCGGATCGTTCGCAATGTCGAGCGACACAACCGGTATCCCCATGCGCAGGGTCGTCCCAGTTGGTCCACGACTCCGTTCCCGATCGTCCATCCGAACCTGAACAAGATCGACATAGTCGCTCGCATCCCCCCAACGGGCTACCGGTAAGACACTCTGCGTCCCTGGATCGAGCAGACCGATCCACGCCAGCTTGAACCCAACCTCTTCAACAGCAAGCCGGCAAATCGCTTGTTCAAAAGCCGGTAACGAGACTCCACTGAGCGAGAGCCGGTGCAACTCGCCTACCAGGCGGCTCAACTGCAAATATACCTTCATTTCCCGGCTGATATAACCAAAAACGACAAAACCCCAACCGAGTGTTACAGTAACGAAAGACACATCGATCAACGGACGCAGCCACGACACTGCCTCCGGCCTGGTATTCAACCAGAGATGTGTCGCCCATAGCCAAACGGCGGCTAGAAGCAGGTACCCTCCCACTAGTGGTACGTGGTATCTTGCGAGGAATAGACGCTTCATCGCATCACCGGTACAACATCCGCGATTTTTTGTATTGTAGCAAACAACCCTTGCCAAACCCGTATCACGATCGGTAGGGATTGTCGCAACTATCGCAACGAAACGTAATTATTGTGGAACGTTGTCGTAACTCTCCCCCATCTGTTAGCGAACCGAAATACCATGGAAAGCAGCGCAACGTATAATTGTAGACAACGATACCAAAGAGGAGCCGACTATGGAGCCCTACAGCTCACCTACAGCCGACGAAATCGAACGGCTCGTCGAAATTACCGAACACTTACGCGACGGTGACTTTACTGTTGATGTACCGGTTCCGTGTAACAACGACGAATGTCTCTCCCGATTAGCGGCATCGCTTCGTGAACTGGTCAAAACCCTCGCCCGTCGTCAGCATGAGCTTGAAATGCTCCACCGTATCACCAGCCGGATCAACGCCGGTCCTATGCTCGACGAAATTCTCGATGGGGTCTACAACGACTTTCGCGATGTCATCCCCTATGAGCGGATCGGTTGTGCGTTGCTTGAAGAGGGCGGCAAGGTGGTCCGCGCACGCTGGGCACGTACCAGCCTACCTACCGTTCACCTCAAACGAGGCTATGCTGCGGCAATGGCCGGCAGCAGCCTGGAAAAGATTATACAGACCGGACAACCACGAATCATTAACGATCTCGTGCAATACCTGCGCCAAAAACCCGAATCAGAATCGACCCGCCTGATAGTTAACGAAGGGATTCGCTCATCACTTACCTGTCCGTTAATCGCCAACGGGGTGCCAATCGGGTTTATCTTCTTTTCGAATACCCAAACCAACACGTACACGAACGAACATATCGAGCGCTACATGCAGATCGCCGAACAGTTATCGGTAATCGTCGAAAAGGGTAACCTTGTCTCACAACTAGCTGCGCAGAAAGAACTTCTTGAACAGCAGAATGCAGAACTGCGACGGCTTTCAGTCCTGAAAAACAACCTGCTCGGCATGGTCGCACACGATCTGCGCAACCCGGTGGCGATCATCCAAATGATGACGGCTATTCTCCGCAACCCGAACTTGCCACGGTCACCAGAAGAGCGCCGACGCCTCCTTGACGAGATTTACCGACAGACCGAACACATGCTGCTACTGCTCAACGATCTCCTCGACCTGAGCCAGATCGAAAACGGGACCGTCACTATATCCCCTGAACCGGTGCCCATTGAGTCACTGCTCGAAGAAACGGTCAACCGCCATCAAATGCTCGCAGCCCCCAAACACACCCGGATCGAGCTAACAGATGAACTCAATGGAAAGTTGTATGCCGATTCGCTCCGCATCCGGCAGGTACTCGATAACCTGATCCCGAATGCTACCAAGTTTTCGCCACCCGGTAGCGTTATTACCATCAGCGTCGAGCGAGACGGCAACTGGTGGAAGTTTTCCGTCACCGATCAAGGTCCGGGCATTAGTCCAGAAGAGCGGAGTCGCATGTTTGAAGCATTTAGCCGGCTATCAGCTCGGCCGACCGGCGGCGAAAAGAGCACCTGTCTGGGGTTAGCTATTGCGCGTAAAGTCGTTTTGGCGCACGGTGGCGTCATTGATGTCTCTCCTACACCGGGTCAGGGCGCCACATTTTGGTTTACCTTACCGGCTGACCCACTAGAAAGAGCTTAAGGATGACCAACACGTCTCCGATTCAACGTCGCTTGATCCGAGTCTTTCGACGTCTCACCGATGATTTACGTCGCGACCTTTTGACGGCACACACGTCTTCACTCCAACGGTTGATTCTAGCGTACATCGGTGGTCTCATCCTAATTGCACTGGCGTCAATCGGTGGGTACTGGCTCCTGACCGTCAACTCACAACGACTGGCCCAGTACGACCGTCTTCTCAACCTCACTCACCAACAACAGATCCGCGCACAGCAGATCGCCTTGCTCGCCAACGAGTTGGCACTGTTTGCCGATGCCTCACAAGCAACTTCCATTCGCGCCGAATTGCATGTACTCAGAGACGAACTCTGGCGAACCCATCAGCGTTTACTCGCCGACGTACCGACTGACTCACTCAACCGTACAACCACGGTACTCGAACGATTTCTTACCTACGTCGACAATCTTACCGTCGCACCACCTGCTTTGCTCAATCGCAACAATACTGACTTACGGGCGATTCAGACCAACCTCATTGTCGTTCAGAGTGATCTGAGCGCAACGAGTAGCATCTTGTTGATGCAAAGCCAAGCATTACGCGATCAGATTGCGTTCATCCAAGCCGGGGTTGTAGTACTGATCCTTTCGTTACTGATTCTTGGGGGAGTCCTGATTATCCGACCCTACGCCCGTAGAGCACGCCAGGAAGCCGAGCAACTCCGCATGCTCTCACTCGTCGCACGTTATACCGATAATGCGGTGATTATTACCGACCGCAACGGGCAGGTTGAATGGGTGAACGAAGGGTTTACCCGTATCTCCGGCTACACACTTGATGAAGTACGCGGTAAAAAACCCGGTGATTTCTTACAGGGACCGGAAACTGACCAAGAAACGGTAGTAGCTCTTAGCCAGGCGATTCGGAATGGGGAATCGATCAAAACCGAAATTATCAACTACACAAAAGATGGTCAACCCTATTGGTTATCGCTTGATATTTCACCGGTGTACGATGAACAGCATAATCTCATTCGCTTCATCGCGATAGAATCGGATATTACACATCAGAAAGAGATGGAGCGTATGTTACGGTCGGCGCTCAAAGAGAGTCGTGATATTATGAATGCGCTTGACCAATCGGCGATTTTATCAATTGCCGATCCTGAAGGGCGTATTTTGGAAGTAAATGAGCGTTTCTGTGCAATTACCGGCTATCGGCCCGATGAGTTGATCGGCAAAGACCATCGTATCTTCAAATCAGGCATCCATCCACCGGAGTTTTTTGCCGATTTGTGGACCACGATCAAGGCCGGTCGGATTTGGCGCAACGAGATCTGTAACCGGGCTAAAGATGGCCATTTGTTCTGGGTGGATACGACAATTGTCCCGTTTATCGGCGATAATGGTCAACCCGAACGCTACCTCGCTGTGCGGTTCGACATCACCGGTCGCAAGAAGAGCGAAGAACAATTGCGTGCCAGCGAGACGCGCTACCGTTCGGTAATTACGGCCATGAGTGAGGGCATCGTCGTCATGAATAAAGCTGGTGTGATTGAGACGTGTAACGCCAGCACCGAACGCATTCTCGGCCTCAGCTACGATCAACTCGTCGGGCGCACCAGTTTCGATCCACGTTGGGAGGCAATCCACGAAGATGGCACGCCGTTTCCCGGTGAAGAACACCCGATTATGGTTTCGCTCACCACCGGTCGCCCGCAAAGCGATGTGGTGATGGGTATCCGCAAGCCAAGTGGTGAACTGATCTGGATTTCGATCAACTCACAGCCACTCTGTGACGAGCACGGGAATGTCTATGCTGCCGTCGCCAGTTTCCACGACATTACCGCCCGCCGGAATGCCGAACAAGAGCTACGTTTTCAAAAGACGTTGCTCGAATGTCAGACGGAAGCATCACCCGATGGCGTATTGGTCGTTTCACCCGACCGTCGCTGTCTCTATGCCAATCGACGCTTCCGCGAGATGTGGAAGCTAGGCGAACTTAACGTCGAGCAGGCAATGTGCGCCGCGAGCATGGAAAAGATACTCGAACAAGTTTGCGATCCCGAACGAGTGAGAAACGAGATCGAGGAACTGTACGCCCATCCACACCTAACCGGCAAAGCGGAAATTGAATTGAAAGACGGTCGTACCTTCGAGCGCTACAGCGCACCGGTGATCAGCAGTGAAGGTGATTATTACGGACGAGTCTGGTTCTTCCGCGATGTCACCGAACGACGGGCAATCGAGCGCATGAAGAACGAGTTCGTGGCCGTTGTGTCACACGAGCTGCGCACACCACTTACGTCGATCCGCGGCTCCTTGGGCCTGATTGCCGGCGGTGTGGCCGGGGAATTGCCACCACGCGCTGCGGCAATGATCGATATTGCCTTGAAGAATAGCGAGCGTCTGGTGCGACTCATTAACGACATCCTCGACATCGAGAAGATCGAATCGGGTAAGATGGTCTTTAAGATGCAACCCGTCATACTCGACGAACTGGTTAGTCAGACTATCGAAGCGAACCGCGGCTTTGGTCAGCAGTACGATGTTCAGATTGAACTCACCGCTACTTTGCCCGGTGTACAGGTCTACGTCGATCCCGACCGGATGACACAGGTCATTACGAATCTGATCTCGAATGCAGTGAAGTTCTCCCCGCCAGGGTACAAAGTCGAAGTCGCGATTGGCCGTGAACCGCAGGGACGGGTACGGATTACCGTTACCGATCACGGGCCAGGTATTCCTCCCGAGTTTCGTGATCGTATCTTCCAGAAGTTTGCGCAAGCCGATTCCTCGAATACCCGTCAGCAAGGCGGTACCGGTCTTGGTCTGAGCATTAGTCGGGCGATTGTGGAGCGCCATGGCGGACAGATCGGCTTCGTGACGGCAACCGGTGTCGGTACCACGTTCTACGTTGATTTGGCCGAATATCGCCCCAACACGACCAGTGTGCTACCACTACCAACGCGACCGCGTGCGCCACGCATCCTGATTTGTGAAGACGATCCGGACATCGGTGCCTTGCTGTCGTTGATGTTACAACAGGCCGGCTATGCCACGGATGTAGCGCATTCCCTCGACGAAGCGCGTGACTTACTTGCTCAACACGACTACCAAGCTATGACCCTCGATCTGATATGGCCGAACGACGATGGAAGAGCCTTTATTCAAGAAATACGCGCCAATGAAAAGGTTCGCGATCTGCCGATCATCGTGGTATCGGCACGTGCCGGCGAAGCGCAGATCACTAGCGAGGAACAGCTTGATGTGATAGACTGGTTACCCAAACCAATCGATCAACAACGCCTGCTCGCTGCTCTCCAACGCGCAGCCCGCCGCAAGAACACCGGTCGCCCGCAAATCTTGCACGTCGAAGACGATAACGATGTCTTCACCGTGATAAGCATGCTGCTGGCCGATATTGCTGACGTACAGCAAGTGGCAACGCTGGCCGACGCCCAACGTCTCCTACAGGCACAATTGTTCGATCTGATTATTCTCGATCAAAACCTTCCCGATGGAAGCGGGATTGAACTCTTGCCACTCATTGAACAGCAACAACCACCACTACGGGTCATTCTCTTTTCGGTGCGTGATTTTGAGCCTGACATTACCGGTAGAGTCGCGGTCACCCTCGTCAAATCACGCAACTCGAACACCGAATTGCGGAACACTGTGGTGCGATTGCTCAATCAGGCAGCGGTGCTGTCATCGTCGAACATGTGAACGTGATTCTTGCAACTGAAGGAGAAATAACTGTGGCTTCACTTCAAAAAATCTTGTTTGTTGAAGACGATCCCGATATTCAGATGGTGGCACAGCTCGCACTCGAAGCAGGCGGGGGCTATACCGTGCAGATGTGTAGCTCTGGAATGGAGGCACTGGCCGTCGCCGAGCAGTTTGCCCCCGATCTCATTTTGCTCGATGTGATGATGCCGGGGATGGACGGGCCAACTACCCTCACCGAACTACGCAAGAAGCCGACGCTGGCCAATACACCGGTTGTCTTCATGACGGCCCGGGTTCAGCGACACGAAATCGAACAGTATCTGGAGCTAGGCGCTGCCGATGTCATCTCAAAACCATTCGATCCGATGACGTTATCAAGCCAAGTTGCAGCAATCTGGACGAAAGCTCATGAAACCGGATCCCGCTGAACAGTTTGAAGCGTTACGACGCCGATACGCAACACAAATTGCCGATCGCATTCAGGCCATCGTCGATGCGTGGCGTCGGCTTGAGCAGAGTGGATGGGACAATAGCATCGGTACCGAGACACGGCAACTGGCTCACCGGTTAGCCGGCTCTGCCGCTATGTTCGGTTTTGCCGATCTGGGTGCTGTTGCCCGCGAGATCGATATTGGCCTGAAAGAGTGGCTGGAAAACGGCCGGTCACTCAATACAATGATCCGTCACCATCTTGCCCAGCAGATCGAACACTTGCAGCGGATGCTACGTGAGGGCAACGTCACTGCGGTACTGCCACCAGACCCCGCGCAACCTTCGGCAGTACTTTCGTCACTACCACCCGAAGCTGCACCGGTTCCAGAGTCGCCTCCTGCTTCACCATCGCCGACATCGCCGCCACTAACCCCGTAGACAGTAGCGGTGCAAGAGGCCCGTAGCTACCCTCATTCGATCATTATTGTCAAGGATGATCAGGCATTCGCCGCCAATTTAAGCGAACAACTGCGTCTCTTTAACTACGCTGTTCATGTCTTCCACGATCTCGAAGGACTGCTGACCGTGGTGTGAGTACTGAACCCGGCGGCGGTTGTTATGGATATCATCTTTCCCAACGGCGATCTGGTCGGCATCGAAGCTATCGCCATCGTTCAGCGTGAGCGTACCTCCCCACTTCCGGTTATCTTTGTGTCACAGCGGGATGATTTTGCAGCTCGCTTGGCCGCAGTTCGCAGTGGCGGTCATGCTTACTTTACTAAATCGGTTGATGCCGGACGGTTGATCGATGCCCTCGACCGTCTCACCGGCTCAGAAGAGAATCAACCACTGCGCGTGTTGATCGTCGACGATGACGCCGACTTTGGTCAGCAATGTGTCCAAAGTTTAGAAGCGGCCGGCATGATCGCGTGAGCAATTGCCGACCCCCGCGAAACGCTCGAACAACTACAAGCATTTCAACCGGATTTGGTCATTCTCGATATGTATATGCCGCTCTGCAACGGCAAAGAACTGGTCAGTATCATCCGCCAACAAGATCGTTACGTTGCAATACCGATTGTCTTTCTCTCGGCAGAAACCAATCGCCAACAACGACAATCGGCACTGTCGCTCGGCGCCGACGATTTTCTCACCAAGCCGATCGGCCCATCAGAACTGGTCGCCGCCATCTCAGCTCGCGCTACACGTGCGCGCCATATCCGCCGTTTTCTCATCCGTGATAGCCTGACCGGCCTACTCAACCATCAGGCGGTTGAAGAGGAACTGGCCCGCGAGTTTGCCCGCGCCGAACGACTGAATCAGCCATTGGCAATTGCCATTATCGATCTCGATCATTTCAAACGGATCAACGACTCGCATGGTCACGTCGTCGGTGACCATGTTTTGCGGAGCCTTGCCCGCTTACTCCAACAACGCTTGCGCAAGAGCGATCTGATGGGGCGGCACGGCGGAGAAGAATTCTTAGTTGCGTTGCCGAATACTTCATTAGTTGAGGCACTCACACTGATCGACACCGTGCGCAGCAGTTTTGCGGCATTACATCACTATGGGCCGGCAGGTATGTTCGGTGTGACGTTCAGCGCCGGTATTGCCGGCTATCCACAGCATCGCAGTCTGATTGGCATGATGCAAGCAGCCGATCAAGCACTCTATCAGGCCAAACGAGAGGGACGCAACCGGGTTGTGGTTGATACTACCGGTCAAGAGTCGGTGCCGGGTGTCAAAGAAGGATCGGAGATACCCTCAACTGTGCCCGTACCCACCTGGCGCACACTCGTTATCAGCGCCAACGGAATTCAACGGCGATTGCTGCGGCAAGCTCTCGGCGCGCATGGTCTGATGTACGATATGATCGACAACGTCGAGCGTGTGCTCACCTACGAAGCACCGATTCCGCCCAATCTCTTGTTGGTTGATATGAGCCAAATCGAAGGGTAACGTACCGCACACCTCGTTCTCCTCCGCGAACGATTCGACAAGGCATGGATTATCACGATTGCACCGGTTGCCGCCGAACCGCGTGCTGCCACGACGGTGGCCTTCGGCGCCGATGACTATCTCTTGACTCCGCTAGCTCCGAGCGCCCTGACGGCCATACTTGATCGCTTATCTGCATCTGAGAGGAGCCATGAATGAAACCACCAACACTACTCATCGTTGATGATGATGCTGCCGTCGCTGAAATGATCGAACTGATGTTGCGCAGTGCCGGTTATGAGGTACGGCGGGCGGCCAGTGGCGAAGAGGCGTTGCAACAGATGTTTAAAGCACCACCCGATGCACTTATCTGTGATGTGCTCTTACCGGGCATCGATGGGTATACGCTGTGTAAGCGCGTGCGTCAGCACCCACTGACGAGAACGCTGCCGATTCTCATGCTGACCGCGCAAGGTGATATTAGTGCCAAGATTGCCGGTTTTGAGGCCGGCGCCAATGACTATCTGGCAAAACCGTTTGAACCGCCTGAGCTGATCTATCGGGTCAAAAATCTGTTAACTCGCTTTACCGGCGAAACGCCAAGCACCTCGCTACCACCTGGCAAAATCATCGCCATGTTTGGGGCCAAAGGTGGGGTTGGCAAAACGACGAACGCCGTCTCATTAGCGCTAGCGATCCGCCTGCGTACCCGAAAACGGGTGATCATAGGTGACGCCGACCGCAACTTCGGCGACGTTGCGGTCCATCTTAATATCGCACCGACGCGCAGTATTGTCGATATTGTGCGTGGTGGAGATGAGATCGAACAAGAGATGGTCACCCAGGTGTTGTTATCCCACCCCTCAGGCTTACAGGCATTGCCGGCGCCACCACGCCCCGAAGAGGCCGAGTTAGTGAACGTCGAACACATAACGTGGATTCTTGATTTGTTGGCGGTAAGTGCCGATTATGTGATCGTCGATTGCCAAACGAGTTATGATGATCGTACACTCTCGGTGTTTGATCGGGCCGATCATGTGTTGTTAGTGATCACACCTGAAATCGGTCCATTCAAAAATACGAGCCTCTTCCTTAATTTAGCGAACCAATTGGGGATCGACCAACAAGCGATCAGTATTGTCTTGAATCGAGCTAACTCAGGCGTGGGAATTGGGGTTGGTGAGATCGAGCGTGTCCTACGCCGCAGGATCAATTTGCATGTCATCAGTGGCGGTCAACCGGTCGTCACGGCCGTCAATCGCGGTACACCTCTCATTCTCGAACAATCGAAACATCCTTTCGTGCAACAGATTTTGTATCTTGGCGATCAACTCATCAAGCAGTTAGATACCAAATCAACCGTCCAGACTGCCACACCGGTGTCGTAAGGATCCCTACGGTGGCGGGATGGCGGTTGGTTCTTCGACTGGGGTGGCGGTTGGTTCGTCCGCCGGCGGGGCGGTTGGTTCGTCCGCCGGCGGGGCGGTTGGTTCGTCCGCCGGCGGGGCGGTTGGTTCGTCCGCCGGCGGGGCGG
>NZ_JBWGQH010000006.1:53211-91532 GCF_056331925.1 Chloroflexus sp.
GTTGGCTGTTCCACCGGTGGCAACGCAGGCGGTGGGGTGTCGGTCGGCACTATCACGGGCGGTGGGGGTGGGGGGATAAAGATCGGCACAGTTGGCGTATTGGTCACCGGGATCAGATCGTAAGGAGTGGCCGTCGGTGAAGGGGTAATGGTCGGCGAGGGCGTGAGTGTCGCAGTCGGCGATGCGGTCACCGGTACCGGTACCGTCGGTGTCAACGGTGACAAACTCGTTGGCGAAACAGCCGGCTGCGTGCCATTTGGCTCACCGGTCGGCAGCAAGAGTGAACTCACAAACGCAATACCACCAAACGCATACCCAATCAGCACCACCACCAATACGATCAGCAGGCTACTATAGATCAGTTGATCGCGCGGGTTGAGATCGGCTAGCCATGCTTGCAGCCCAGAAGCTTCGGTTGTCGCCGATGGCGCCACTGCCGCCGGTGAAGTAGTCATCGAAGGCACAGCCGAGGTTGACGTTGTAGGGAATGGCATACCCATGTATAATGGGCAACGGACATGAGAAGCCGATAAACAGTAGCGCACTTGATAGTCAGGTTCAACCTGCGGAATCTCTTGCGCTTGCCCGGCTGCATAACAACGATGCTCTGGAGTGGGCGAGGCAAAGCGGATCGCCTGATTTTGTTTCAAGCCGAGGTATGGGCAGTGTCCTGACGGTTCGGTCATATCAATGGCGCTCCTCATCACCGAATCGCTGCCAATTATACGCTTTGGCAGTAAACATCGTCAAAATTACGGTACAGTATGCGGATCTTGATCCTCTCTGATATCCACTCAAATCTTGTTGCACTCGAAACTGTTTTAGCCGATGCCGGTTCGTTTGATGCGTTGTGGTGTCTTGGGGATACGATTGGCTATGGTCCTGCCCCCAATGAATGTATTGAGTTGATGCAACAACACGCAACGATAATGCTCACCGGCAATCATGATTTGGCGTGTCTGGGCAAGATTAGTCTTGACGACTTTAACCCTGATGCCCGCCGAGCAAACCTCTGGAATGGTGCTCAACTGAAACCGGCAAACCGTGAATGGATGTTGCCACTTTCCCCAGCCCGCTCCGCCAATGACCGTTATTACCTGGCCCACGGTAGCCCGCGTGAACCGATCTGGGAATATCTACTCATGCCCTCGCAAGCGATAGCCAATCTCGAATGGTTCGGCGAACCGGTCTGTTTGATCGGTCATTCACACGTCCAATTCGCCTTTCGTTGCCCCAACGGCGAAGAACGCTGCGAACGGATTATGCCCGATACGAATACCCAAATCGTGTTGAACGACGATGCGCGTTATTTTATCAATCCCGGTAGCGTAGGCCAACCTCGCGATCACGATCCGCGGGCAGCCTATGCCATCCTTGACACCGAAACAAACACTCTGACCTTTAAGCGGGTTGCCTACGATATCCAACGTACTCAAGAGCAGATGCGTCGTTACGGACTACCGGCAGCTCTCATTTATCGCCTCAGTGTAGGGATGTAACACGTATGTCACTCGAACAACGCTACCGCCAACAGTTTGCCGGCTCGGCGATACTGGCCGAACGTGCTCGCCAACGCTTCCCCGGCGGTGCGACCCACGATGGTCGTTACGCCGATCCGTTCCCCTTGTTTATGGAACGAGCGAGCGGGCCGTATAAGTGGGATGTGGATGACAATCGGATGATCGATTACTGGTGTGGTCACGGCGCGCTCTTGCTTGGTCATGGTCACCCATTGATTGTCGAGGCTATCGAACAGCAAGCGCCGGTCTCGACTCATCTCGGTGCTAGTCATCGGCTCGAACTTGAGTGGGCCGATTTGATCGCCGAACTGATACCGGCAGCCGAGCGGGTACGTTTCACTGCATCGGGTAGTGAAGCAACGACCCTCGCTCTCCGCCTTGCCCGCGCAGCCACCGGCAAGACAACGCTGGTCCGATTTGCCGGCCACTTTCACGGCTGGCACGATGCTCTCGCGCCCGGCGCCGATCCCGACGATCCCAATCGGGGTGTGTTGCCTGAAACACTGGCCAACTTGATCATCTTACCCACCGATCTCGATCAGGTCGAGGCAACACTCGCGACACGTAACGATGTTGCAGCCGTGATCCTCGAGCCAACCGGTGCTTCTTACGGTTCAATCCCTCTACCCACCGATTTCTTACCCGGCTTGCGTGCGATTACCAAACGGTATGGCGTCCTACTAATCGCCGATGAGGTGGTCACCGGTTTTCGGGTCACACCCGGCGGCGCTTGCGCCCGTGCTGGTGTGATGCCCGATCTGGTTTGTTTGGCTAAGATTGTGGCAGGCGGTTTACCGGGTGGTGCGTTAGTCGGACGTGCCGATATTCTCGATCTGCTGGCTCACGATGAACACGGGCCACGCGGCAGGATCCGTCAGCAGGGCACCTTCAACGCTAACCCACTCTCGGCAGCCGCCGGTATTGCCATGCTGCGCGCCGTTGCGACCGGCGAACCCGGCACGATTGCGGCACAACGCGGTACAATGCTGGTGCGGATGCTCAACGATGTCTTCACTGCCCGCCGACTGCGTGGTTGGACGGCGTTTGGCGATGGATCCATTTTTCACATCTTCGCCGATCCGGCTACCGATGTCGAGCCGGGGGAGATTCCACAGAACGTCCCACTGGCAACGTTAAAACGTGGCGGTGATCCTCAACTCTTGCGCCGATTGCGGATGGCGCTTCACTTGAATGGGGTTGACCTTATGCGTGGCCGCAGCGGGTTCGTGTCAGCAGTGCATAGCGAAGCAGATATACACGCGACCGTCGCGGCAGTGGATGCGGCAATTGAGATGGTATTGCGTGAGGAAGCTTAGCAATTGACGTGCCGGTGGCGTTGCATCCTGGCACGATGTTGGTGTTGCCTATACAGATCACGTTTGCCAACAGAGCAGCACAACCGCGTGACACAACCTGTTCACGTCTCCATCAGGAGCAGGGACGGAAACAGCTTGGGCAGCTCTGCACTTTCATTGCTCATTGAAGTCACAAACGTTTAAGAGATAACGCTATTGTCCATTGCATTGGGATTCCGTTATGCGAACACAATCGATTACCCTACCCCGTTCAGGGCTGTTTATCGGGTTTGCCGTGTTATTAGCCTTCGCGTTACTGATCACAGTACCGACCAATTCCGACTGGTGGCAGATTGTCGTTTTGGGAATTGTGCAGGGCATTACCGAATGGCTACCGATCTCGTCAACTGCTCACCTGCTCCTAACCAGCGAACTGCTCCGCTACCAAGGTAGTATCGGTGGTACCTTTGAAATCGCCATTCAATTCGGTACCGTTTGTTCTGTCCTACTCTTCTACTGGCGCGATCTCCTCGACCAAGTACAGGCCCTGATCGGACGCGGCGATCCGGTAACGATATCCACAGCCCGCACGCTCTGGCTCGGTGTGGTCATTGCCTTCATTCCGGCGGCAGTTGTTGGTATCTTAGCCCGTAATTTTATCAAGGCTGTCCTGTTCGAGTCGCCGTTGGTGATCGCCATTGCACTCATTGGCGGCGGGATCATCTTCCTCTGGATCGAACGCACCCGCATCGCACGACCGGCAACAACTGCCGATTTCACAACGATTTCCCCTCAGCGAGCACTAATCGTCGGAATTGCCCAGATTTTTGCGCTCATTCCCGGTGTATCGCGCTCAGGCTCCTCAATCGTCGGCGGGTTGTTGGCCGGATTCGACCGCCCAACTGCGACGGCATTTTCGTTTTACCTTGCCATGCCAACCCTCGGCTTAGCAACCATCGTTGACCTGATCGGCAGTCTTGATCAGGTGCAAGCGGGTGATTGGGGCCGATTGTTGCTAGGGGCAACGGTAGCGATGATAGTTGGTTATGGCTGCATCGGTTGGTTGTTGCGCTACATCGCCACCCACAACTTCACAATGTTCGGTTACTACCGGATTATCGCCGGAGTATTGATCATCGGAGCAGTCATCGCAGGGGTCTTGTAAACTCGTGGTATGAACGACGAACGAGTTGACCAACACTTAACACCCGATACACCACTTACAGTTGCAGGCGCCATATGGCTCGCCCGATTATCGAGCGCCGGCCTCGACGAAGACGACGACGATCTCGATGAGCGCACCCGTGAGCAGCAGCGTCACCATGCCCGTCAAACCATTGCCAGTTACGAGATCGCGCTGCGTCTCTTTACCCGCTGGGCCGAACGCAATGGGAAAAACCGGCTGGGTGACTTACAGATCGGCGATCTGGTGGCGTATGCCCGCACCCTGCGCAAACGTAGCTACGACCTTTCGCAGCGAGCAGCAGCAGCACGAGCCGAGGGTCAGCCACGCGAACGCCTCTCCGAACGCACCATCCACGCCTATGTTCGTCCATTGTTCGGGTTCCTGGCCCTCGCCGACTCGCATGGCGCCATTCCGTTTCGGGTCGCTGCCGCTCGCCCTGAGGTAAGCCGCGTGTTGCCGCGGTTACCCGATCCGGTCGCGCCAACCCCACCCGACCTGCGCCGGTTGGTGCGGTTTTACGACAAACCTCACGGCGAAGAGCGTGAACGGCAAACACTGACCCGCCTGCGCAACGCCGCCCTTCTCCACTTCCTCTTTTCGAGCGGGGCGCGCATCTCCGAGGCGCTCAGTCTCGATGTCGGTGATGTGGCCCGCGACCGTAGGGTTTTGGCACGGGTTATCGTGCGAGGGAAGGGCCGGCGAGAAGGTACGCTCTTCATCCGCAAACACGCTGAACTGGCCCTGCACCGGTACCTCACGACACGCAATTGGCCATCGGCACGCGAACCGCTGTTTGTCGCCTTCGATCCACGTACCGGGGGCGAACGCCTCTCCCGAATTAGTGGTTGGCGGATCGTGACAACCGCGGCCCATGCCCTGGCCGATCAGATGGAGTTGGAGGGCAAGGCCGACGAGGCAGAATTGTTACGTCAAGTAACCCCTCACACGTTTCGCCATTTCGTCGGCTACCACCTCCTCAACGAAGGAGTAGCGCTGGCCGAAGTTTCGCAGATTTTACGCCACCGCAGTGTTGAGGTTACCCGTAGCTTCTACGCCAGCTATGCAGATGTGCAATTGCAAGAAGTGCATGACCAATTCAGTGCCGACCCATGGCCTGATACCGATGAATAGTGCTGTGATTGTGGGTCGAAGCACATTCTGCCAATTACGAAAGAAATTTGTTGTATAATACATTACACATCCCATTGCATCATCCCGATACGCAGCAGAGAGGCTGTCATCGGGCAGAGGAGTTCTTATGGCCGAGATCATTCCCCTGACGCCGGCCGGCACCGAGGCCCCCGCCGAACCGTTTCGCGGCGGCGCGTGTAAGCTGCATCCGCAGACGATGTGTCCTGCGTTCGGTGCATTGCGCGTACTGACCCGGATCGAGGGGGCACAACCGGCAATGGTGACCGATACCGGCTGTTTGTACGGATTGACCTTCGTTACGCACTTCTACGCAGCGCGCAAGAGTATCGTCGCGCCGGCCCTCGGCACTGCCGAACTATCGAGTGGCAAGGTACAAGAGGCAGCAAATGCAGCCATCGCCGAAGCAGCTACGGCAGCAAACACTTCGTTCATTCCGGTTATCTCCCTCTGTGTCGCCGAGACGGCCGGTCTGGCCGAGGAGCTGTTGCCGAAAGAGGTTGATGGTAAACCGGTGATTTTGGTGCGCGTACCGGCTTACGCGATCCATTCCCATCCCGAAGCAAAAGATGTCGCGCTGGCTGCCGTCATGCGACGGTTTGTTGACACCAATAGCGAGCACGAACCGGGCACACTGGCGCTGATCGGCGAAGTCTTCCCCGCCGACCCATTGTTGATCGACGGTGTCGTGCGGAAAATGGGTGGACGGGTGGTGACAACTCTGCCCGGACGGCACGTTGACGAGATCAAGCAGGCCGGGCGAGCGACTGCGGTAGCAGCCCTGCACCCATTCTACCGCGAAACGATTGGCGTATTGCGCGAGCGTGGTGTCGCCGTGGTCAGTGGGGCACCGATTGGGGCTGAAGGAAGTGCAGCCTGGTTGCGCGCAATTGGCGCAGCCCTCGACCTCGATGAAGATGTGGTTGAGCGGGTAGCTACGGAGGAAGAGGCGACTGCCCGCGGCTTCCTGGCGAGTAAACCGCTGCAAGGGGCGACGATCCTCGTCTCTGGTTACGAGGGTAACGAGATGCTCTATGCCCGTTTGCTGATTGAAGGCGGGGCACGGGTACCCTACGTTAGCACCAGTATTGGGCCTAGCGCCCTCACTGCTGCCGATGAGGCGTGGCTCAAGGCACACGGGACTGAAGCGATAATCTATCGCAAGACCTTAGAAGACGACAAAGCTGCGATGGATCATTGGTCGTTCGATCTGGTGATCGGCACCACAACCTTAGCAGCATATGCCAAAGAGAAGGGTATTCCCTCGGTCTACTACACCAACATCCTCAGTGTCCGTCCACTCTTCCTTGCCGGTGGGATGATCGCTTCACTCAGCTTTGTGCGCGATCTGCTCAACCGTAAACCGATCTACGACCGCATGTTGGCATTCTTCGAGGGAACTGAGGAGCGGGAGGCACGCGCATGAGCATTACGCTGATTCGTGATATTTCCGATACCAGTAGCTACTGGGGTGCGTCTTGGGTGTTCGGCTGCTTCCCCGATGTTCATATTGTCTGTGATGCACCGATTGGCTGTTACAACCTGCTCGGTATGGCAGTGACCGACTATACCGATGCGCTACCCCACATGGCGAACCTCACCCCGACCTCGATCCGCGAGGAGGATGTGATTACCGGTACCGCCAAGGCGCTTATCCGTACCATTGACGATCTGCGCACGATGGGGATGCTCGAAGGGAAGCATCTCTTGGTCGTTTCGACCGCCGAGAGCGAAATGATTAGCGCCGATCATGCTCAGTTGGTCAAGCAGATCGATCCGGAAGCTCGTTTCTTCTGGAGCCAGTCGCTCGAGCAAGACGAGTGGGTCGGGCGTGAGCGAGCATTGGTGTTTGCGTGGGAACAGTACGGTAAGCCGTTCGTTGCCTCTGATGTGCAACCACGTCCGCGCACGGTCAATATTATCGGGCCGACGTTGGGATGTTTCAATGCGCCGAGCGACCTCTACGAACTGAAGCGGTTGATTACCGGGATTGGCGCGGAGATCAACCTCGTTTACCCCTACGAAGGCAGCATCGCCACTACACCAAAACTGGCCGAAGCGGCGGTTAGTGTAGTGATGTACCGCGAGTTTGGTCAAGGCTTGGCCGAAGCGTTAGGCCGACCCTACCTCTTCGCACCATTCGGAGTCTTTGGCACCACTGCGTTTCTGCGCGAACTAGGCCAACTCCTTGGGATTGAGCCGGAGCGTGTCGAAGCCTTCATCAACCACGAAAAGCGTACCACACTGCAACCGGTGTGGGATCTGTGGCGCGGCCCGCAGAGTGACTGGTTCGCGACGGTTGATTGCGCCATTGTCGCAGCGCGCAGCTACGCCGACGGGTTGCGCAGCTTTCTCGGCGACGAGCTGGGGATGAAGATCGCGTGGATCTCGGGGCGACCCCGTCGCGACGACGAGCCGGATAATATCGAGATTCGGAAGCGGTTGCATACCAAAGCGCCAGCGTTCGTGTTCGGTAGCATTAACGAGAAGATCTATCTGGCCGAAGCTAATGCGCGTGGCACGCACTACATTCCGGCCACCTTCCCCGGCCCGGTTGTGCGCCGTACTACCGGTACCCCGTTTATGGGATACGCCGGGGCAGCGAACATCATGCAGGAGTTGGTTAATCGCTTCTACGAGACGGTGATCAACTTCTTGCCGGTCGAGACGGTGACGCCGACAGCAGGTGGACCACCGCAGCCAACCTCTGCCGAGACGATACCGTGGACGAAAGAGGCAACCGACCGGCTCAACGCTGCTCTCGATGCGGTACCGTACCTTGCTCGCATCAGTGCTAGCCGCTCACTGCGTGCCGCCGCCGAACAAGCAGCACGGGCGCGCGGATTGAAAGAAGTTACCCTCGAGATTGTCGAAGCGGCAATTGCTCAAGGCACAACCTCGTGATATGCTGAAAGCGGAGCGTTGGCACATTCCACGCTCCGCTACAACAGCCGATCACGAAGTGTGGAGCAATACAGCATGCACGTTTTAGTTACAAACGATGATGGGATCGACAGCCCCGGCCTGTGGGCGTTAGCCGGCGCCATTCGCGCCACCGGCGCCCAGGTTAGTGTGGTCGCTCCTGCCGAAGAGCAAAGCGCGATGAGCATGGCACTCCCACCACTAACCAACCGTGAACTGTGCGCAATTATTCCCCCTCCCGAACTCGATGGCATGTTAGCCTTTGCCCATAACGGATCACCGGTCAGTTGTGTCACCGTGGCAATCCGTAGCGGTGTCTTGCCACCGATTGATGCGGTGGTTGCCGGGATTAATCGTGGCCTCAACAGTGGCACCAATGTGATGCTCAGCGGTACCGTCGGTGCCGCAATGATCGGTGCATTGTGGGGGCTCCCGGCGATGGCCGTCTCGTTACAGTATCGCGGCCCTGAACCGATGCCGTGGTCTACTGCGGCATATGTCGCGCAACGACTCTTTCCATTACTCGAACAGATTCGCGGCCATGAGCCGTTGGTGCTGAACGTCAATGTTCCCCATCTCCCTTCACCAAGCGATATACGTGGCTTTCGCCAAACCCGGCTCTCGGAGTTTTTTTTCGGACACTACGTTGATATTGATCTGCATCCGCCTGCTCCTGTCGAGCGAACCCAGATCACGTTCCGCTTTGTTCGTGAACGCTTGCCCACATTTGCGATTGACACCGACGATGGGGCTGTCCTGGCCGGCTATGTTTCGATAACACCCCTCCGCCCGATGATTGACGGTAGTCCAATTCGCCTCGAGCTGCCGGAGCAGGTTTAGTCGCAAAGAATGCAGAGGGAGCAAAGAGTGTTAACGCAAAGGCGCAAAGACCGCAAAGACCGCAAAGACCGCAAAGACCGCAAAGACCGCGAAGATTTTGATGCAGAGGGGTAGAGGGGGTGGTGTACGTAGCGCGTTCTTCGTGCCGTTTACGCCCTCTGCACCCTCGGCGTCCTTTGCATCCTCCGCACCTTTGCGTCCTCCGCGCCTTTGCGTCCTCCGCGCCTTTGCGTCCTCCGCGCCTTTGCGTCCTCCGCGCCTTTGCGGTCTTTGCGCCTTTGCGGTCTTTGCGCCTTTGCGTTATAGCGTCCACGGCCCCTTGCCCAACCATCTGGGCTGTCGTAGAATAAAAAAAGTAATCGCATCATACTAAGCCGGTTGCACCATTCATTGAAAATATCGCCCGGACTTGGTATTACGCTTGCAGGCAAGGTAAAACACGTATATGGCTATTCGACGCATTCTCCGCATTGACGACGCCGAGGATCGCAAAATCCTCAAAATGCAATGCCGTCCGGTCAAACTACCGGATCGCAATCTCAAGCAGTTGGTCGCCGATATGTTCGAGACCATGCACGCCGCTAACGGCGTGGGGTTAGCAGCACCGCAAATCGGTATTCCAATCCAGCTCTGCATCATCGAAATTCCGCCCGAATACGAAGAGCAGCCTGACGGCAGTCTCGTCGAGGTGGCTCCGGCCGAGCCGCATGTACTGATCAACCCACGCATCGTCAAAACGAGCGGCGAAGAGATTATGCGCGATGAAGGTTGTCTCAGCCTACCCGGCTGGTACGGCATGGTCCCGCGGCAAACGTGGGTGACGGTCGAGTTTCAAGACCTCAGCGGCAAGCATCACCGTCTCCGCCGGGCCGATGGTCTTTTGGGCTGGGCGATACAGCACGAGGTCGATCACTTGAACGGTATCCTCTTCACCGAACGCATCCGCGACCTCAGCACGCTGCGCGACATTACCAAAGAGCGTGAACCGCAACCGATCGAAGCTAAGGCCTGATCGATCACTGTTATGGATACCTCTGATCTCGTGCAGACAGCGCTTTACGTCGCAGCGCAAGCGCACAACGGTCAGCTTCGTCCCGGCACCGATCTACCCTATATCGTTCACATCAGCGATGTTGCGTTAGAAGTAGCAGCCGCACTGACCGTTGAACCACACGCTGATCGAACACTGGCGCTGTGCTGCGCACTACTGCACGACGTGCTTGAAGATACGACTATCGGTGAAGCGGTGCTAACAGCACAGTTTGGCCCGGCGATTACGGCCGGAGTGCTCGCCTTGACTAAAAACTCGGCGTTACTACCGACAGAACGAATGGCCGATAGCCTACGCCGCATTCAGGCTCAACCCCGTGAGGTATGGCTGGTCAAATTGGCCGACCGGATCAGCAATCTCTCGACTCTACCACCCGCCCATTGGTCGGCGGAACGGATTGCAGCGTACCGATCCGAAAGTGAATTGATTCTGGCTACCCTTGGCTCGGCCAGCCCATACCTGGCAGCCCGCCTGCAAACGAAGATCGACCGGTACGGGGTGATTAACGGCCGATGAGGCAAGGAGGAACTATGCGAATTGCCGTTGGCAGTGACGAAAAGAACTATCTCACCGATGCCTTGATCGCCGATCTCGAACGACGTGGGCACGAGTTGATTTTATTTGGCCCGCTCACCGGTAACAACGACCCGTGGCCCGATGTGGGACGGGCCGTGGGTGAGGCGGTAGCATCCGGTCAAGCCGATCAGGGCATTGTCTGTTGTTACACCGGCACCGGGGTCAGCATTGCCGCCAACAAAGTGCCCGGTATTCGGGCAGCGCTGTGCCACGACGCGCAGACGGCTGCTGGCGCCCGAAAGTGGAACGACGCTAACGTGTTGGCGCTGAGCCTACGCCTAACCACACCCGAACTGGCCCGCGAAATCCTCGATGCGTGGTTCGCCACCGAATGCCCACCGGAAGAGCAGGCGACGATCGACCGGCTGCGCGCATTTGACCGGGTTATTAGGGCATAGGAGCCTCAGAGCGCACCGCTCCCGCTCTCGCGGGGGATTGCTTCGCCGCGCGCGGCGCGGCTCGTAATGACAATCGGAAAGGCGAAATATACCCCGCGCGTAACATCTAGACCCATGGTATAGTACAAAAGTCAGCTCTTTACCAAGCCATGCCCCGGTTACAGCGCCGGGGCATGTATGTTCAAGGGAACGACGTTGGCTCAGGCGCGAGGGCATTCCTGTGCGCCTGCACCATGAATGGTGATACACCTTTAGGGAGAACAGTATATGCAAGATATGCAAGGCAAAACCGTCATCGTGACCGGCGCCAATTCAGGGATCGGCTACGTCACGGCACGCGAGCTGGCGAAGATGGGGGCGCGCGTGATGATGGTGTGCCGTTCGCAAAGCAAGGGTGAAGCGGCACGTCAGTGGATCATGCAAGAAGCGTCCAACGCACCACAACCCGAACTAGTACTAGCTGATTTCGCATCGCTGGCTTCGGTACGCCGCGCCGCTACCGAACTACTTGAACGCTGCCCACGCATCGATGTGCTGATCAACAACGCTGGTCTCTTCGTCTCCGAACCGTTGGCCAGCGCCGACGGCTACGAACTTACCTTCGCCGTCAACCATCTTGCCCCATTTTTACTCACCAACCTGTTGCTCGAACGGATCATTGCCAGCGCACCGGCCCGCATTGTCAACGTGTCATCGTATGCCCACGTCACCGGCAACGTCAAGATTCCGCAGATTGCCTCACCGCAACGTGGCAATATCGCGCAGGCGTATGGTGACTCAAAGCTGTGCAACATTCTCTTTACCAACGAATTGGCTCGGCGCTTGCAAGGCACCGGCGTCACTGCCAACAGCTTGCATCCGGGCGCCGTAGCCACCAACTTCGCTGCCGATGCCCGTGGGTTGTTTGCGTTCTTCTTCCGGCTCGCCCGGCCATTTATGCTCACACCCGAACAAGGCGCCGCGACGTCGATCTACCTTGCTTCGTCGCCGGAAGTGGAAGGGATGAGTGGGCTGTACTTTGTACGGAAAAAGCCGGCGCAACCGTCGGCCAAAGCCCGCGATGCAGCTTTGGCGCGGCAGTTGTGGGAGTTCAGCGAGCAGTTAGTGCACGAGAAAGTTGCGATTAGTTAACGCAAAGTCGCGAGGCGCGCGAAGAGCGTGAAGGGTTAAGAGTGGGTGGGTCGTACTGCTGTATACCCCTACGTGACAGTATCACTCCTTTGCGTTATCACACCGGCAAAATCACTTCAACCGTCGTGCCACGGCCCGGTTCACTCTGAAAACGAAGTTGACCGCCGTGGCGCGCAACAATCTCGCGTGAAATCGCCAATCCCAAACCAGTCCCCCCACCATCGGGCCATGTGGTAAAAAACGGCTCTCCTAGCCGGGCCAGCGTCGCCGCATCCATCCCGATCCCGGTATCGCGAATCGTCACCGTAATTGAGGTTCCATCACTCATCGTTTGCGCGAGCACAGTACCGGCACCACGACACGCATGCACTGCGTTCAGCAAAAGATTGAGAAACACCTGATTCAACTCACCGGGATGGCAGAACACGCGGGGCACCTGACCATACTCCTCGTGAATCGTAACACGCGGGCCGCTTACCGCACGCACCATACGTACGGTACTTGCCAAGCCCTCATTCACGTCAGCCGGTACCAAACTATCTTCATCGGGACGAGCAAACACCCGCAAAGCGCGTACAATTGCGGCAATCCGTTCGATACCGGTTTGGCTCTCACGAATCGCATCGCTCACATCGTGCCAACCCAGCTCGTCGGTAGGAGCAGCGCGCAACGCCGGCAACCGCTCGGCCAGAAACGCCAGATTATTCGCCACATACCCTAACGGCGTATTAATCTCGTGCGCGACACCGGCCACCAATTGACCAAGCGACCGCATCTTCTCAGACTGCACCAGTTGGGTCTGCGCCGCTTTGAGTTCGGCATGGGCGCGTTCCAGTTGCTTTAACGTTGCTTCTAATTGCTGATTCGCCGCTGCGAGTTGCGCTGTGAGAGTCATTGCCGAACCGAGATCGAGACCCAACGCGATCACACCACAAACGGCGCCAGCCTCATCGCGTAACAGCCACGTCGTGTAGCCGAGCAAAAACGGCGGTTCCCCAACCCGCAGATGATCAAGCTCCCAATGCTGTACTCCACCTTCCCGCAGCGTCTGCTCGATCATCGTCTGCGCCTTAGCAATACTAAACGGATCGAGCAGGGTTGCAAACAACCGCCCACGCAGATCGGCAGGTGTCAACCCAAACCGTGTCGCCGCCGCCGCATTGCAATCGACGACACGCCCCTCAACACTAAGCCAAAATACGACGTGTGGCGCGTGTGCAAAGGCGGCAAACAACTCATTCATGGCTCTGTGCAGCCAGTCGAATGCGGTAGAAATTGACGAGATGGCCCATTAACTCAAGCAACACCAACCGACCCTCTTCCATATACGCCGCAATCCGCTGCGGTGTCTGACCACGACACAGGCGACGAAGTGCTTGGGTATGAATCTCGATCACATCACGCGGCCCGGCCCACAGTAAACCAAGCCGCTCGCTAAAAACGCGCAACCGGTCGGGCATTGAGCGCTGATCCTGTAAGCCACGCTGTTCGGTTGCCAAGTCGAGTAGACTACTGTAATTGGCGACTAAATCGTTAAACAGCGCCGGAGATGTTTGGGCCAGCGGACTACCCATCGCCGGCACACTCGTGGCCGATGACTCAACCTCATTTTCCCATTGCACCAACTCGAGTCGCATCACATCATCGGCCTGCGCCTGATCGAGCAACTGACGCAGCATCGCAATCTGGGCTTGCGCTTCACGAGCTACCCGTCGTTCATGCACAGCAATCTGATACTCTTGCACCAACTGTTCGAGTTTACGGCGAAGCGCAGCAATATCCCACGGCTTGGACATAAAGCCCTGCACCGACCCAAGATTGATCGCCTCAATCAGGGCAGCCGGATCGGTATAGCCCGAAATAATGAAGCCACGCGCCTCGGGTTGCAACTCACGTGCGCGCGCCAGCAACTCGACCCCACTCATTGTCGGCATCCGCTGATCGGTTAAAATGACCGCTACCGGCTGTTGCTGAAGAATGTGCAACGCCGTCTCAGCATCAGTTGCGGTAAAGATGGTAAACCGATCGCGTAATGAACGGGCCAGTGAACTGGTAACGTTCGGATCATCATCCACTATTAAGACGGTGGGACGTTGTTCATCACTGGCTTCGGTCATGGCGCAACTCCTCGCCGGCAGGATAAGCAGGTATTGGTGAGGAATGAATATATCCCGGTACATTACCCAACGACGACTAGTAATAAACCAAAAATTTCATCAATTCTAATCATCGTAGACGTTCTCATGAACCATACGTTGTCGTCAACAAAACCGTTACTGAACGCATCAACCAATAAAGGCAACTGAAATCATAGCGCCGGCTAAAGGATTGGTCAAGCCAATCCCTGCACACAGACAGTGTATCGTGATAAAATTGAGCCACCCATAACCCAGGGGCATGAACCAGAAAGCACGATAGATATGCAGAATCCAACCTATAACGTGCTCGTCATTGATGACGACCCCAACATTCGGGACATTCTTAGCGATTTACTCAAACGCGAACGGTGTGCGGTCCGCACCGCCGCTTCTGGTCAGCTCGGTATTGCCGCTGCTCATGAAGAACTCCCCGATCTTATTCTCCTTGATGTCATGATGCCGGACCTCGATGGGTTTACCGTCTGCCGCATGCTACGCGACGATCCGCAGACCGCCGAGGTGCCGATTATTATGATTACTGCGCTCGATGATCGCAAATCGCGGTTGGAGGGGATGAACGCCGGTGCGGACGAATTCCTTGCAAAGCCGGTGGAACTCAGTGAGTTGCGCTTACGTGTGCGCACAATGCAACGGATCAACCGCTATCGGCGTCTCATCGAAGAGCGGGAGCGTGCTGCTGCCCAAGAACGCCAACTTACCGAGCAGGCCAAGCAGGCAGCGCAAGCACTGGCCGAAGCGTATGACCAGACCCTGATCGGGTGGTCACGTGCGCTCGATCTTCGTGATAAAGAGACGGAAGGGCATTCACAGCGTGTTGCGCAACTTACCATCGCGGTAGCCAAGGCGCTCAACATTCCCCCCGAAGAACAGATCAACATGTGGCGCGGTGCAATGTTGCATGATATTGGCAAGATTGGTGTTCCCGATTCAATCTTGCACAAACCCGGCCCGCTCACCGCCGAAGAGTGGGAGATCATGCGTCGTCATACCACCTACGCCTACGAGCTACTTTCACCGATTGCCTTTTTACGCCCGGCCCTCGATATTCCATATTGCCATCATGAGAAGTGGGACGGTACCGGCTACCCGCGTGGATTACGCGGCGAAGAAATACCCCTCGCCGCCCGTATCTTCGCACTGGTAGATGTTTGGGATGCGCTAACCAATGACCGACCCTATCGCAAAGCTTGGTCACGTGAACAGGCCTACCAGTACATTCGCGATCAAGCCGGTAAGCACTTTGATCCTCATCTCGTTGATCTCTTTTTATCCATCGCCGCGCCCGATCTGGCCGCGGCTAAAGAACGAGGAACGTGATGAGGCGCCGATTACGGTTCTGGAGCCAGAAAATCGACCGCAACATAACCTTCTAATCCATCAGGAGTGCGCACCGGTCGCCAAACATAATCACTGCCGGGAACATCTTCTCCGATCTGTTCGAGGCGCGTACCTTCGGGTAAGGTTGTAATCGGCGGATCGTTCCGATTGGGTTGCGGTCGCAAGAATAGTCCCTGATTACCGGTGTTGACAACCACAAAAAAGCGTGGTGCCGGCGTAGGGGCAGGTTGCGCGGTTGTATTTGCTTCGTTACCGGGCAAACTACCCGCGTCTGCGGTTGGGAGGGTGATAGCTGTTGGGAGCTGCGTGCCTAACGGTGCGTTTCGCTGGTCACCACGGAGCAGCCATAACACGATCACGAAGAACAGCGCCAACAAGACCACCAATATCAACAGATAGATCCAACCGCGCTGCTGCAACCAACGTGGCAGTGTCTGCCAAATATTGGCAGAATTGATAGTTGTAGTACCACTTTGTTGGGACGGTCGCCACTTGGAAGTGGTTGATGTCGCCTGCAACCGTTCGGTGCGTGAGGATCCTCCCTGACGAGACTGGTCACGCTGAACGCTCCCGGTTGGTCGTTGTCCTTGTTCGTCTGCCATGTGTTATGCCTCCGCTCTCGTCGCTACGGCGTATGATAGCATACTTCAGCCACGTTCAGCGCTCTGGTGCAAATAGGCGAGTAACGGCTGGAGGTAAGACGTAATCCCCTTGTAGGCGAGCATGTCCGGCTCAACTTGTTGCAAGAGCGCGGCTAGGGCCGCAGCCCAGCGGGGATTCGCGGCTAACCGGGCTAAGGGGGCAACATACGTATGCACCGTGAATAAGACCGACGGATGGCGGTTGAGACGCACGAGCGTTTGTCGTTCGACGCGGTAGAAGACGCGCTCACCGGCATTTTCGGCAGTAATCGCTGCTTTCTGTTCGTCGAGCGACCCCAACCGGGGCGAGAGGTCAAGGTCGGGCAAGACAACGAGTGACCAATTACGCCGCCAAACCGGCCGCTGTGGCAGCAAGCGGGCAACAAGCTGATTCGTCGAATAGGCGATCTGTTCACGAAAACCGGGTACCGGTCCATGAATGGCTGCCAGCGGTAATCCCATTTTATCGCCGATGCACCAGCGATTGGGAAAACAGAGCTGACCGGCAATCAGGGGATGACCGGACAACTCATCGACTGCCATAAGCAAGAGATCCTCTTGCACCTGTCGACCAAGCCAATCTATCGGCCATAGTTCGAGATCACCGTTTAGCTTGATCGTCGCCGTCTGACCGAGCAAGCGATTTTCCCAATAGATTTCATTACCGCTCCGCCGCATGACAAACCACTGCGGATAGCTACGGGCCAGCTCACCCACGCCCCATTCCAACAATTCCCACTGTGCCGATAGGCTGTCGGGATACGCTTGCACGTAATACGAGAGGTGCGTTTTGAGCAATGCCAGCTTGAGCGAGACTTCATCGTGATAGTGGGCGAGATCGACGTGGAATACCGGTGCGCCGTGCAGTGGGTAGGCACTCACCCGCAAGACGTTCGGTGTCGGGATAACAAACGGATCGAACGGCCATGCTTCAACCATGCTGTACCTCGCGAGCAGCCCAGGCTGCAACAGCTCGAATATGATCGGGAGTCGTCCGACAACAACCACCGATCAGCCGTACCCCGGCTGCGTACCATTGCCGCGCTTGGGCGGCAAAATCGTCGATCTCGGTCGTGCCGATCCAGCATTGTCCAACCGGATCGTAGACCTCGCCGGAGTTGGGGTAGACTACGATCGGCTTGGTCGTCACCGACCGGATTGCCCGTATCAGATCGGGGATAAAACGCGGCGCTGTGCAGTTAATACCAATCGCGGCGACTTGTGGGTGAGCAGCAATTTCGGCGGCAACCTCGGCTACCGGCTCACCCTGTGCGGTATGCACACCATCGCGGGCACTCAAACTAATCCACGCCGTGAACGGAGCAAACTCCGGTAACAATGCGACTAATGCCCGTGCCTCATCGAGGCATGGAATCGTCTCGCAGGCAAACAGATCGGGTTGGGCTGCAGCCAGGGCAGCCATCCGCGGCCGGTGAAAGGCGATCAGTTCATCAACCGATAGGCCGTAGTTACCATGGTATTCCGAGCCATCGTGCAGATACGCGCCGTAGGGACCAATCGACGCCGCTACAAGCGGGCGGATGCGTCCTACGCGGTTGGCCGGATCAGCCCAGAAGGCATCGCGCGCAGCGCATGCTAGGGCAACTGATTGCTGCAAGAGGGCGATGGCTTCTGCTTCATCCAACCCACGCGCCATAAAGCCGGGGATGGTCGCTTGATAACTAGCCGTGATCGCAACGTCAGCCCCGGCAGCGAAATAATCGGCATGCACGGCTTGGATCAGGGTCGGGTTCTCGATCAACACTTTCGCCGACCAGAGCGGATCGGCCAGATCACAACCGCGCCGTTCGAGTTCGGTCGCTAGCGCGCCGTCGAGGATCAGCAGCGGGCGCTGCGCTAACGCATCAGCAATCGGATTCATAACCGTATCCTTTGTTTGGATATAAACACGCGAAGGCGCAAAGATATTTTGATAACGTTTGGCGATCAGAAATGTGTTACGAATTTGCTGTTTTTTTACTTTATCATCGACACATTACGTCTTAGCGCCTTGGTGTTCCTGCAACCCGCGCAGCATACAGAACTTCACGACTTCATACCACGCCAGGGTTGCGCAGAGGAACAATCCCAACCAACCATCACGCCAGCCACCGAGTTGTAGATAGCGGCGGATAAACTCACGGACTGGTGCACCGATCAGATTCCGCAGCCGCATTCGTCGTCCGTTACAGTAGAGCATGGTAGCCTCGGCCCACGCATAGCGTGCTTGTTTCTGCCACAACTCATCGAACCGCTCGATATTGAGATGGAGCAGATGACCGTGCAACTCCGCAACCGCACCGGTCAGCGTTGCTACTTCGTGAACGCGTACCCGCTCATCATATCGGGTTGCATCGCGTCGAAGCAGGCGCAGTTGATAATCGGGGTACCAACCACCTCCCCGTAAGCGCCGACCGAAAAAGAGGTTGTACCGTGGAATACGGTAGCCAGCGATGGTGTCAGGCGGATTGCGATACACCAGGGTCGCCAGCTCGACGAACAACTGCGGCGTTAATCGCTCATCGGCATCGATGAAGAGGACCCATTCACCGCGACAGCGTTGCAACGCTAAATTTCGTTGCGCACTGAACCCACGCCACGGTTCGATCCACACCTGTGCGCCGTGCGTAGCGGCAATTGCCGCCGTCTCATCGCGGGTCTGTGCATCGACAATGACAACCACGTCGTCACTGAGACCGGCGATACTGCGCAGACAGCCAGCGATATACGCCGCTTCATCGCGGGCGATGATCGCAATTGATAGGCGCATCATAGACTAAAACAACGTACCCTGTTGTGGCCCACTCTCATCTTCAAGTGGCAGCGAACGTTCGGGGAAGGGCAATCCCAGATGCTCATAGGCACGACGAGTTGCCACACGCCCGCGTGGTGTGCGCTGCAAGAAGCCAAGCTGCAACAAGAACGGCTCATACACATCTTCAATCGCGTCTACTTCTTCGGCCAACGCTGCGGCCAGCGTGTTCAGCCCAACCGGTCCTCCATTGAACAACTCAATAATTGCACGCAGTAGGCGACGATCATTTTCATCGAGGCCCAACTCGTCAATCTCTAATTTAGCCAATGCCTCACGAGCCACCGTCAATGTAATTTCACCATTGGCAACCACTTGCGCATAATCACGTACCCGGCGCAGTATCCGGTTGGCGATCCGCGGTGTACCACGCGCACGTCGGCCAATTTCACGGGCCCCTTCTGGGCTAATCGGTACCCCCAAAATACGCGCCGAACGACTGACGATCTCGCTCATGGCTGCATCCGAATAAAATACCAACCGATGTACTGCAACGAAGCGATCACGGAGTGGCGAGGTGAGCAGTGCCAACCGGGTGGTAGCGCCGATCACGGTGAAACGGGGTAAGTTGAGCCGCAAACTTCGCGCACCAGGACCTTTACCAACTACCAGATCGAGCGCGAAATCTTCCATTGCCGGGTAGAGTACCTCTTCTACGGCTCGGTTAAGGCGATGCACTTCATCGATAAACAAGACATCGTTCGGCTGCAAATTGGTTAAGATCGCGGCTAAATCACCGGCTCGCTCAATCGCCGGTCCACTGGTAATCTTGATTTTGGCCCCCATCTCATTTGCCACCACGTTGGCTAACGATGTCTTGCCTAAACCCGGTGGACCGTAAAAGAGGGTGTGATCGAGTGCCTCGTTGCGACCCCGAGCAGCAGCAATCGCAATCCGTAACTGCTCGACAACCTTTTCTTGGCCGATGAATTCGCTGAGCGTGCGTGGACGCAGGCTCTTCTCTATCTGTTGGTCGTCGCTATCAGAATGAGGATTCACTAGCCGCTCGGCGCTCATGCCTTTCCTTTCACCATCGTTTCGCACAGGTGTACGCATCTGGGCTGATTATACCATTGAATAAGGCGTGTTCGTAAAGTGGACGGATGGGGGGTACGGATGGGAGGGGACACGGATTTTCACAGATGTGACGGATGCAACGGATGCGCACGGATGGGGATTAGGGGACGGATGCGACGGATGGGGCAGGGGACACGGCAGCTCAACCTTCAAGAATTCTCGTATAATGAGAATAGTTTGCGTTTGCACCAAGCAGATGTCTTAACTTTGTCAACTCACACCGGCTATGCTCATTCACTGGTTCCGGCGCGATTTGCGCCTACACGATAATACGGCGCTGCTGGCCGCTGCCGATGCGAGCGGAGGGGCGGTGATTCCAGTCTTTATCTTCGATGATACTATTCTGGGCGGGCGCTTTGCTAGCCCGGTACGTACTCAATTTTTGCTCGATAGTTTGACTGCGCTTGATGGCGAGTTGCGTTCGTTGGGACTGCATTTGGTGTTGCGACGCGGCGAGCCTCTCGCTACGCTGATGGCGCTGTTGCGAGAGAGCGGTGCCCACGGGGTGACGTGGAACCGTGACTATACACCATACGCTGTCCAACGTGATAGTACAATTAAGCGTGAACTGCGTGCTGCCGGCTACCGCGCCGAGAGTTATAAAGACACGGTTATCTTTGAGATGAACGAGGTGGTGACTGCCGCCGGTCAGCCGTATACGGTCTATACGCCTTACGCCAAACGCTGGCGCGCACGCCTCGAGAGCGAACCGGTGCGGGTGCAAGGTGTTCCTGAGCTAACGGCTATCCCGTTGCCGGCGAGTGATCCCCTTCCCGCTCTGAACGATCTCTTGCCTACCGCGCCGACGAGTGTGCCCCGCTTTGCTGCCGGCGAAATAGCAGCACGGACCGCACTCGAACACTTCATCCATAACGCTATTGCAAACTACGCCACCGCACGTGACCTTATGGCTATCGCCGGTACGTCTCGCCTCTCACCCTATCTTCGGTTTGGGATGCTCTCACCGCGTCAGTGTGTAGTTGCAGCACGTGCCGCACCATCCGGTCCGGGGCCAGAGAGTTGGATCGGCGAGTTGATCTGGCGTGAGTTCTATATACAGGTGCTTTACCATTTTCCTCATGCCCTACGCGGTAGCTTTAAGCCGGTCTATGACCGGATTGTGTGGCCCAACGATCCTACCCTGTTTGCTGCGTGGCAGCAGGGTCGAACCGGTTATCCGATTGTTGATGCAGCGATGCGTCAACTGCGACAAGAAGGGTGGATGCACAATCGAGCGCGCATGATCGTTGCCTCGTTCCTCACCAAAGACTTGCTTATCGACTGGCGATGGGGTGAACGCCACTTTATGCACCTGCTGATCGACGGCGACCCGGCGGCAAATAACGGTGGTTGGCAGTGGGCTGCCGGCACCGGTACCGATGCTCAACCCTACTTCCGTATCTTTAACCCGGTCAGCCAAGGGCAAAAATTTGATCCTGATGGTGCATACGTGCGGCGTTATGTGCCGGAACTTGCCGGTGTGCCAACGCGCTACATTCACGAACCTCACAAGATGCCACCGGCCGAACAGGTCCGGGCTGGCGTTCAGATTGGGCGTGACTATCCGGCGCCGGTAGTCGATCACGCTACTCAACGCTTGCGTGCGCTCGAACTGTATCGATCAGCGACGCGCACCAATGACGCTGCGGCGGAACAGTATGCTTGATGATCGAACAGAGCTGCATTTTCCGGCTAACGGAATGACCGAAGTACCACTGCTTTGGCAACCGCAAGTGGTACGCTGCCATGCTGCCGGTCCCGGCGGACGACCGTTGCATGTCTTGATTGATACCGGCACCGATCCTTCGGCTATCGATCTGACGTTGGCGCGCCGCCTTGACTTACGTATCGGCGATTTTGCTCTCGGTTCTGATGCGGCATCCGATGCCGTTCCCTTTACCGAGACGGTGTTGCCGTGGTTGCGGATCGGCGCATTGACCCTGCGGCATCTTTACCTGATGGCCGTTGACCTTAGCCACGCGCCATTCCCGGTAGACGTTGTGCTCGGATACAATGTTTTGCATCAACTCAACCTGACCATTGATTACAGGCGACAAACACTGCGCTTATGCCACTCCGACCTTCCTCCTTCACCACCCGGACCGCGCGGAGTGTCCCTCCCTCTCCTTTTCTTCGAGCACTTCCCGGCGATACATGCCCGCGTCACTGCACCGCATACCGCCGAGCTACTCCTTACCCTCGATACCGGATCAAACAGTGCCCTTACCCTCAGCCCAGATCTCGCAGCGACTCTTGGACTTGATGTGCAAACTACACCTGCTACCACCGGTCATGGTTTCACTACGACAACGCCCGTGGTGCTTGGTATGGCCGTCGATCTGCAGATTGGACCGTTTCATCTTGATGGCGTTGCGGTTGATGTTCCGGCTACTCACTACGGTGACCTTGGCCGCCCGGGGCGTGCGAATGCCGGTAATCGGTTACTTAGTCGCTTTCGGCGGGTTACCCTCGATTATCGGCGTGCGGTGTGTGTTGTGGAAGAGTAGGTAACGCAAAGGTGCTAAGCGTCGCTGAGAGTTGCAGGAGGTGTGAAGGTGTGATATGATGCTTTGTACGTTAGTGGCTCTTCAAGCCCCGTTGCGCCTTTGCACGCTCACGCCCTTACCCTCCAATAACCAATTCCACAAAGGAAGACGAGAGACGAGAATAACTCGTTGCAGGATTGTACATGTACGTTATGCTATATCAAGCCGATTTTCATGACGGTTTGTATTACGGTAAACGCAGAGACAACGTGGACGACGCGCATGCGGTACCTGATCGTCGGGTTCGTTGTTCTGATCCTGCTCATTCCGTCCGGTTCGCGGTTACCACTGGCGGTTGCCCCGGCTTATCCACCACCAATCCGCCTGCCGGCGTGCCCACAGCCCACTGTGGCCAATGTCGACGCACTGTTCGCGTTGTTGCCACAGGCTGGCTATGATTGCACCGAGCAGATCGCGGTAGCACTTCGCCCCCGCATCGAGCCGGTATACGTGCAGGAGTTACTCGCGATTGCTGTTGAGCCGACCTTCGACACCCGTACCCGCCGCAATGCACTACGCATTTTGGGCCGCTTGGCCGAAAGTTGGCCGGTTACACGTGCTCGTGAGTTGATGGTGCAGCAGCAGCCGATGGTGCAGATGACGGCGCTCACCCTCCTTGAACGCGAACGCGACAATTTTCTGTTGCAAGATGCGGTCTGGCTGCTCGACAGCCACTACTATCCAAGCTGGGCAGCAGCGCCGGCACTCGAACTGATTGCCCTCGGTGGCGAGTATGCGCCGGCGTTGCGTTACCGCGCCGCCCGTGCTCGTGCTCGACTCATCGCTGCTGAATACGGACCATTGCGCGATGATTCGCAGCGTTTCATCGTGGCGGCACTGCGCAGCGCCGATCCCGGTGTACGCACCGCTGCCGCTGAAGCGATTAGTTTCTTGCGCGACGACCAATTGACAGCACGGACAGATTGGTTACAGCTTGTGGAGGAAGCGCTGGCCCACGAGCCGCC
Source organism: Chloroflexus sp. (assembly GCF_056331925.1). Lineage (NCBI taxonomy): Bacteria > Bacillati > Chloroflexota > Chloroflexia > Chloroflexales > Chloroflexaceae > Chloroflexus > Chloroflexus sp. Next base: position 76,818 of record NZ_JBWGQH010000006.1, read on the forward strand.
GTTGCACGTAGCTACCGATAGCGGCGATCCACGTGGAGCCGCCCTGTTAACCTTCCTTGAGAGTACGCCAACGACGCTGACGGCACGGGCTGCATTAGCACGCGCTGCCGACCGATTGGCCGGCGAAACTGCGACGGCGCCACGGCTCAATGCCTTGCGCATAGCATACGAACACCTTGCCCTACCGTTGCAACGCGAAAGTGCAACAGTCGTGCTGCGCACCGGTCCTGCCGAGGCGAGCGATGGCGATGAACTGTTAGCGATCGTGGCTACAACATATGCACAGGCTCGTCGCTTACTGGGTTCGGTGGGAGAAATGCCAATCCCCGGCGAAGAACATCTCCCATTACAGGTGCTAATCTTCCCCGGTCAAGCTGCATATCGTGACTACATGCGCGCCTTTACCTCCTTCACCGTTGATGTCGATGGCATTTACGACGTGCAGCAGAACACTCTCTACAGCTACCGGCGTCGTGATGGTCAGACTGCGAATACACTCGCCGAGACGCTCCGCCACGAAGTAGCCCATGCAGTCACAGCAGCCTATCTCTTTCCCGGCCAGTGGCACACGCCCGGCTACCACGCCGAACCGAAGGGCTGGTTCGATGAAGGATTTGCTGAAGTATTGGCCGCACAAACCAAACCCGACGCGCCACTTCAGCCGCATCCGCGTCATCTGGCGACTATCTGTGCGCAACCGCTAAAGCCGGCTCTCGCCGATCTGGTGGCGTTACGTACCGGCTATGACCAGTATGGGACGTTTGACTACCCGGCAGCTTGGGCATTGATGCATTTCTTGCTCGCCGAACGACCTGCAGTAGCGGCGGCATTGATCTCGGCCTGGCGCAACCAGACGTATCACCTGTCCAACTGGCCAACGTTGGGTGGTTGGTCAGATTGGACCAGTGCCGAATCCGATTGGCACCGTGCGATTGAGCGTTGGTGTAGGCTATAATGCAGCCGACATCATGCAATACTTGGTCAACGTATGCTAACAACCCTCAAACGCCACATCCACACGCTTAAGCGCGAAGCCTACACACTGTACATTGCTCTACGCGATCCGCGAGTACCCTGGTACACCAAAGTGCTGCTTGCCCTGGTAGTAGCCTATACCTTCAGTCCCATCGATCTTATTCCTGATTTCATACCGGTGCTGGGGTATCTAGACGATTTCATCCTAACCCCACTCGGTATCTGGCTCGCACTCAAACTTATCCCGTCCGAGGTGATACGTTCAGCCCGCCAACAAGCAGCAACCCTAGACGAACAAGGGAAGCCGGTCAGTCGCATCGGTGCTATGATAGTGATCGGGATCTGGCTGATCGGTCTGATTGGCCTGCTCTGGTGGTGGTTCTCATAACATACACCACCGTTACCGTATGCGAATGGTTAAGGAGACACAAGGCGGTGGAGCGACTCAACGCACGACTCCGCCGCCTACATCAATCGCCACACCTGCTCCACCCAAGATGGCTTATACCCCTGAGTGAGCAACACCGCGCCCATCGATATACGCATGGGCCATACGCGGTGTATTCCACGCCAAACCCACCGAACCGTCCGGTGTCAAGACGATAACGCCACCGCGTCCATCAGGTACCAACTCACCGAGCAAGCGAATACCACGCTCAGCAGCCTCTTGGGGAGCAATTCCGGCTTCCAGCAACTCAACCACTCGCCGGGCCAGCGCCACCCGCGTAATTGATTCACCCCAGCCGGTGCAAACGGCAGCACCTACCGGCGTCGCGTATAGTCCACATCCAATAAGCGGCGTATCACCAACCCGACCCGGCAGCTTAAATGGCGTACCACCGGTCGAATTAGCGGCGACCAGATTTCCAGCCCGATCGAGCGCAATCGCACCCACCGTATCGTGCGCATCGGTCGCAGAGGGAGGAGGCGCACCCTTGGCTTGCCACTCTAACCACAAACGTCGCTCACGCTCAACAATCAGCTCTTCATTGGCACACAGCGTCATTCCAACAGACACGGCAAACGCTTCCGCACCGGGACCAACCAACATCGTCGCCGGACCGTTGAGCACGTGGCGGGCCAACGTGATCGGGTTGCGAATCTGGCGCACCCCGGCCACAGCACCATAACGAAGGGTGTGCGCATCCATCACCGCAGCGTCAAGTTCGACTATACCGGCGCTATTGAGTACCGAACCGGTGCCGGCATCGAAGATCGGATCATCTTCCATCACTCGCACCGCCGCCTCAACCGCTTCGAGCGCGCTGCCACTACGCTGCAAACATTGCCAGCCAGCGGCTCGCGCCGCCTCGCACCCGGCGATATGCGCCGCCACCTGGTCATCGGGGATTGCCCATGCTCCACCATGCACGATTAGTGCGATCAACGACTCTGTTGTCACGCTGTTACCTTCCGTTCTCTACAAACATACCGGTCAGAAATGAAAACCGTCGCCTTTGAGGCGACGGTTGAATTTTGGTGGAGCCAAGGGGATTCGAACCCCTGACCTCAACACTGCCAGTGTTGCGCTCTTCCAACTGAGCTATGGCCCCGAACTTGGTGGAGGTGAGGGGATTCGAACCCCTGACCTCGACAGTGCGATTGTCGCGCTCTACCAACTGAGCTACACCCCCGCTCACACCGCAACATCCTACCACGAATAGTGCCGGATGTCAAACTATACCGCTAATATTCGTCGGCGGGAGTGGCCCTCACCCCCCGCCCCCTCTCCCACGATGCGGGAGAGGGAGAAATAAAATACCTTTCGCGACTTTTGCCCTTCGTGGGGCATGGCGTGGAACACGGCATGCCGTGCCCCTGCGGGTGGCGCTGTGTGCGTGCGGGGCCTTTGCGCCCTTCGCGCCCTTTGCGCCCTTTGCGCCTTTGCGTTACCCGCTTTGCCCCCTCTGCGCCTTTGCGTGAGCGTCCTACTTGAAGATGACCGGTACCCATACCCGATTCGGCCCATTCGCCGTCAGTGGCCCGATGGTGGTGGTGTTGCCGGCTGCATCCCGCGCCGTGATGTACATACGATACACACCGGGCACACTCAGCGATGCAGTATAGCGCCACTGGCCTCCTTGCAGATCGGCGGCTCCGTTCTCGACCAATCCATCGGGTCGTTCGATCCGCACAGTAATTCCGGTGACTCCCACCTCATCAGCATAGGTACCGCCAAGCAAGATGCTCCCTACCGATGACGAAGATGCCGGAACGACCAGCCCACCAACAGCAGTTGGCATAGCATCACCGAGCTGAACACTATTGAGTGCGGTCGCCGTTAGCACCTCGCCGGTGACGGTTGGTGCAACCGTGTCGATCACGTAGTCGAATTGGCGGGCCGGGCCGCGATTGCCGGCGAGATCGATCGGCGTCAGGCGCACTTGCTGCGCCGCCTGCGTCACTCCCGCACGGATAGGCAGGGCGTAGCTCCAGTTGTCGTTCTCGTCAGCCCACACCTCTTCGCATTGGAAGCCGCGCCCATCCTGCTGGTTGACGCAGATTTCCACTGCCCACGCAGCACGGTCGTCTTGCACCCGACCCTCAAGTTGTAACGTACCCACGCTCACCGATCCCATTCCCAAGCGCGCTTCGCTGCCATCGCTCAAGATCAGATTGGGGAGATTAGCATCCACAACCAGATCAACCGGATCACTCCAGGCACTAGTTTGGCCGCCGGCATCGGTGGCGCGCACCCGCATCGTCACCGCTGTGTCATCGACTGGATTACTGATATTGACCGTACACTGCCACTCGCCATCGTCGGGGGTGGGGTCGGCGCAGGTGGTGATCGCGGGGGCAGCCGTACCCACCCGCGTCTCGATCTGAATCTGCGGCACGTCCGATTCGTCCCACGCCACGCCGGACACCGTGACCAGACCGGGTTTCACATAGGCGACCGGATCGTAGATCGCGACATACTCCGGCGGCGCGATGTCAACCGGATGGTCAACGAATAACCAGTCGAGCGCATCGTCAAGACCGGTGGTGTCATCGTGGAAGGAGATGTCCACCGTGGCCCAGTCTTCGTCTTCACCCGCGTCGCGGGCAATCTGGCGATCGACCACGCCGGTGAAGGTGGCAGTGCCGCTGGTGTTGGGGGCAATGGTTCCCAAGGTGATGAACTGTTCGTAGTAGGGGTTCCCGCCCGATCCAATCACAAGGTTGCCTCCCGGCAGCCGCAGCGCCCCCCAGTTGACGATCCATGCCTGTACGTTTTCGGCTGGCGCTTCCCCGACATTTTCGTAGTGGATCGTGTAGGTAATGGTCTGCCCTTCAAACAACAGCGGATGGGAGTTGTCGATCTCGGCGAGCTGGGTGCTCGCCACGTGGTTGTTGGTGTCGAGAAGCTGGCTCTGCGCGTCGATCAGCTCGTCGGTGAAGATTGAGTAGATCGATCCCACCGGGGTGGCCGTGATACGGAACCGCACATCAGCCACGACCTGTCCTGCGCCGGGGCACAGGCCGGGGCCAAGATTGGCCCACGCGATCACGTTGGTGAGCGCGATCTGATTGGTGATCGTTTCGCTGCTGCGGCTATTAAGCACCCGCGGACTGGTGAGCGGATTGTTGGCCGGCATCACTGCCCACGTGCGCAGGCTGTCTTCTTCGGTGGCGTAGGCAAGCATACGCGCCTGCGTCGTGGCCGGGCTCGTGATATTGAGCACCGCAAACGGCAGGTAGGCCTCGAACAGATCGGGTTGGGCAGCGTCAACCCACGCCTGCCATGCGCCGCTCATCGCTACCCATGCCGCGCCATTCCAACGCAACAGACTGATAGTCTGCGCGTCATCGACCCGCAGCAGGTAGTCAGGGGCAAAACCGTCGGGGAAGCGCAGATCGGGCTGGCCGGCCGGCATCCCTTGCGTATAGACCGCCGGCGCGCCGCCGGTAGCGGTGTCGAGGTAGAGGTACAAATCCTCGCTTGCCCCCCAGATAGCGCCGCGCCATGCCACGCGTAGCGCCCGGTTGTCCCAACTCACATAGAGCCGTTGCACGGCATTAGTCGCCGCCAGTTCGTTCGTGCGGCGAGCCAAGGCGCTGTTTTGACCAACCAACGCACACGCTCCCTCGCGCCAGCCAGTGGCAACCGTCCGTTCCGGCGCGGTGAAACCGGTTTGCGAAATAGCATCAGGCGTGAGCGGCGTATCGTAAATGATCGGGCCGAAAGTTTGCATGCGTTGGTTGCCGTTGGCGTCTTGCTGTACCAAATGCGCATAGAGGATGCTGCCTTCGGGTGGCGTAGGCAGATCGTGGCTGCCGGGGCCAGCCCCATACGCGCTAAGCGCGGCCAGATTCGGCTCGCGGTCGGTGCTCCAACCGGCGCGGAAGGTGACCGGGCCGGCGTTGTCGCTGCCTGCCCCCCATTCCATCCGCAAACCAGCGCCGGCAGCACGCACGGCATCGCCTTCGTTCAACGTTGCGCCGCCGATCACACGCAACGTCACCGTCTGCGCTGCCGGTGGACGCACGTCGACCGTTATCGACTGTGCCGTTGCGGTGATCGTTCGCCCGGCGGCATCAGTCGCTCGCAGATTCATGGTGAATAACCGGTTATCGAGATCGTTAGACGGTTGGTTGATCGGCACCCACCATCGTCCGCTCATAGCCGGATCGGGAGCGGCATCGATCCACGTCACACCATCGAACGAGGCTTGCACATTCGTGATCACGCCGGTATCGGTCACTTGAATCGGCAGCGCCAGCGTATCGCTGAAGGTATTGGCTGAGGTTATGGTCGCGGTGGCAAAACCGAGTGCAGTAGGCGCTGCCGTATCAACAAAAAGGGTCATCTGGCGGGTAGCGAGACGATTGCTCTGATCGGTGACTTGCACTTCCAACGCATACCGACCCTCTGCCGGCGGTATCCATGTCGTCGAGAAGGAGCCGGTCAGTTCGCCAGACCACATCTGCTCGAAGATCAAGCTGCTATTCACCAATACTCGCACCCGGCTCAAACCGGCATCGGCCCGCGCATTGCCGGCAATTGTGATCGTGCCAAGTGTCGTGAAAATATTGCCGGTTGGCGAGGTGACGAGCAGATCGACCACCGGCGCAGGTGACGTGACCGGCTGCGGCGTACCGCTGCCGGCGCGGCCCAGCGTGTCTTGGGCCGTCGCGGTGTTGGTATAGGTGATATGGCCATTGACCACGTAGGTCACATCGCGCCCGTACAGCAACCGCACCTCGTCGTTGAGCCGGCGCCACACCGGGGGCTGGTAATAGACGAGGGTGTCAGTCTGTTCGAGGATCGTGCCGCTAGGGAGCGGGCAGACCAGCGTTGCGCTAGCGAGATTGATGTCACGGGCTTGGCAGGTGATAGTAGTACGCGCCAGCGCGCCGCTGCCCTGCTGCATCACAGTGATGGAGACCTGCGGCGCGCGCAGATCGACCATGCCCCGCCAGACAATCACCCCCGTCGGATCAACGGTGCGATTGCCGAGCGCGTCGGTGGCGCGTATGGCGAGCGCATACATCCCGTCGAGCGTGTTCGGGACGGGCAGACTCCACGTACTAGCGGCGGTACCTGGTGTGGCGAGCGTGACGTTCTGCCAGCTCTGATCCGCCGCTGCGCGCACGTGGGCAACTTCGTCAGCGGCAAGCGCATAGTCGTAGAGATAGACCTCGTCGAGCTGACCGGCAAACCCACCCAGTCGCGATTCGGCGGCAGGTAATGTACCGGCAACACAAGGAATGCTTGTCACTACCGCACCATTACCGTAAACGGCCAGGGTGGAACCATCGTAGGTCAAGGCGAGATGTTGCCAACCCGTGCCGGCTAGCATGAAGGTAGCCGAACAAGACCCGCTATTCCCAAGTAGTTGAGCACCGGTAGTCGTAAGTTCGACGTAACCGGGCTGACCAGCCTGGCCTCGCTCGAACACCCGACCACTACCATTAACCCATGCCGCAACACTGAGTCTACTAAGACCACCAAGTTGGTCGGTGATAGTGAGTGTTTGAGTGCCACCGAGCGCAATTCCTTGCCCGACGCGGCCACTTGCGATCACGGAGGGACAATTCGCACCGCTACAGGTAGCGATTAACCCTCCATCAACTGCATTAGCAAACACCTTACTCCCATCTGGTTCATCAAACGATAGCCGGATTGCTGCGTTGATCAGCGCATCGGCTTGCTCAAGCGGCCACCATGCTGCCTCGAGCGTTTGTACACCGCTCGCCACCGAACCGGTGTCAGTCACCACACCGGTTAAGGTCAGAGAGGTTGTGATCTGCTCACCGGGATTAGTGTCCAGCGCGATGGTAGGTGCCGTCGCATCGAGTCTGAGCAGGGTTGGTCGTTCGACCGTTTGCACATTCCCAGCCAGATCGGCAGCACGCATCGTCACTGTATACACCCCGGTTGGCGGCGTCAACCGCCCATCAACTCCGCCACCGGTGACAAGAAGATAGTTGTGCTGCCATGTGCTACCGGTTGCCGGCACCGCTTGAGCTAGGCTGGTCACAGCATCAGCACTAGCCGGTAGTAATTCAAGCGTGAGTTGCGCATTACCACTGGCGGCATCGTTCAGTGTCCCGGCGAAGGGAAAAACCCAACCGCCATTGGCATCGAGGGTCGGACGCACGATTAACGATGGGACATCAGGCACCAAGGTCAATGTTGGCGGTGTGCGATCAACACGGAATGTTACCGATGCACTCGGCGCACCTTGATTGCCGGCGGCATCGCGAGCACGCACACGCAGCGTATGCGCACCTTCCGATAGACTGCTTACATCAATTGTCGCTGCCCACGTCGCTCCGGGGTCCACCGTCTGCCACACACCACCGTCGAGACTTATTTCTACCAGCTCAATCGGATTAGCATCGCTCACCACCCCGCTCGCCACCAAACCACTGTTCACATTAGCGGCAGGCACATAGCTATCACTGACCGGCGCGAGTATCGAGGCAACCGGAGGCGTACTGTCAACTATGAGCCGCAATGGAGTAGGTAAGGTACCGTTATCCAACAACCCCGACTCTTCGCCGACCAGTTCGGCCTGGATTGTTCCGATCTGTGTACCGCCACCGTTCAGGCCCGCCGGTGCGACAACACACGGCTGGCCGGCGGCACAGGCTAATGCGCCACCGACACCGGATGGCGCATCAACCAGCCACGCAAAGCGTTGCGGGCTGCCCAACAACCGATTCTGCCCGTCAACCGCCTGATAGAGAAGATGACCGCGCTCAGCAATCCGCGCCCCGGCAGCGACCACAAAGTGATCGTTGGCAGCAGCCACTGTTGGATTGATGAGATTAACCGCACCATCCGAGAGCAGTACCACCTCAGTGAGCGCCGTCGTGCCGACCAGCAGACGGCCAACTACCGAGCTATCGCGCAGATAGACCAGCAAGGCGCGTCCGAAAGCAGTACTATAGGCCAACGCCGGTTTGGTCTCATCGGCGGGAGTGGCAGTTATTGACGTCGGTATACCTGCCCCAGTCTCATCGAAGCGCACCAACCAAATATCGCGCTGCGTCGCCGACCCACGTTCATATGCAACGAGATAATTGGTACCGGCGGCAACCACTGTCACTGCACTCCCAGCCTGAAGATTAGGATCGAGCACTAATGTCGCACCGCTCAACGTCCCATCGGCAGCGATCCGCCGAGCGTGCAAGGTACCGTTGTCAAGCCAAACAACGGCAAAACTGGTACCATTACTCGCCACTACCGGCATTATCCCGTTACCGAGAGTCAGCGGTGTGGCAACAGTACTACCGACCACACGAGTAACCCGGACGACTCCACCATCTTGCCACGCCACCAGACACGCTCCGCTCAGACAAGCGACTGACGGCTGCGTTCCGGCGGCTACGTTGAGCGGTGTCGGCAAGTTGTTGGGTTGCGCGGTAAAGAACTGCACCTGACCACCACGAGAGACGACCAATGCGTAAGGTGCAGCAGCACTGGGAGCAGCGGCCACCGCCGCCACACTCACATCAGCCCCGGCCTGCTCAACAAACACCGGTGGCGTCCAGCGTGCGGTTGGATTACCACCCAGACTGTATTGCGTGATCGCATCGATCACAAATGGTCCTTCCGGTGCGTCAGCCGGAATGGTCAGATTGGTGACGAAGCTATGCTCTTGCCCCGGCAACAGCTCGAAGGTTTCAGCCGGCAAACTTGTTCCAGGCAGATTTAACCAGAACGCACCACGTAGTGGACGACCGTTCGCCAAAAGATAACGCAAGGTAGCCGTATAGGTCAACACCTGACCGGGTCGCACTACCAGAGTACTATCATCAACCGTCGGGAAGACACCAATCGGTGCTTGTGATGTAGTCAGCTCACTCGAGATCGTCGTCTGCGGTGTAGCCATCAACGCCGCCAAATTCATCTGCGTCATAACCTCACTCGCCGGTAATGCCCGATTGAACAAGCGAGCTTGGGCCATAACCCCGACGAATCGCTGTGGTATATATTGGCGATCACCCAACCGCAGCTCGTTCTGCGACCAATCGACATCGCTGATCGCGCCCGCCCCGTGGTAAGTATGCACCGCCGCGCCGTTGAGATAGGTGGTCACCACGCCGCGGTTGTACGTCACCGCCACATGCGTCCACTGATTGAGCGGCGCCACCGCGCCGGTGTTGATCCACGCCCAGCCGGGATTGGCGTTGGCAAAAGCCCACTGGATGGTGCCATCAGGGAAGCGCGCTACTTCGTACTCGCCCTCACGATTGATCAAGATGCCGTTGGTAAATGCGGTAGGATAGATCCAGACTGTGAAACTCATCTCATCCGCCATGCGGAAACGTTCATCACTAATTACCAGAAACTGATGACCGTTGAATTCAGTGCCGGTTCTACCGCCAATCGTCGTAGTGGGAGTAGGACAGGCTCCGGCAACGCAGTCGAAGGCTCGTCCTCCAGCCGAATCGGCAAACGATGAAACAAGCGGCCAGGCACCGACGCGCGAACGCACTGCTACCGCATCACCCTGTGTCAACCAAACGGCATCAGACAAGCCATAACCCCGCGAATCGGTCGCTAGCGGGCTAGTACGGATCAACAACGGCCGTCCACTCACCGTTACCAATTGACCTTTCACCTCAAGTGCATCGCCCAAGCCATCGCCGTCGGTATCAGGACGAGTGGGATCGGTACCCCAACGCACTTCTTCCAAATCGCTCAAACCATCGGTATCGGTATCGGCCGTGCGCAGATTCAAGCGCATACCTTCACGAGCGCGCCGCAGCTCAAACGCATCGCTCAGCCGATCACCGTCGGTATCCCATGTACTGTCATTCGGATCGACATCGCGGTGGAGACCGTCAAGATCGCGATCGGGCAATGACGGAAACGGAACACTTCCTCCCCAATCCATACTGACAAACTCGTCGAGGGTGGCCGGTAAGATATCGAAGACCAAACTATCGGCCAGGCGAGAATTGTAGCGCTGCACGTCGTCATACGCGCCGCACCATACGAAAATACAGCGCTTATACGGCAGATTGAAGGCAGTGTTCATCCAGAGTGACGTTGAGCGGTTGATCCCTGCCGGGAAGGAAAAATCAACCGAACGCGGATACGAATCTTGGATCGGTGGCCAACCAGGCGAGACGTGGAGACTCTGTTCTGAGGTGGCGAGCGATACCTCACCAGAAACCCGCTGACGGGCCTGCCAGTCATTCCACGGGTTGCCAAACCAACGATTGCCGATCCGGTTCGGATTCCACGCCAGATTCGGGTAGACGGTCGCACTGAAGCGGAGGGGGTTCCATGCGGTCATGCCTGCTGCCGGATTGATCAATCCTAAATTGGTGCTATCTACCGTTGGACGCACGGTCAAGTAGCGCGACTCATCAACGATAAAGCGGGCGATCTGTTGGAAAAGCCATGTCGAGAATGTTGTTGCTCGACCCAATATCAGCGAGAGGATCACCGACAGTAGCGCATCGATGATGGTAATGACGGCCACAATGATAAGGCCGACCTTGGGAATAAAGGTAAGAGCGGTGAGGAGAACGATCCATGCCACTTGTAATACAGTAGTGATAATCAATTGCGCGAGTGCGACACCCGACAACTGGTTGGCGACCGCTTCGTAGATAGCTAAGCCAACAGTAGCTACGACCAACACCGCACCGACAAAGATCGTGAACGCTGCTGAAGCCGCTGTGATCTTTTGTAAACCGAATTTGGCAATCAGGATCAGATCAATGCCGTTCTTAACAATAGTCGCTACCGATGACGTAACGTGCGCCACCAATTCCATTCCACCGGACATCAACCAGCGGTTCAGTTCCGGTGAAATCTGGCCTAATTGCGCCGTCGTTGCCAAGATCAAGCCGGCCACCAACGCGCCGATGATTGCGCCGCGAATCGCATCACCGGCCTTGGCCTTGAAACTGGTCACAAATTGGCTGGCAACCGACCATGCTGCCCCTCCACCCCGTGCTGCGCTAATCGCCAAGCCCTTCACCACACCGCCGATCATCTTCAACACCCTATTTGTATCCGACCCTTGGGCCGATCCTAGGACTGCAAGAGCATGCTTGAGCGCACCTGCCCCTTGGGTAGCTAAAGCAGTGTTGATCTGCGCCAATGATGCATCAGGGCTGGCAAAATCAGCGAGCGGGCGCTGCTCGCCATTGGCGACAAGAGCCATCACGCCTTGGATTAGTACTCCAAGATAGTTACGCAACACGACAAGCTGACCTTCGCGTGTCTCTTCATCAGTACTGGTCTGCCCCCTATGACGATCAATAAAGCGCTGCATTGTCTGCTCTGGCGACAACGTCCGCCAATCACCAGAAAACTCATAGCCGGTTAGGCTAAGGTAATTCATGGTTTGAAGGTAGACCGGATTCTGACCACCGGTAGCAAGATTCATTATCAAGATAGTATCCGACCATGAGGCATTACTACCAAGACTATCGAAATTGAGTGCGCGGAATGTCTCACTACGGGCGTGCAAGAGGAGAGGCTGATCAGACACCGGTATTTGCCCTAGCAAGTTACGGTTGAGCGTCGTCGAGTTGCGAGCCAGGCTAAGCGTATCGTCGTGGGTGTAGGCACTAGCGAGAAAGATATTCGGTAGATTCCAACGCGCTTCACTTGATACACTGCCATTACTCAGACGGTGAAAGCGGTTGGCGATAGCTGCCGGTGATAGATCACCACGGGCGCGCATAAAGCTCTGGTTGAGACCGTTGATCAAGGCCAAGAGCGCATCATCGCGGGCGACTGCGTCACCCTGCACCTGCGGGTCGGCCACCAGCAACACGCCGCTCACGCCATGCTCTTCGCGAATTTGCATCCCGGTCAGAAACCAATTAGTGTTGTCGTAGACATGGATAATGGCAGATTTATCAAACCCATCCACATCGTTTTTCATCTGTACCGCCCAGATTAGCCGCAACCGATGGGCATTACCCCATGACGATGACCCTTGATACCACATCCGCCCCGAAAAGGCTACTCGTTCGCCGGTCTGACTATCGGTTACAAGACTGAGCGGGACATAGGCGACGATCGTGTTCGCGTCAGATCGACGTAACGTGATCCCTTGCGCACTGAGGACGGGCGAGGAGAGATTGCCATTGCCATCGTCAGTATATGGCGGAAGCGTAGAAAAAGAATTTCCCGGGATAGTGATTTCCAGCAGTGGGAGAAGCTGTACATCATCGGTCGTCCAATTGCGATCTTGGATCTGCCCGGCACCGTCATGGGGCCAATCGAAGCGACTCTGAGCGTACCAGAGTTGGCCTACCTGTTGTGGGCGCACTTGAACATCTACCGCTACCAGCCGGTTTGGGGTTAGATTATCGAGGCGCAACCACATCGCTCGATTGTTGCTGAAGACCCCCTGCGAGTAGGAATTGGTCATTGGCGAGAGATCGATCCGATCGGGCACACCATCGTTATCATTATCGTAGTCGAAAGCATCAGGAATACCATCGGCATCGGTATCGTATGCGTACAGCACATTTCCGTTACGAACCACTTCCAGACTATCAAGTACGCCATCGCGATTGGTATCTTGAGCCAACGGGTCGAGGCGCCAATCACGACCGGCATACGAAAAACCAACCGCTTCGGCGAAGTCACTCAAGCCATCGGCATCGGTATCGCTATCGAGAGGGTTTGTACCGAGAAACTGCTCTTGGAAGTCGGTTAAGCCATCACCATCACTATCACGACCATCATCAACCAGAGTCGCTGGTGCGCTGTTGAGCACCGTTGAGGCCTGCGTCGTGAGCGTAGTGAGGCGAGCGGGACCATCGGTGGCTAATTGTGGATTGGTGCCAAGGATCGCTTCTTGAGCATTGCTGAGGCCATCACCATCGCTGTCAGTAGTCGCATTGCCGCGTACTTCACTTAACCATACATCGGCCAGCAAGCGTGCCGCCGCTACATCGGGTGGCAACGTAGTTTCCGTTTCTGAAGTACGGTCCAGCTCTGCTTGCGCTTGATGATGGCGGGCCATTTGGGCTGCCCACTCAGTTTGAGCCGCATCAACCCGCTGCGCCGTTAGCAATGGGCCACCTACCAGCGTTACAATTAACACGCCTGCTAAAACACCAGATAGCCGGCGTGAACCGCGCCAGCGGATCAGCAAAATGGTAGCACCCAAACCCATCAGCAGTGCTGCAACTATCGGTAGCGCCACATCACTTATATCGTGCAACGTTCCCAACCACTGCTGCCAAAACAACGGCCAGGCCGACGGCAGCGGCCCAAAACCGGCAAAATCCATCGTTAACTGCGCACGACTCGTTGACCGATCGCCGGTAGCCGGCAAAACCAAATCCAGTATCTGCCGCACCGGCAAGCCATCAGCATTAATCCAAACCTCACCACTGCCACGCAAGCGGTCATACTCAGCAGCCGGGCGAAGCTCAACCCCCGGCGGTAATCGGTTGGCCTGACGCAACGCTTCTTGCTGATGTTCACGTAGGTAGCGCTCGAGCGCCATCGCATCGATCTGGAAGGCATAGCGCGTCACTGTGTGCCCAGCTCTCTGCTCCTCGCCCAGTAGACGTACATCACGCACCGCATTTAGATACCCCAACACATCACCGCCGGGCGCAAAAACTTCACCAAGACCGCTATACTCCTCCCACTCACCTTCGCCTTGGCGCATCCACGTCTGCCCGGCGATAACACGCAGCATCACACTGCCATCACCGGTCTGAACGTTACCGCCCTGCGACCATACGTGCAATTCGGTCGTCTTATCCGGTATATCGGCCGTACCTTGCAGATACATCTCGTGCCGCTCAGGAGGGCGACCGGCATTCACCGGTGATGCGACAGGATCGGCGATCATCGTCGCCGATGCCTCAAACCGGTATGTGCCGGTGCTAAGCGCACGCTGCCAAGCCACACGGATGGGATCTGGATTTGCCATCGGATAGAGACGTACAGCTATCAGTAATAGAAAGAGGGAGATGAGGGCAATTGACAAACCAACGACGGCGTGGGAGAGATGGTGCGGCTTGTGCATAGCGAGGTCCTCCAAAACATTGGAAAATTCAAGGAGTTAGCACGACAATGTTTTGCGTAAGTCTTGTGCAGAAGTGTACAAGGTGTAGCGTAACAAAAACGTTACAAACCGAAAAACGCAAAGACGCGAAGGTCGCGAAGGGTTGTCCGGCCTCTCTTTGTGCCTACCAATCGTCAGTACATGTCGGCGTGAGACTGGGGAAGTCGCGAAGGGTTGTCCGGCCTCTCTTTGTGCCTACCAATCGTCAGTACATGTCGGCGTGAGACTGGGGAAGTCGCGA